>QCVD01000014.1 GCA_003208835.1 Synechococcus sp. AG-683-C23 | reverse complement strand
GGCGCTGATCAATTCCAGCTCAGTAGAGGGTCCGATCAAATCACCGATTTCGTTATCGCCCAGGGTGATCGACTCGGCATTCAGACCGATCAGGAGTACTCCATCTCTCAATCCGGGAGTGATCTGCTGATCTCCGTCGCCTCCTTCGGTTCAGTTCTTCTGCAAGGCATCGACGCTGGAGACTTCGATGCTGCATCTCAAATCATTCGCACCGATGCATCGGCCAACCCCATTCCCCCCACCATCGCCATCACAGAAGACGATGCCGATGACGTCCTCACTGTGGGCAATACAGCAACCATCACCTTCACCCTCTCGAAAGCCTCCACCAACTTCATCCAGTCCGATGTCACCGTTTCCGGTGGTTCTCTCTCCAACTGGAACGCAGCATCTGCCACCTCCTACACCGCCACCTTCACTCCCACCGCCAACAGCACCGCCGAAGGGGTGATCTCCGTTACTAGTAGCACCTTCACTGATAAAGCCAATACCGATAACAGCGACGGTTCCGATGCCAATAACACCGTCACCTTCACCGTTAATACGAAGACTCCTGCCCCTGCTCCCTCACCTTCACCTGCTCCTTCACCTTCACCTGCTCCTTCACCTGCTCCTTCACCTGCTCCTTCACCTTCACCTGCTCCTTCTCCCGCCCCTGCTCCTTCACCTTCACCTGCTCCTTCTCCCGCCACTGCTCCTTCACCTTCTCCCGCCACTGCTCCAGACCAAAGTGCTATAGAAGATGGTGTCACCCAGACACTTAATGGGATCGTAAAAGTTTCGACGACTGAATCTAAAGATATCAGCATTAATATTGTTGATCAAATAACAACTGTTACGGCGGAATCGGGAATAAAAAATATGACAATTGAAATTAAAAATAATTTTCATGTTAAAGGTAAAAAACTTTCAAAACCAATATTCACTTTTATTCATACAGACAATTCAGCGCTAACACTATCAAATGCGAAAAATATTGGGGCATCTATTAATGCCAAAAAAGGAACCAATACTATTACGTTTGTAGATACAACACTAAAATCTAGCGCGGTCAATGGGGGAAAGGGAGAAGAGCTCATTACAGTAGAGGAGGGAACAAAATTAATTGGCAAGAATACTTTTAGCCTTGGCAATGGCAAGGATTCTGTCATCATCAAAGGCTCAGTAAAAACACTGGTCATCGACAATGGAAATGACAGGAAAAAGGACATAACGACCATCGAATCCTATGATCTAATAAAGAAAAAGCTAGCTATTAATAACTTCGGCAAAAAAGACCAACTTATTATTGAGGGGGAGGTGTTTAATTACAGGCCAATCAAGAACAATACAATAAATAATTTGCTGGAAGAGCACGGCATCTTTATCGATATTATTGATAACAAATAATCAAACAAGAGTCTTAAACAAAGAGAGGAGACACTCCCCCCCCCCTTGTTTATTGATCAATAAGAGTTAACGAGTCAATCCAATAAGCCCCTTTATGGACATACAACTGAAAAAACTTCTTTCGAAGAGCCCAAGGAAAGTAGAGCTCTCACGACACACAAATCATCAAACAACGCATTTCCCGCTTCTCCAATTCAGACTCCGGCCCTTTATAGACAAATTGAGAAGCAGCCTGCGATGGGAACAATTTATCCCACGAAATACCCCAATACTCACGTGCAAATGCATCGTTCGATGATGCATAGAAACCTGTCACGCGGTCCAAAAGTGGCTAATCAAAACTATCAAACTTGTCCTGATCCCAACCTCGTTCGATCGCAAGATCACGAATCACATTTCCCTTGCGATTCAACACATCAGGATTAAAACCCAAAGACTCCATTAATTGGTAGAAAATTCGAGACATCTAAACCACTTTCCCTCCTGGCTGAATATTCTTTTTCGAGAATTCGCCCGTTAAACATAGGTTATCAGATAGCTTTCTCAAGCCCAATACCGAAGTAAGAGCTAAAAAAGGATCCGTGATTACCACTTACCGAGATAGCGGCAAAACATTTTCGCAATCTCAGGATATCCCATCAGGACGCTAAATTTTGATGGATAATTAATATCCAAAGAACTAGGATTTTTTCATAATGCATCGACAATATTTCGAGAATCCTTGCGTTGAACGAAAGCGTCGAACACGATGGCAGTGCACAGAATTTAGCCATAACTGCTGATCTCTGGCGAAATAGCTAATGCCAAGTTCAAATCCATATGACGATGCCAAGTCGTGCAAGATGATTAGAAAGAACTTCTTCAGAATTCTCGTGTCATGCGATGAACTACTGATTAAAATGCGTTGAAGATTACTCGGCAAGCCAGACAAACATCTTCTAAAGGTTGATAATTTTGTACAGCATTAGCGAGGAGAGTATTATCTTCATCCATCAATACTCGTTGTATCGTCAAAGCATCACAACTTTTACGACACCGTTCAGTCACATAGCTGCTGGCAGCCTTGTGGGGTCCAGCATCGATCCACAACATCCGCTCATCGCTATTAATCGGCGGAAGATTAAATTAAGTATGTGCAAAGGATCAACGATTATAATCAAATTATCATGCCAAAAATATCGTCTTCATCAGCCAATTCAGTTCCACTCAACCTTGACAACAATGGTGCAGGGGTCAGTTCAAGCAGTAGTCGAGATTGAGACGAATGGATTGACGGGGTTTCGGCGCTTCAGATGGATCAAAACTCCCTTCCGACCGAGACAGGGCACTTGACCGCAGATGACCTCCCCCATTGCGCTGGTCAATCCGGATCAACTGAAGTTGGCGCAATCCCAACAGCTGCTGTGTGGACTCGGCTTGACGGCGTCCTTGCGCAAACGCTCTCTCAAGCAATTGCTGTTGAAGAGACTGTGCACCATCGGTTGAAGACAGCGATGTCATTCCCTGAAGGCTGACACCGGGCAAGCGTCCAGCCTGCTGTATAAATGGGTCGTAATTGGTACGGCCCACCTCACCCGTGAGGCTGGCAGTGGCCTGGTGGCGCTGAGGAGAGGTGGTTTTGCTTCCAATCGTGTAATTACGTGGCGCAGACACAACGAGTCCCCCCATCGTCAAGCCAGAAATCTTGCTTCGAACTGTGACGAGCCGACGATTCAATTCGTTCAAAGCCTCTTTCTTCGAGCTGGCTTGTGCTTCCAAACGCAGGGAAAACTGAAAGCGATCTGTTCGGCCCGTTCCCTGCTCCACAACCGTGAGTTCCAGCAGAGTTCCGTCACACTTCCTGTCTTGGGCATAAAGCGGTGCCGTCAAACCCAACAGCAAGCCAGCCAACAAAACAGCACTTCGACAACCCATCACGACCACTGATCTATTTCAACAGCTTGAGCCTGGACGGATTGAAATTGGCAAAGAGGTGCGAGTTGAAATCTGCCTCAATGTGACTGAACAACACTCAGACGGATCCGGCCCAGCTGCCATGCAGCCCATGCGGTACCGCCAAAGGCAATTCCAGTACGGCCACTTCCGATAGATCTACCGCATTGAGGATCACCAAATCGGAGGCCCCACGCGATCCATTCCAGACCAGATCCAGCACCCAGCCATCATCTTCTGCTGAAGCACCAGGCCGCGCAACCATCAAGGGCTCGCTGACAAAACCACGGGGAGCAGCGCTCCAGGTGTGGGTATGACCAGTGGTGAGATCCAACTTTTGGATGGCCTGCAGCGGATCATTACCAACCTCCCGTTCAGCGACCGCCATCCAGGCGTACTGAGCTGACAGTCCCTGCAACCGCGGATTCACCATGGCGAACTCACAAGTGCGGTTGGACATCCGCTCGGTTTGAACAATCTCACGGCTCAAATCAAGGCAACATCGATGCAGGATCCCCTCAGGGATGCTCTCGAAATCGACCTGAGCAAAGTCATCATCTGGACCAATCGAAGGAAAATCGTCGTAAACGATGCTCTCCACCACCACATGATCTCCGTCCTCAAAAGCATTGAGGTGATGAAAGACAAACCCATCTGGAGCCTCAAGAATGCGAGGTTTTTCTCCAGCGAAACGACCACAATCTCGGGGAATCAACCAAAAGCGTCCTTTGCCACCTGGCTGGGAGGACAAACACTGCGCAGCACCCTTTTCGCCAGTGACAAACGGCAGAGGGTTGAAGGAGATGGCGTTTTGAAGGAACACCGCCCAGTTGGGGGTAATCGCGAAATCATGCAAAAACGCGAAACCGGGAAAACTGTCTGATCGATCGTTCAAAAGCACACCGGCATCAGGCCCATCGGTGGCGAACTCCATCAGTCGAATGGTGCTACGGGGGCCAGCCTTCACACCAAAGGTGACCATCCGAGGGCGATCGTGGTGACCAGCATCGAAACGTGGGTGAGCACTAAAGGCTTCCCCTTTTTTCAGAACACCATCGAGCCGTGACAACCCGCGGGTTTCCAAGGTGACTGGGTCGAGGGCATGGGGCTCTGCCGCCTCCCAGAGCGCTAACAGCTGATCACCAAGCCGCACCACATTGGTATTGGCAATGTTTTTCAGCCGTAAATCAAAGGCGTTGGCTAACCGCCCTCCGGGTTTCAGACTCCCAAAGACACCGCGGTAGAGCACCTTGTTGGCCTTTTCCTCTGCGAGCCAACCCTCCGTGCGGACGAAGCGATTGGTGAGGGCAACGGCGCCATGCTCAAACCGCATCGCGGCAATCATGCCGTCGCCATCGAAGGGATGGTGAACACGATGGCCGTCGCGTTCTAAACGGCCAGGTCCATTGCGATAGAGCGTGCCGTTGAGTTCAGGGGGAATGGCGCCACGCACAGGAATCAACGCCACATCCGTGAGTTCGTCATCAACGTTGACGAAGGCGCTCGACCAGTCCTCGCGGCTATATGGACGGGTGGGTGCAACAGTCACGAACTACGGATCTCAACCAAATCCATCCTCTCGTAATTAACAGAGAAACGCGGCGGGTAGCTCGGAATTTAGTTGGCGCCAGCCTGCTCTAAAACACCTTTACTGCTCGGGATCGCACCGGCTCGACGGGGGTCGATTTCAGTGGCCATGCGCAGCGCACGGGAGAACGCTTTGAAACAAGCTTCCACGATGTGATGGGAATTCACGCCATCTAACTGACGAATATGCAACGTAAGTCCACTGTTATTAGCGACTGCCACGAAGAATTCTTTGACCAATTCTGTGTCGTAGGTGCCGATTTTTTGCGTCGGGATTGTTAATCCATAGCTGATATGAGGACGGCCAGAGCAATCCAATGCCACCTGCACAAGGGCTTCATCGAGGGGCGCTACGAAATGACCGAACCGATAAATCCCTTTTCGATCACCCAAGGCTTGGCTGAGGGCCTGTCCCACGGCAATGCCCACATCTTCATTGGTGTGGTGATCATCGATATGGGTATCCCCCACCGCCTTAATCGTTAGGTCAAGCAATCCATGGCTGCTGATCTGATGCAGCATGTGATCGAGAAAGGGCACTCCGGTAGAGGCCTCACACCGGCCGGTGCCGTCAAGGTCGAGCTTGACCTTGACGTCGGTTTCGCCGGTATGGCGGTGAACTTCACCAGTGCGCATGCTCTTGAGTTCCCGCCAACCGTTGCTAACGCGTTGATCATGGCGAAGCATCCGCCCATCGGCCAAACCTCCAGGCTTGGCCAACGGGTGCGCCAGGTCATCAACAGACCCAAATACCCCCGTATCCATTTCTTGAACCAAAGCCTCAGTGGTGTCTCGAGTCCACCGATCTTTTCGAATCTGATGCTGGATCAACAGGGGCGGGTCACATCCCTGTCACGCAATAGCCGGCATCTACATAGATGGTTTGGCCTGAGATGCCGCTAGCCAGGTCGCTCAAGAGGAACGCAGCGGTACCGCCCACTTCCATCTGGGTCACGGTGCGACGCAAAGGAGCTCTCTCCTCAACGTGGTGAATCATGTCGAGGATTCCTCCGATGGCTGAACTCGCCAAAGTACGAATGGGGCCGGCACTAATGGCATTAACGCGAACCTGCTTCTCCGGGCCGAGCTCAGCAGCCAAGTAGCGCACGGACGCTTCTAAGGCTGCCTTGGCAACACCCATGACGTTGTAGTTGGGGATCGCGCGCTCAGAACCCAGGTACGAGAGGGTGATCACACCTGCCTTCTCGCTGAACAGCGGCTTGGCATGGGCACAGAGTGGAGCCAAGGAATAGGCGCTGATATCCAAGGAGCGCGCGAAACCCTCAGCCGTCGTAGCGCTGTAATCACCAATCAATTCCTCTTTACCGGCGAACGCCAGGCAGTGAACTAATCCATCAAGAACGCCCCACTTTTCTTTGATATCAGCAAACACACTCGCCATTTGATCCGGATCTTGAACATTCAGGGGCAAGAACAAGCTGGGCTCCAGTGGAGCAGTGAGCTCCCGCACCTTGGACTCAAAACGGCCTTTCTCATCGGGGAGATAGGTAATGCCGAGATCAGCGCCTGCCGCTTTGAGTTGCTGAGCAATGCCCCAGGCAATCGAACGGTTGTTGGCAATACCGGTAACCAGGATTTTTTTGCCGGTGAGATCGAGCAGCATCAGAACGAGCCGGGACAGGGTTGAATTCGCGCGATTCTCCCCCATTCCCCGCCAAGATCAAACGCCTGTTGCTTCAGAAGGTCGGTGCCAGCCCCTGCTTCGCCTCCAATCGCCGGTGATTTGCCGAGAACAATCAGCTCGCGCGAAGCTCTGAATACGATGCTGGAACAGGAGTTCCCGGGGGCAAGTGGCGCCATCAGCCCAATCCGTGGCGGTCGTCAAGCCGCGGAACAGCAGATACGGAAAATAGATGGGAAGCGGTATGCCCGCAGCCGTGATCACCTCAACGGAGCCGTAACCGGCCTATCTCCTTACATCCGCCACGGAGTACTCACCTTGGCGGAAGTGCGCGATGCCGTATTTCAGAGCATCAACAACCGCGATGACGGCAGCAAATTGATCAATGAGCTGGGCTGGCGTGATTTTTGGCAACGCATGTGGCAGGAGCTGGGTGATCACATCGACGACGACCAAGAAGTGTTCAAAACCGGTCACAGCGCGTCCAGTTACAGCCGAGAGCTCCCAGACGACATCCGTGATGGCTGCACAGGCTTGGCCTGCATGGATGGATTTCGCGAGGAGCTGGTCAGCACGGGCTGGCTTCACAACCACGCTCGGATGTGGATGGCCGCATGGCTCGTGCATTGGCGACACGTGCATTGGAAAGCCGGCGCGGACTGGTTCCTTGAGCATTTGCTCGATGGTGATCCCGCCAGCAACCATCTGAGTTGGCAATGGATCGCCAGCACCTTCAGCCACAAGCCCTACTTTTTCAACCGCGACAACTTGGAGCGCTACAGCGGGGGGAATTTCTGCAAGAGCTGTTCCAGCGCAAATCACTGCCCCTTCGATGCCAGCTACGAGCAACTCGAAACCAAGTTGTTTGCCCAGAGGGTCCCGATCCGTGATGTCCCGGCCCGTCGACAGGGCCATCGCAGCAAGTCGACGGCTCGCCCAAACCCCAGCACCCAGCGCTTCTGATGGACCTAAAACAACCGATTGTTTGGGTGCATGAGGAATCCCTCGGCAGTACAAATCCAGCCCTCGAGGATTACCCAGAAGCCCCGGCTCTTTTTGTATTCGACCAGGACTGGATCGATAGCAAACACATCAGCCGCAAACGGTTGGGCTTTCTCTACGAGTGCTGTTTGGATCTCCCAGTCACCATTCGCAAAGGCAATGTCGTGGCTGAGGTGCTGGCATTTGCCAACCGATATGGAGCTGATGGAGTGATCAGTAGTGGTGCCGTTGAGCCTCGACTGCAACGCCACGGAGCAGCCATCAACCGGGACTGCCCTCTGTGGATTCTTGATGGTGAGCCTTTTGTGGAACTACCGCGCGCCCCCCGCCTCGGGCGGTTCAGTCGCTATTGGCGCGAAGCAGAACCAGTGGTGTGGGAGAGCTACAAGGCGTCAGGTTGATTCTTGATCAGTTCCTTCAGCCGTTTGAGCTCCTCCACGGGATTGGTGAGGAGGTCCTCCTCCTCCAAGGCCGGTAATTCAACCGGAATCACCTCCTCTTCTGAGCGCGGTGGATTCGTCCATGTCCAACGTGCTTGGGGTGCACGCAGAGCACAAAGTTGCTTGAGCTCGCCCTCCAGCACCCTCAGCACGTCGCCGCGGGCGACGGCCTGAAAAAATTCAGTGCGGCTGGCGAGGCCAGAGCTGAAGGGCGTAGTTCCGTTGCCATTGAACAAACGAGCAGCATCCGGCAACCAACGCGGCTGACAAACCTTTCTGTCACTGGTGTTTGTTTCTAAAACGATATGAATGCCATAACCATCCGGCTGGTTCACCACAGCCAGGCCGTCATGGGCACCATGCCGCTGCAACGCAAAGATCCGCCAACTCGGAGTTTCAGATGAAACACCACAGCCCACGAGGCCGATGACTAGGCCTGCGATCAACAAGACCCGCCGCATCAATCCATGTCCTCTGGCGTCATCCTGATGAAGGCGGTTTAGATCTGCAGCGCTGCGATGGCTCGTACAAGTTCAACAATGTTGGCCCTGGGGACAACCTTGCCCACCTTTCGTCTGGACCGGGTGAGCGGAGGAATGTTCGCCTCAACGGAATTCGAGCAACAGCCGATCTTGCTGATGGTGCTGTGTGCCCATTGCCCCTTCGTGAAGCACATCGAGCCTGAGGTCACTCGCCTGGAGAACGACTTCGGTTCTCGGGTCCAATTCGTTGGACTCAGCAGCAATAGTTTGATCACCCATCCCCAGGACGGTCCAGCACAGCTGGCGGAGCAGGCCCAACGCCATGGCTGGACATTTCCATATCTTTTGGACGATCAGCAGGTGTTGGCGAAATCTCTCCAAGCCGCCTGCACGCCGGAGTTTTATCTGTTCAGCCAGAACAACAAAAGCAGCACCCCAACCCTGCAGTACCGGGGTCAACTGGATTCCAGTCGACCCGGCAACGACCAACCCTTGGATGGATCCGACCTCCGGGCCGCTCTCAATGCGGTGCTGACAGGAGCACCTGTCAGCCAAAACCAGTTGGCAGCAGTGGGATGCAACGTGAAGTGGAACCCCGGCCACGAGCCCGAATGGTTCGGCCAAACCTCTTAAGCTTTCTCATATGCAGGTTCCTCCCTTCAGCCTCAGCAAACAGATCAGTGATCTGAGCGCCGACCTTGAAAGAGCAGTGCTGTCTGTGCTGCAGAGCGGTCAATACATCGGCGGCGCTCAAATACAACAATTCGAGGCTGCATTTGCGGCGGCTGCCGGTGTCGATTTCGCTGTGGGATGCAACAGCGGCACCGATGCCTTGATCCTGGCGCTGCGGGCCCTTGGGGTGGGAGCTGGAGATGAGGTAATCACATGCTCATTCAGTTTTTTTGCCACGGCAGAGGCGATCAGTGCCATTGGGGCCACTCCCGTGTTTGTGGATGTCGACCCGAGTACCTATCTCATCGACCTCGATCAGATCGAAGCGGTGATTACACCTCGCAGTAAGGCACTGATTCCAGTGCACCTGTTTGGCCGTCCAGTGGACATGACCCGGTGCATGTCGATTGCCACCACCCACAACCTAAAAGTGGTCGAAGACTGCGCCCAGGCAACCGGCGCCTCCTGGAATGGACAATCTGTGGGCAGCTTTGGTGATGTGGGCTGCTTCAGCTTTTTTCCCACAAAAAATCTCGGTGCTGCCGGTGATGGCGGTGCTGTCATTACAAACGATGCTGCGCTCGCCCAAACCATGCGCGAGCTTGCTGTGCATGGCATGCCAAAGCGTTATCTCCACACAGCCCTCGGATACAACAGCCGCCTTGATGCGATCCAGGCGGCTGTGCTCAATGTGAAGTTGCCAAAACTGGCGGATTGGATCCATAACCGCAGCAGCATTGCGACCCGCTACTTGGAACGGCTGACCGCACTACCCGGCATCGTTTTGCCCCATGGAGACAACGGGCATAGCTGGAATCAATTCGTGGTTCGTGTGAGGTCATGCCCAAACGCCCCCCCACTTCCCTCCGCCAGCGGTGCGAGCCACGGACGAGCCGAAAGTCATTGCCGCGATTGGCTGAAGCAAGCGCTTCAAGATGCTGGGGTGAGCACGATTATTTATTACCCGATTCCGATTCATCGCCAACCGGCATACGCGCACCTGGGGTATGGAGAAGGCACTTTTCCCGTCACGGAACGATTGTGCAGTGAGGTGCTGAGCTTGCCGATCTTTCCTGAATTAACGGCCACGCAACAAGACCAAGTCGTAACGGCTTTGGAGAAGCTCCTCAGCCAAGACCCTTCAGTCAACAACGTGAATCAAGACCGGATGGTGGCGTAAAGCGTCTTAAACAGTGCCTGCTGAGTTTTGTGAGTGATCAACGGTTCGGGATAACCACGACGCTCCAGTCCACCAATGTCACCGGTAAGGAGATCTTTGGTGTTCACGTGCCGTAGCTCAGGCACCCAACGGCGGATGTAATCGCCATCGGCATCAAATTTTGTGGCCTGGGTGGCGGGGTTAAAAATCCGCAGTGGCTTTGGGTCCATGCCACTGCTGGCACTCCACTGCCAACCACCGTTGTTGGCCGCCAGATCGCCATCCACCTCCAATTCCATAAAGGCGCGCTCGCCCCAACGCCAATCACAAATCAGATCCTTCACCAGGAAAGAAGCCACGATCATGCGGCAACGGTTGTGCATCCAACCGCTCTCGTTGAGCTGACGCATCGCCGCATCAATGATCGGCATGCCGGTCATCCCCTCTCGCCAGGAGGAAAACCATGCTTCGTTATTCTCCCAGGGGAAACGGCGCCACTGCTCCCGGTACGGTCCGTCCGCAAGCTCAGGGAAGTGAAATAAGGCTTGCTGGTAAAACTCTCTCCAGCACAGCTCCTGTTCCCATACTGCGATGGAATGGAGCTGCTCCTCGCTGCGGGCCTGATCGCGGCCAAGCTGCGCCGCGCACCAGGCTTGACGGGGACTCAACGTGCCAACGCTCAGCGCCGCGCTCAGATACGACGTGCCAATAACTCTAGGGAAATTCCGATCTGGCTCGTAGCCAGAAAGTGCCCCATCCGCAAAACAGCTGAGTTGCTCCATGGCTGCAGATTCACCAGGCCTACAGGGGCAGATCTCTGTGCCTTCAAATCCATGGGTATGACGGATCGCAGCCAGGGGATCCCCATCCGGCACCAAGTCTGCTTCCAGATCGACAAGGCCCGATGGAGGCTCAATCGTGATGGGCTGTTGGGCCTCAACCTTGCCCCGCCAATTGCGCAGAAATGGGCCATACACCCGATAGGGGGCGCCGGCTCCTGTTTTGAGTAACTCCGGGGCGATCAACAACTGATCCCAATCCACCACCACCTTTCGACCATCAGCCTGCAACCGCTTCGCCACCTGCCGATCCCGTTCACGGCTGTAGGGCTCCACATCCCTGTTCCAAACCACAGCCTCGGCGCTGAGCCGTTCTGCCAACTGCGGAAGCATCTGCACGGGATCACCCTGCAGGATCAGCAACCGGCTCCCGGCAGCACGCCAACGCTGCTGCAGTTCGATCAGACTTTCCAGCAAAAACCACAACCGGGCCGGGGCCATGGGCGGCAACGCCTGAGCTGGATGGATCAAGGCTGGATCCAGCACGTACACCCCCGTCACCGCAGGGCTGATCTCCACCGCGGCCTGGATGCCGAGGTTGTCGGCTAAGCGCAAATCGCGGCGATGCCAAAACAAAACGCGAGAGGCTGCCATCAGAGACCCAACAGTTGTTTGGCTCGATACCAAGCCGTGACTGACTTACCATCCAGCCACTCATCCCCCGAAGCCAAGGCTCGATCCAATTGAGCGGGGGTCATCGCGACCACTTCAAGATCTTCGTCGTCATCTCCAGCCGGTGGGTTCTCCAGAGCCGTGAGCTCCCTGGCCAAGAAACAATGAATCACCTCGTCGGAATAGCCAGGACAAGGAAGCATCGGACCAAGGGCATCCCAGCGGGAAGCGCTATAGCCTGCTTCCTCTCCAAGCTCCCGCTGCATCGATTCGAGCGGATCCTCCCCGGCTTCAAGGGTGCCAGCAGGGAACTCCAGCAAGCGGGCCTGCACCGCAAAGCGGTATTGCCGCAACAGCACCACCTGGCCGTCATCGGTAATCGGCACCGCCAACGAGGCACCGGGGTGACGAATCATGCCGAAGGTGCTTTCCACTCCCATCGGCAACCTGATCCGGTTGCGCTCGAACCGAAGCTTGCGCACATCCACCGCCTCGACGGTTTCGAGCAACTCAAAAGGCTCCGGAGCCGGCAACGGTGCCATCGGATCAGGCTTATGGGGTAACCAGCATGGCGGGTCATTGCATGCTTTCGCTGAGGTCAGTCGATCCACTCCACTGATCGATTCATGGCAGCCAAAAGCGGCTCTAAAACGAAGTTGCGCAGATGAAGACGCGGATGGGGCAAAACCAGCCGGGAATGCTCCATCCGGTGCTCTCCCCAAAACAACAAATCGAGGTCCAAGGTTCGAGGTCCCCAACGTTGTTCCAAGGATCTCCGCCGCCCAAATTGCGATTCCAGCCGGTTCAATCCCCCTAACAACGTCAACGCCGCCTCAGACGATGGAGTGTCGATGAGCCCATTCACGACCACCACAGCGTTCCAGTAACGCGGCTGGTCCGGCGGGCCACCAACAGGGGTGGTGTCGAACAACGGCGACCAACTCAACCGCAACGGAACACCAGCCCAATCGTGCACTACATCTGACAACAACGGACGCACCGCCAACAGGGTTTGACACGGTCCTGCATCGGCATGCGGCAGGTTTGCGCCGAGGGCAATCGCGAGGGAAACATCGTCACTGCGGTGCATCAGCGAGACTGGCTTAGACGAGCGGGATGAGAAGCCTCCATGGTGGCAAGTGGTGTAGTCGCAAAGAACGACCAAGCAACCCGTGCCTTTCCCTTGGCGGCCATCACCGGCCATGGAACGCTCAAGCTTGCACTTCTGTTGGCAGCAGTAGACCCCGGCCTCGGCGGCGTGGTGATTGCAGGAGGGCGCGGCACCGGTAAATCCGTGTTGGCCCGTGGACTTCACACCCTGCTCCCCCCGATCGACATCCTCGACATTGAGGGGGGGGGTCGGCCGCAACCTCGATCCCCTCAATCGAGAGGAATGGGACAACGCCACCTGTGAACAGATCTCAGGCGATCCCCCCTCCAAAGTGATTCCGGCACCGTTTGTGCAACTCCCCCTCGGCATCACCGAAGACCGTCTCGTGGGCGCCGTGGATGTGGCCGCCTCGCTGTCGAGTGGCAGTGCTGTCTTCCAGCCGGGCCTCCTCGCCGATGCACACCGGGGAGTGCTCTATGTGGACGAACTCAATCTTCTCGATGACGGCATCGTGAATTTGATGCTGGCGGCCGTTGGCAGCGGAGAGAACCGCGTAGAGCGGGAAGGTCTCAGCCTCAGCCACCCTTGCCGGCCACTGCTAATCGCCACCTACAACCCCGAAGAAGGCAACATTCGCGATCACCTGCTCGATCGCTTTGCCATCGCTCTTTCGGCTAATCAGCTGGTGACCACCGAGCAACGGGTGGAGATCACCAATGCCGCATTAGCCCACGGTCAATGCAGCCGCAGCTTTGCCGAAACCTGGAGAGAAGAAACCGATGCTCTCGCCACCCAATTGCTGCTTGCCCGTCAGTGGTTGCCGGATGTGCAAATCAGCCGTGAGCAAATCGTCTACTTAGTGACCGAAGCGATCCGTGGCGGGGTGGAAGGCCACCGTTCTGAGCTGTACGCCGTACGCGTCGCTCGAGCCCACGCTGCCCTAAGCGGCAGAGACCGGGTGGACGCAGACGACCTTCAAGTAGCTGTTGCGCTGGTGATCGCCCCGCGGGCATCACAGCTGCCTCCATCGGATCAGCAGATGGAGCCACCTCCACCACAGAAGCAAGACCCCCCACCGTCCCAGGGAGATCAGGACGATCAGCAGGACAATCCGCCTCCACCTCCCGAAGGCTCTGGAGAGGATGACGACACTCCTGACGACAACAACTCAGAGGACAATTCTGACGACGACAAGAGCGAGGACGACGACAGTCCAGAGGACCAAGCCCCTCCATCCGTTCCCGAAGAATTCATGCTCGATCCAGAAGCGATTGATGTGGATCCAGATTTGCTCCTGTTCAATGCAGCCAAAAGCAAAGCCGGCAACAGCGGCAGCCGCTCGGTGGTGTTGAGCGACAGCCGAGGCCGCTACGTCAAGCCGATGCTGCCCCGAGGCCCCGTCCGCCGAATTGCAGTGGATGCAACCCTCCGGGCAGCGGCCCCTTACCAAAAAGTGCGGCGTGAGCGACAGCCGGGCCGTGCTGTGATCGTGGAGGAAGGCGATTTGCGCGCCAAACTGTTGCAGCGCAAAGCTGGCGCCCTGGTGGTGTTCCTGGTCGATGCCAGTGGTTCGATGGCCCTCAACCGCATGCAAAGCGCCAAAGGAGCCGTGATCCGACTGCTCACCGAAGCCTATAAAAACCGGGATGAAGTAGCGCTGATTCCCTTTCGAGGCGACCAAGCTGAGGTGCTATTGCCGCCAACGCGTTCGATCACCGCCGCTCGGCGTCGCCTTGAATCCATGCCCTGCGGTGGCGGTTCACCGCTCGCTCACGGACTCACCCAAGCAGCCAGGGTGGGTGCTAATGCCCTGGCCACAGGAGATCTCGGCCAAGTCGTGGTGGTGGCCATTACCGACGGTCGGGGAAATGTCCCGCTCAGCAAGTCGCTGGGCCAACCCGAACTGGACGGGGAAGACAAGCCCGATTTAAAGCAGGAGGTGCTGGATGTTGCATGCCGTTATCGGATGCTGGGCATCAAGCTGTTGGTAATCGACACCGAACGCAAATTCATCGGTAGCGGCATGGGCAAAGACCTCGCCGAAGCTGCCGGCGGCAAATACGTTCAACTTCCTAAGGCCAGCGATCAAGCCATTGCATCGATCGCCATAGACGCAATTAGTACGATATAGGCACTGAATCGTAACAATATTAAACTAAAATCGTCCTAGCGACTGGTTTCAGATGGATATGCCTCTGAGAGCAAGGCCCCAAGGCCGATGGTCACATTGCGAAGACCGTGCATAAAGGCTGGATCGGCTACGAGTGTCTTCACATCACCTCCTACTGCATCCAATTTGGCAGTGAGCTCAGCCGCGTTCGTGGCCGTATTCCGCAAACTCGACAACGTTTCAGCGTTATCCAACGACGCCACGATGTTGTTGGCGTGGGCCGTCGCTGCTTGGAGATTGCGCAACACCGGATCCACTTTTGATAACTCGGCTTGCAGCTGAACCGTTAGAGCTTCAAACGACTTCGCTGTGGCATCAATCTGCTCAATCGAAGCCGCCGCATTCGGGATCAACTTCTCGGTTTTGGCTTGCGTCAACAACTCCTGAAAGTTGTTGGTCAGCGTGGCGATGCTAGGGGCTTCACGCCCATCAACCGTAGCGCCATCACACAATTGAGCCTTGGACTGGCAATTGGAGGCCTTCGGCAGCGGGGCATTCTCAGGCAACGGCTTGCCACGACTCATCAATGCCACCTGGGCATCACCGCCAAGCAACGACCCTGATCCAATGGTGGCTGTTACTGGCAAAGCCAGGCGCAGGTCACCCTTGGTGATCTCTAACTCAGCAAACACAGCACTGGAGGTGACTTTGATCGACCGCACCGATCCGACCAAAATGCCGCGGTACGTCACTGGTGAACGCTCGGCTAGTCCTGTCGCATCATTGAACTTCGCAGTCAATCCCCACTCGCTAGATCCCAATCGAACACCACGCATCCACATCCCTGTGGCAACGAAACCCACTAATCCACCAAGAACAGTGAATCCGACAAGGGCATCACGAACACTGCGACGCATGCTGATCAGTGCTCCGCAGGCTGCATGGGTCCGCGCAGGCTACCCGTCCTGAACTGTTCCACATACGGATTCGTGGACCTGCGGAATTCATCCACAGATCCCTGCCAATGAAAATGGCCTTCATAGAGCATCAGCACCCGCTCCGCCGAGCGTTCAATCGTGCTGCGGACATGACTCACGACAACGGAACAACCACGAGCCACCGTTGTGGTTTTCACAATCAAATCTTCAATGCGTGTACAAGCCACAGGATCAAGTCCCGCCGTGGGCTCGTCATAAAGGAGCAGGGGCATCGACTGATCTCCCCGATGGGGGTCATCAATCAAAGCGCGAGCAAAACTCACCCGTTTTTGCATCCCACCGCTCAATTCCCCGGGGTAAAAATGCCCCACCTCATACAGGCCCACAGCTTCTAGGCACGTTTCAACTCGCTCGCGAATCTCACCACTTGACAGGGTTCCTTTTTCTCGAAGCAAGAAACCAACGTTTTCCTCGACGGTGAGGGACGCCAACAGAGCCGGATTCTGAAAGACCAACCGAACATCAGGGGGGTTGGTTTGATCAAGCCGGAGGTAGTTCTGGTTTTCGCCAAATATGCGCAATTGTCCGCTCGTCGGCAGCTGCAAACCCGCCAACAGTCGCAACACCGTTGATTTTCCTGCCCCCGATGGCCCCACCACGGCAAGCCGCTCACCCGGCTGCATCTTCAGGCTCACCCTGTCCAGGACAGACCTTGATCCCCACTGCATGGTGAGGTCTTCCATCTCCACCACGGACTGGAGCTGAGACACGTCAGAGGCCGAAACATCTCACCATCCTGCCGCGCTTGAGAAGGCTCCGTACAGTTCATGAAATGCCTGAATGAGTCGCCCCTTGGCGCGCAAACCCCCTCAAAGCAGACGCCAACTGGCGAGAATGAACCGTGGGCGGCGGAGGCAAGAGCTCATGACACGCTCCCAGCGCGCAGTGCGCTGGTTGCAACCTGGCCTGGTGGTGAAACGCTGGGTTCTCACCTCTGGCCTGGGTTTACTGATGGCCTTGGTCGGTGGAGCTGTTTGGGCCGACCTCAAACCGATTTATTGGATTCTTGAAACCCTGAGCTGGCTGCTTGGAACACTCACCACCGTTCTTCCAAGAGAATTCACCGGCCCAATCCTGCTGCTTGTGGGCGTTGCCCTCGTTTTGTGGGGACAAAGCCGAAGCTTTGGCTCCATCCAACAGGCCTTAGCACCCGATAAAGACACGGTGCTCATTGATGCACTGCAAGCGCAAAGCCGCTTGAACCGTGGCCCCAACATCGTGGCCATCGGAGGAGGTACTGGATTGTCCACCTTGTTGAGCGGTCTGAAGCGATATAGCAGCCACATCACAGCTGTGGTCACGGTGGCTGATGACGGGGGAAGCAGCGGTGTTTTGAGACGTGAGCTCGGCGTCTTGCCACCCGGGGATATCCGCAACTGCCTCGCAGCTCTTTCTACCGAAGAACCACTGCTAACACGACTGTTTCAGTACCGGTTTTCCGCTGGAGGTGGACTTGAGGGGCACAGCTTCGGGAACCTGTTCCTGTCGGCGCTGACGGCCATAACCGGCAACCTCGAAACAGCGATTACCGCGTCCAGTCGTGTCTTAGCCGTACAAGGGCAGGTGGTACCGGCCACAAACGTCGATGTGCGTCTATGGGCAGAACTCGAAAACGGCCAACGCATCGAAGGCGAAAGCAATATCGGCCATGCCCCTAGTCCAATCGTGAGGCTGGGTTGTGTCCCATCGCGTCCCCCTGCCCTACCGCGAGCCCTGGAAGCCATCGCCAATGCGGACTTAATTGTGCTAGGTCCAGGCAGCCTCTACACCTCGCTGCTTCCAAATTTGCTAGTGCCAGAGCTAGTTTCAGCGATTCACCGCAGTCGCGCACCTCGGCTTTACATCTGCAACTTGATGACCCAACCAGGAGAAACGGATGGCCTCGATGTACGTGGACATCTCCGGGCGATCGAAGCGCAACTCGCCAGCCTCGGGCTTAGCCAAAGGCTATTTTCTGCCGTTCTTGCCCAGGATAATCTTGCTAATTCTGCACTGATCAAGTTTTACAAAGCTCGTGGAGCCGAGCCGGTGCTCTGTGATGCCAAAGGCCTGAGAAAGGATGGCTACGACGTCACCCAAGCACCCCTTCAAGGGGCACGTCCTACGTCAACCTTGCGACACGATTCTCGAAGCCTTGCTTTAGCCGTAATGCGTTTTTACCGAAGCCACAAACGGGAGTCTTCGCAGTAATTAAGGATCACGGTCATGGGAGCAAAGCTTGATCAAATCAAGAGTTGTCGCAGGTCCTAGAAGGCATCCTGCATTTCATAAAAGTCGGGCTGCACATAATCTTTCCGCAGTGGCCAGCCTTTCCAATCTTCAGGCATTAACAGACGCTTGGGATGGGGATGGCCTTCGAACTCGATGCCATACATGTCGAACGTTTCCCGTTCCTGCCAATCAGCACCACGAAACAATCCATAAATCGATGGCAATGAAGGTGTCCCCTCTCGGCTGAGAAACACCTTTAAACGCACTTCGCGCAGCTCATGGGGCCGACCTTCGGTCATCGCTTCCACTTGCTCGGCCATGGCGATGAAGTGATAGAAGCAAACAAGCTTCTCGCCAGGCCCTTCGTCATAACCTCCTTGGCACTGCAAATAATCAAAGCCGTGGCTTTTGATGGCGGCAGTAATGATCGGCAAAACGGCCGACTCAACACCAATCTGCTCGACGCCAATGTGGTCGGGATCAAGAACGTCGTGATCAAACCCCTGAGTGTTCAACCATTGGCTTACCGGGCCAGGTTCAACTGTCACTACAGCCGACGTTGACTCATTTGGAATTGGGTTGGTTCGTGCTGAATCACTCATGACTGAACCATTTCAGGAGCAGGATTCAAAACAGCTGCATCCGTCGCCAATGTTTGCCCAGCCGGTGCTGCGGCCAAGGCTGCTTTCTGAGTTTCAGCCCGCAAATATGCACCTGTAATTTGAGGTTCCACCGCTTTCATCTGGTGGGTAATCGTGAAGTAACGATGGGTCTGCTGATGCTTTCTACGCTCAGCCAAAGACTCATCGCCCACCTTTTTACGCAACTTGATCACCGCATCAAAGATGGCTTCTGGGCGGGGAGGGCATCCCGGGAGGTACAGGTCAACAGGGATCAATTTGTCAACACCGCGGACTGCAGTTGTGGAATCAGCACTGAACATGCCACCTGTAATTGTGCAAGCACCCATTGCAATGACGTACTTCGGCTCAGGCATCTGCTCATAGAGACGCACCAGAGCAGGAGCCATCTTCATCGTGACCGTTCCAGCCACAATTAATAAGTCCGCTTGACGGGGCGAACTACGCGGCACCAAACCGAAGCGATCGAAGTCGAAACGCGAGCCAAGCAAAGCCGCAAATTCGATGAAGCAACAAGCTGTGCCGTACAGCAAGGGCCAGAGGCTGCTGAGCCGGGCCCAGTTGTGCAGATCATCAAGGCTGGTGAGAATGATGTTTTCACTCAGCTCGTTGGTCACCGATGGGGTGCCAATGGGGCCACAAGTGGCTTCGCGCAAGTCGCGAACGGCCGAAATAGATGGTGATTCAGGCATAACTCAGCTCCACTCAAGGGCGCCTTTGCGCCAGGCGTAGGCAAGGGCTACCAACAGGATGGCAATAAAGATGAGCGCTTCGATGAACGCCAACACACCAAGCCGATTGAAAGCCACCGCCCATGGATACAAGAACACTGTTTCGACATCGAAAATGACGAACACCAGCGCGAACATGTAATAGCGGATGTTGAATTGAATCCACGCACCACCAATTGGCTCCATGCCTGATTCGTAGGTGAGTTGACGCTCACCAGCGCGACTTTTGGGTGCCAACAGCTTGTTGGTGACCAGCGCCAGAACAGGAACAGCAGCTGCAATCAGCAAGAACCCTAGAAAGGCGTCGTAGCCGGGCAGGGCGAACATGGACGTCCCTATACATAAAAACAGTCTGGCATTCGCCGTGAGGAGTTGTCGCAGATAGAGTCGGATAGCCCGGCAGTAAAGCGATGAGCGACGAACTTGAGTCCGTCGAACAGAGCAAACCTGTCGCTGAGGCGGCCGAAGCACCTGTTGAAACCACGGCTGAAACCGATCCAACGACCCACAGATTCGAATGCCGCAGTTGTGGCTACGTCTATGACCCTGAAGAAGGTGTCAAAAAAGTTGGGATTGATGCCGGCACAGCGTTCAGCGATCTTGACCCTCTCAGTTTTCGTTGTCCCGTTTGCCGCAGCAAATTAGCCGCATTTCGGGATATCGGTCCCCGTAGTAAGGCAAGCGGTTTTGAAGAAAACCTCAATTACGGTCTTGGCGTCAATCGCATGACCCCCGGCCAGAAAAACGTTTTGATCTTCGGGAGCCTTGCTTTGGGCTTTGCCTTCTTCCTTTCTCTTTATTCCCTGCGCTGAGACCATTCGCCATGAATCGACTGCTGTCATCCGCCGTCAATCTTGTCCTCGCACTCGTGCTCGGCGTCGGCCTTAGTGGCTGTGTTTCCACGCGTGTTCCGATCGCAAGCACCAGCCCTTGGCAAGCGATCGATCTGGAAACCCAGTCGAATCCGTTGGATGTGTCATTCACTGATCCCAGCCATGGCTTTCTGGTGGGCAGCAACCGAATGATTCGGGAAACCGACGATGGTGGAGCCCATTGGAACGACCGCAGCCTCGACCTACCTGACGAAGAAAACTTCAGGTTGATCAGTATCGATTTCGAAGGCCAGGAAGGCTGGATCGCTGGACAACCTGGCCTACTCATGCACAGCACCGACGGGGGCCAGAACTGGACCCGTCTCTTCCTTGACACCAAGCTTCCTGGAGAGCCTTATCTGATTACAGCCCAGGGGAAAGACACCGCCGAACTAGCCACAAATGTAGGAGCTGTTTACAAAACCAACGATGGCGGGGAGAGCTGGGAAGCCAGTGTCACCGATGCAGCCGGTGCGGTGCGTGATCTACGCCGCAGTAGTAACGGCAGCTATGTGAGTGTGAGCGGTCTTGGCAATTTCTACGCCACCTGGGAACCAGGACAGACGGTGTGGAACGTCCATCAACGTGTGAGCAGCCAACGCCTACAGAGCATCGGCTATCAGCCTGACGGAAATTTGTGGATGGTGGCCCGCGGAGCTCAGATTCGTCTTAACGACGGCGACGGCAACGTTGAGGACTGGAGCAAAGCGATTATCCCGATCACCAACGGCTATGGCTATATGGATATGGCTTGGGATGACGACGGTGGCATCTGGGCCGGAGGTGGAAACGGAACTCTCCTGGTGAGCCATGACGGTGGCGACAGCTGGGAAACCGATCCCGTTGGAGACAGGCAACCTAGCAACTTCACCCGCTTCGTCTTTGACGACGACCATGCCTTCGTTTTAGGAGAGCGGGGCAATCTGCTGCGCTGGGTCGGCAACGCTGTGTAACTGAGATGAAACGACAGGCTCAGCAACCCGTCGTCACCTCTTAAGATCACTTATCTGAAACGCCGAAGCCATGGCCGCAGGCTCTACCGGGGAACGTCCGTTCTTCGAAATCATCACCAGCATCCGTTACTGGGTGATTCACGCAGTGACGCTGCCGTCGATCTTCCTTGCGGGTTTCCTCTTCGTTAACACAGGCCTGGCCTACGACGCCTTTGGGACCCCTCGTCCTGATGCTTACTTCCAAGCCACAGACACCAAAGCTCCCGTCGTCAGCCAGCGCTACGAAGGCAAAGCTCAACTCGACGTTCGCCTGAAATAACCCATGTCACAAACTCCAATGGCTACAACGCCGCGCAATTACCCGATCTTCACGGTGCGCTGGCTGGCTCTACACACTCTTGGCGTTCCCACTGTGTTTTTCCTCGGCGCTCTTGCCGCGATGCAATTCATCCGCCGCTGATCCCAAATCATGGAACGCAACCCCAATCCGAACAATCTTCCGGTCGAACTGAACCGCACCAGCTTGTACCTGGGATTACTGTTTGTTTTCGTCACCGGAGTGCTGATGTCCAGCTACTTCTTCAACTAAGACTCTGAATCATGAGCAGCAAAAAATCTCTCTATCCTGACGGCCGTATTCCAGATCGTCTTCCCGACGGACGCCCAGCAGTGGCTTGGCGCTCCCGCTGGACTGAAGGCGTTTTGCCGCTCTGGCTCGTTGCAACGGCTGGAGGCATGGCTGTATTTTTCGTCGTCGGCTTGTTCTTTTTCGGGGCGTACACCGGAGTCGGTTCCGCCTGAATTCTTTTGCAGCAATGCATAAAAAAGGCTGGCCATAAGGCCAGCCTTTTTTATGCATACATAGAACATTTAGACGTTGTAGAACGATCGATACCACTGAGCAAACCGTTCGACGCCAAGTTCAATCGGCGTCGAAGGACTAAATCCGACCCATTCTTCAAGTGCAGTGGTATCAGCTGCCGTGGCCACCACATCCCCAGGCTGCATCGGCTGCAAATCTTTGATGGCTTCGCATCCAAGTGCTTGCTCCATCACCTCAATGAAACGCATTAACTCCGTGGGTTGGCTGTTACCAATATTGAACACACGATGCGGCGCGGCTGCTGTTGCAGGATCAGGTTGGAAAGGATCGAAATTGGAATTGGTCGTCGCAGGCTTATCGCAGCAACGCAGCACCCCTTCCACAATGTCGTCGATATAGGTGAAATCGCGCTGCATTTTGCCGTGGTTGAACACCTTGATCGGTTCACCCGCCAAAATCGCCCGGGCAAACAACATCGGTGCCATATCTGGGCGTCCCCAAGGCCCATACACCGTGAAAAAGCGCAAGCCCGTTGCAGAGAGTCCATAGAGATGGCTGTAGGTGTGCGCCATCAACTCGTTGGCCTTCTTACTGGCGGCGTAAAGGCTCACCGGATGATTCACCGGTTGACGTTCATCAAAGGGCAGATTGCGGTTGCCGCCATACACCGAGCTGCTGGAGGCATACACCAAATTGCCCACACCATGATGTCGACAGCCCTCAAGGATGTGACCAAAGCCAACGAGATTGCTCTGGATATAGGCAGAAGGATTCTCAATCGAATAACGCACACCAGCTTGGGCTGCCAAATTCACCACCACCTGAGGCTGTTCAGCTGAGAACAGCTCCATCAGAGCCTCACCATCCTCAAGAGCGACTGGCTCAAACCGCCAGTTGCCCTCTGGTGCGACCGCCTCGATCTGGCACAGACGCGCCTGCTTCAAAGCTGGGTCGTAATAGGTATTGAGATTATCGACACCCACCACGCGATCGCCCTGTTGAAGTAGGCGCTGGGAAAAAGCGGCACCAATAAAACCTGCTGCACCGGTGACCAGAACAGTGCGTGTCATCAACCCTCGCCGTCACCAATACGCCACAACCTCAATCCAGCGGCTTTCACTGCTACGGGATCGACCACGGCACGGGCATCAAACACCCAAGCCGGTCGGCGCATCAAAGCTGCAAGATCAGACCAATTCAGTTCGCGATAGTTCTGCCATTCCGTGAGGATCAAAACAGCATCGGCACCCTGGACCGCCGCTTCAATAGAGGTGGCCTGAGCCCAACTGCCTGTTCCGCTTAAGCCATCTGCTGTAGAAGCTGGTTCCAGTTGCAGATCACGGCTGATCTGTGCTTCCGCCACCTTTGGATCATGAATTGAGAGCTGAGCCCCCTCTTCCAGAAGATCACGGGCGATGCGGATCGCCGGCGCTTCGCGCGTGTCGTTGGTGTTGGCCTTAAATGCAAACCCCAAAATCGCCAAACGTTTGCCCGTCACAGTTCCAAACAACTGTTCCACCACAAGGCGAGCAATGCGGTGTTGCTGCCACGTGTTCAGCTTCACCACACTTAACCAATAATCAGCGACTTCTGGGAGGCCGAAATGACGACAGAGATAAACCAGGTTGAGGATGTCTTTTTGAAAGCAACTTCCACCAAAACCTGGGCCTGCATTCAAAAACTTTGAACCAATCCGGCTATCAGTCCCGATCGCCCTAGCCACCTCACGCACATCAGCACCACTGGCCTCGCAAAACGCTGCAATCGAATTGATCGAGCTAATGCGCTGAGCCAAAAAAGCATTAGCCGTGAGCTTGGAGAGTTCACTACTCCAGAGGTTGGTTCGCAGTATTTTTTCCGAGGCAACCCAATGGCCATAAATCTCCGCCAACGCATCAATCGATGACGTGTCGTCTCCACCAATCAACACACGATCCGGGGACTCCAAATCACCGATAGCAGTGCCTTCTGCCAAAAACTCAGGGTTCGACAGCACAGAAAAGGTGTGCAACGAGCCCTCCTCCTGGGCTGCCTCCAAGATCGTTTTGATCGCAGCGGCCGTGCGCACCGGCAGGGTGCTTTTTTCGACAACAATAGTGTGGCCTGTCGCCGCCGTTGCCACCTGACGGGCACAGGCTTCCACCCAGCGCAAGTCGCTGGCCTGGCCAGCACCAAGCCCCTTAGTCTTTGTTGGGGTATTCACAGAAATGAACACCATGTCGGCGGCGGCAATTGACGCCTCAACAGATGTAGAAAAGGTCAGGTTTCGACCCCGTGCCCGCGCCACCACGGCATCGAGCCCAGGTTCATACACAGGAAGCTTGGTGAGATCGGAATCATTCCAAGCATCAATACGAGCCTGGTTGAGATCAACCACTGTCACTTGAATCGCAGGGCAGCGGTCAGCGATCACCGCCATGGTGGGTCCGCCGACATAGCCCGCACCGATACAGCAGATGCGTTGAACCTTCACGCTGCTGCGTCCCCTTGAAGTGCAAGGAGATTACGGAAGGAGTCGATAGTGGGGCCCAAGCCTTGCTTCAGTGACACAGTGGGCTCCCAGCCCAAGGAACTCTTGGCAAAACCAATATCGGGCTGGCGTTGACGGGGATCGTCTGGGGGCAAGGGCTTTTCGATCAACGGCAGATCAGGGTTGATGCATTGCCGCACCTGATCGGCCAACTCCCGAATCGTGAATTCATCAGGATTTCCCAGATTCATCGGACCGGTGTGCTCCCCACCCATTAACCGCATCAAACCATCAACCAAATCACTCACGTAACAGAACGAGCGGCTCTGGGAACCATCGCCATAAATTGTGAGCGGCTCCCCGCGGAGGGCCTGCACAATGAAGTTGCTCACAACCCTGCCGTCATCGATCAACATCCGAGGTCCGTAGGTGTTGAAAATTCGCGCCACACGCACTTCCACGGCATTCATCCGCTGGTAATCGAAGCAAAGGGTTTCAGCAATGCGCTTTCCCTCGTCGTAGCAACTCCGAATTCCGATCGGATTCACTGAGCCGCGATAGCTTTCGGGCTGCGGATGAATCTCAGGATCGCCATACACCTCACTGGTACTCGCCAGCAGCAGACGCGCGCCAACGCGCCTGGCTAATCCGAGCATGTTGTAAGTGCCAATAAAACTGGTTTTCGCAGTTTTGACGGGATTGAACTGGTAGTGAATCGGGGATGCGGGGCAGGCCAGATGCCAAATGCGTTCCACCTCAAGCTTGATGGGCTCTGTGACGTCGTGGCGGATCAACTCAAAGCGTGGGTGACCAATCCAGCGATCGATATTGCATTTACGACCA
Organism: Synechococcus sp. AG-683-C23; assembly: GCA_003208835.1. Lineage (GTDB taxonomy): Bacteria > Cyanobacteriota > Cyanobacteriia > PCC-6307 > Cyanobiaceae > Parasynechococcus. Next base: position 26,265 of record QCVD01000014.1, on the reverse strand, counting down.
GTGAAGTAATTGTCGAGGCAAATCACCTCTTCACCGGCGTCCATCAAGCGATCAATCAGGTGAGAGCCAAGAAAACCAGCTCCTCCAGTGACTAAATGAATCAGCATTAGCGGCTCTGTAAGAGATCCACCATCGCGGAGATGGCATCAATTGCCCAAGTGGATTCATCTCCTTTCTCGAGAAGCGGCTTGATCAACACCTCATCGCGACCCGCCTCCTCATCTCCCAGTACCAGGGCAAAACGCGCGCCACAGCGGTCCGCCCGCTTGAACTGCTTTCCAAAAGCAGCCCCACTGCTGTCGAGCTCCACTGTCAAACCCTGAGATCGCAAGGCGCGAGCCAAGACAAGCGCGGCTTGCTCAGCCTGAAAGCCCCGGTTTATCAGATAGGCATCCGGCTTCGGCGCACGCGTGAGTTGGGAGGCACGACCTGTGGGTTCAGCTTTCGAAGCTTCCTCAAGCACCAAAAGCAAACGCTCTAAGCCAAGCGCCCATCCCACAGCAGGGGTCTCTACACCACCCAATTGACAGATCAAACCGTCGTAACGACCGCCACCACACACTGTCGCCTGAGCACCGAGCTGGTCACTCGTGATCTCAAAAGCGGTGTGGCAGTAGTAATCCAAACCACGCACCAAGCGATGGTTAAGACGAAATGGGATCCCAAGAGTGGTCAGCCCGTGCTGAACAGCATCAAATCGGCTCCGACTCTCAGGGCTCAAGGACTCAGTCAACGTCGGAGCCGATTCCAACAACAGCTGAGTCGCCTTGTTTTTGGAATCCAGAATGCGCAGCGGGTTCGTGGATAAACGGGCGCAAGAATCCTCATCCAACTGATCAACTCTCTGCTCGAGCCAGCCCACAAGAGCCGTACGAAAGGCCTTCCGATCATCAACTGAACCGAGGCTGTTCAGTTGCAATTCCAAACCACCCACACCCAACGACGCCAAAAAGTCCCAAGCGAGGGCAATCACCTCGACGTCGGAACGAGGACTCGACGCCCCAAGCCACTCCACACCAATCTGATGAAATTGCCGTTGACGTCCGGCCTGAGGACGCTCATAACGAAACATCGGCCCTGCATACCAAAGCTTCTGAGGCCCCTGGGTCAGCAAGCCATGCTGCAGCGCTGCACGCACCACCGATGCCGTCCCTTCCGGACGCAGCGTGCATGAACGATCTCCACGATCGCGAAAGGTATACATCTCCTTACCCACAACATCAGTGGCCTCACCAATGCCACGGCAAAACAAGTCCGTGGGTTCCATCAGCGGCGTACGGATCTCTCCAAAACCAGAGCGTTGGAAATGGATGCGAGCCGCGGCTTCAACGGCTTGCCAGCGCAGCAATACCTGCGGCAGCAAATCAACCATCCCCCTCAGGCTCTGCAGGTGAGTCACAATGCTGGGTTCTGCGTCAATAGTTCAGTCTGCAGGGAGATCACCCTTGAATGCTTCCACTTGCAACGAGGTCCATCAAAGCCAACTGACGCGTGACACAGGCATCGAGGTCATAAGTTTTTTCAACAGTGCGCCTTGCTTCCTCTCCAAACAGCTTTGATCGCTGCGGATCCTGCAACAGTTCAGCCACGGCTGAAGCCAGATCGTCAGGAGAGAAAAAGTCCACCAACAAACCATTTTGACCGTGGCGAATCACCTCCCGCACCGGACCGGTATCAGAGCCGACCACAGCACAACCACAAGCCATCGCTTCCAAGAGACTCCAACTCATCACGAACGGATAAGTGAGATACACATGGCAAGCACTGAGCTGTAGCAACGGAATAAATTGTTCATAGGGCAACTGACCCGTGAAATGAACGCGAGAGGGGTCGTAACGCCCCTCAATTTCGGCCATAAAGCGATCTTTCCATTCCCCCTGCGGGCAGGCAGAGCCATAACTCACACCTTGATTTTCCCCAACAATCACGATCTGCGCTTCTGGGCAGTGACGCTGAAGTTCAGGAATTGAACGAATAAATGTATGGCAGCCGCGATAGGGCTCGAGACTACGATTCACAAAGGTGACAATCGACTGCCCCTTTTTAAGTACGGTCCCATCCGGCAAGGAGAGAGAAGCAGCAGAAGGGTTGGGGATGGCGCGATGTAGATCCACTCCATCGTGAATCACGCTGATTTGACGTTGGTGATGTTTCGGAAAGCTACTGGCCTGGAAATGAGTTGGAGACACATTCCAATCCGCCTGATCAAGCGTTAAATGCAAATATGCATTCTTCATCAACAATTTAGCTTGGGAATACCAACCCCGTTCCTCCTGAAATTCAGGATCAAAATCGGAATCAAAGCCATGCTCATTATAAAAAAATTCTTGATAACACAATAGAGGAGTTTCCGGCCAGATGGCCTTTAGGAACAAGGGTTCACCCCAACCAGGATGTGCACAAATAAGATCAGGCTCAAAACCCTTTTTCTTGAGCTGTTCAGCCGCTCTCACACATCCCTCAGCACGAATCACTTTCGTTTCTGTTTCCATTACTAATGAATGAACATCCTTCGCATTACCACGAGTGATCGGATAGCGAAAATATTGAAATTTTTCAGAAACAAAACGACTTTTATCAAGGGAGTTAATCCCTAAAGCAACTATTTGATGCCCACCTTGACTAGCCAACCGCTGAACAATATGAACATATTGCCCAGGAAAATTTTGATGAATAAAAAGAATTTTCACGTCAGATCAGAGACGCTGCAATGATTCAGCTTTGTCCTGAAACTCACCCAGCAATAACTGCAAATAAGACACCTTACGCAACTTGATATTCGCCGTAAGACTCATGCCAACCTGCAATGGAAGTTTCGAACCGCTTTTTAACTGCAATATTTGCTTGCTTAACTCAATAGTGACCGGAAAACTATATTCTTGTCGCTGTTCCTGTTGGTCAGGAGCTAGCGCATCGGAGGCAATGCTTGTGACTTTTCCTTCAATCACACCAAAATCCGTCGACGGATATGAATCAATACTGATATCAGCATTCATGCAATCTGCCAATTTTTTTGGGCAACCAACAGGGATTTTTACGAAACCAATTTTGTTGCTAGGCACTTCGACCTTGGCTTCGAGGGCACCAAAGGGCACCACCTTCATCACAGTCTGGGTGGACTGGGCCGTAAAACCAGATGCGGTAGGCTTCAAATCAAAGACAACTCCGTCCACAGGGGATTTGAGCTGTTGATAACGCAAGGTCACTCGAACCTCAGCCAATCGACTCTTGAGCTCGGCAAGTTGTTGATCCAAGAGAGACAACTGCCTAAAGCGATCTGCCTTGGTCTGCATCAAACGACCACGCGTCTCTTCAACAGTGTTGCGTTGAGATAAAAATTGAAGCTCAGAAGCAGCACCAGACTCCTCAAGCTGCTGGTAACGATCAAGAATCTCAAACTGTAAGGAGAGATTTTTTTCCAACATCTGAATCTGAGCGGTATTCATCTCTAAGTATTTGTTGCGCTCAACTCCCTTAAACTTGATCGATGCTTCGAGGCTTTCGCGTTGTTGCTCACTCGCCTCAGTATCAAGCTTCATCAATATCTCCCCCTTCCTAACCGCGTCACCCTCTTCCACAAGGATGTCGTCAACAACACCACCGACAGGCATCTGGATATCTTGAACGGAACCAACTGGCTCTAATTGACCCTTCGCCACAACAATTTCTTCAGTTCGAGCGATGGCCAGCCAGGCAATACCAAATACAGTTGTTCCAATCAACGTCCACGTGACTGTTCGCATCCAAAACCGGCTCTGCTGGAGAACTGATTCATCGTATTTTGATGCATCTTTATCATCTTGTTTGTAATCAGGGTCGAGAACTTTAAATGGATTGAGTTTCATGATCAGGCACTCTCCTGTTGACGGTAAAGGGCGAAATACCGACCTTTATGTCTCATCAAATCATCATGGGTTCCAATCTCAACGACGGCACCCTGATGCATCATCACAATCACATCAGCTTGGCGAATTGTAGAGAGACGATGGGTGATAAAAAAGACAGTTTGATCCACTAGCTTTTCATGAAGGTTGTCACAAACCTTGCGCTCTGTTTCATAATCCAAAGCACTTGTTGCTTCATCCATTACCAAAAGCTTTGGGTTACTTAGCAACGTACGAGCAATGGCAACTCTCTGGCGTTGACCTCCTGAAAGGTTGGCACCCCTCTCTCCCACTGGAGTACTGTAGCCACTGGGCAATTCCATAATGAAATCGTGAGCATTCGCAAGGCGCGCTGCCTTCACGATCTCTTCACTTGAAACATCAGGGTTAGTGAGCGCAATATTCTCACTCACAGTTCCACTAAAAAGAAGAGGGTCCTGGGGAACAATTCCAATCTGTCGGCGCAATGAATATAACTCAACTTTATTAATATCATAATCATCGATCAGGATACGACCCTTCGTGGGGTCATACAACCTGGGCAAAAGCTTCATTAGGGTGCTTTTTCCGCTGCCACTTTGACCAACGATGCCGACAAACGTACCGGCATCAATTTGAAGATTAACGCCCTTAAGAACTTCAGGCTTTCCCGGTCCAAAACTGAAAGACAGATTTTCAAAGCGAACTTGTCCATGAATAGGGGGAAGCATCACCTTGGACTTATCTACTTCATTTGATTCTTGAGGTGTGTCGATCACATCAGCCAAACGCTCAAAGCTAACTTTTAACTCTTGAATGCTTTGCCAAATTGTGGAGAGTCTTAGCAACGGCTGGGTAACATATCCAGAGATAATCCGGAAAGCAATTAATTGGCCCAGGGTTAAGTCTCCACTCAGAACGAGAGATGCACCAATCCATAGAACCATCAACTGTGAAATCTTTTGCAGCACCGAGCTAGTCTGATTCAGAGCTGTACCTGTAATCGTCTTCTCAAACGTGCGGGCGATGTAATTGGAATAAAATTCTTGCCAACGCCAACGACTCACCATTTCCACATTCTGAGCTTTCACCGTTTGTATACCGGTGAGCACTTCAACGAGGTGACTCTGTGTTTTTGCATTTTCTTCTGCTGCAGCTCTGTATTGACGTCGAAATAACGGAGCGCCAAGAACGGTAAGGCCAATCTGAATCGGAAGCACCGAAAGAGCAATTAACGTGAGCAACCAGCTATAGACAATCATCACCATGATGTAAATCACTGAGAAAGCCGCATCAAGAATCGTGGTTAAGGCCTGACCAGTAAGAAAATTGCGGATCTTTTCTAGCTCTGCCACCCGAGTGCCGAGTTCACCCACAGGACGACGATCGAAGTAGCCCAGAGGCAAACGCAGTAGATGGTCGATCACTTCAGAGCCAAGCCTCTGGTCGATTCGGTTGGTGGTTTCTGCAAATAAGAATGTTTTGAGACTATTAAGGATCCCCTCAAGGATCGTGACAACAACGAGGGCAAAACCCAGAACTTGAAGTGTATCGAGACTGCGCTGACTGATAACTTTGTCAATGATCACCTGAATCAGCAACGGGTTGGCAAGCGTGAACAGCTGGACCACAAAACTGGCAGCCAACACCTGAATTAGGACGCTGCGATAACGCTTGAGAGCTGGCCAAAACCAGCCAGGACCAAATTTTTGGTCCGGCGTAGCGTTCGAACGCTCCATCAGAAGCAATTCAATCCCATCCGGGAAACTTTCTTCGAGCTCATCAGGGGCAAGAACAACCATCCCGTGCTTCGGAGACGCCAACTTGAGTCCTTGCTCATTGCTCGCCACCACCAAAGCAAAACCATCCTTCCAAGGAAGCATCGATGGCACCTGCAGCCTCGTCCCAGACACAGCTGGGACTTTGGCTCCCATCACATGAAGGCCAAGACTCGCCGCTAGCTGACCACAGAGCTGAAGACTGGGCTTAAGACCTCGTCGAATGTTGTCTTGAAGGACTTTTTCGATGGAGTCACGACGAAACGGCAGCTTCATCAGCTGCGTCAACATTTGGAAACAAGCAAGCGTTTCAGGGATTGGCCCATCTGCGCTCAGGATGTTCAAGCTGTCGACAACATTGCGCTCAGGGCTGAAACGACTGATAGGTGGAAGCAGCTCGGCAGTTTCAACAACAGCTTCGGCAATTGATTCGGCGGGTAGATGCTCTTCATCTACTGCCTTGGATGGAGGCATGGAGACCAATCGCAGTGCGAAGCGATCACTCGATGGCAAGTCACGTCCAGACTCAATCCGCTGGCCGAGTTGGGCCTCTCCCCAACTACTAGTGACGTAAACCAATCGTCCATTTGCAAGGGCCGCCTCGACAGCACTCGCTGTTGGAGCGCATTTCTCAACGTATTGCAGAGCATCTCCAAGCTCCTCTAAGGGAGATTGATCCGTTTCAGCGGATGTCTGATCGAGAACCTCGAGCAAACCCAACAGTTCTTGGGGCCAAAGCTGGGCGTCGCACCAGTTGCGAAATAAATCCTCTGAGGCATATAAGTCGTTCCAGTATTCATCCGAAATCGCACAAGCGATCACTTCATCGGCAGCAATCACATGCTCACAAGGGGCACCTGTCATCAGGCTTGCCGCACCGATCACACTGCCCGGGCCGAATTTTCCCACCGTGGTGAGAAGGCCGTTCCGGCGACTCACAAACCGCGCCTGTCCTTGCAGGATGACAAGCACGCGGGCAGCAATCGTATTGGCATCACAAAGTTGCTGACCCAATTCAAAGCGAAGCTGACGGGTGACCTTCGCCAGACGATCCGATGCAGATGGACTCAGGCCACTAAACGCAGGATGCTTCAGCAGAGGAGAAGAAGGTGACTGGGTCATTGGAAGGAGCTAAGGCCTAAGTCCTGAGGTGCAATGGATTTATTGATTGGTCTTATGAAAGTTGCTTGAGGCAATAAAGAGATTGCTCTTTCTGCCACTCAGCAAACAATTCCTGACACATTTTTAGGGAGATTTCATCATCGAACGTAGCTGGTGAATAGCGTTCCAACCGAACTACCAACCACCAATCCGAAATCCGGAACGGCTCAAGCAGAACTCCAGGCTGGGTGACCCGCAGTTTTTCCACAAGCACAGGATGCGCCTGGGTCAGCGAAACCGGACCAACAATTCCATTCGTGTTGCGCTCCGGCCCTTCCGCATACCGCTTGGCCAAATCAGCAAAGTTGGACTCTCCCGATTCGATTTGCAGATAGAGCTCTTGGGCTAAAAACCTGTTTTCAAGCCTGAGCAAGCTGTACACCACTTGGTCGAGCTCGTTTTTCCGATCCAAAAAACGTGCTTCTGCTTTCGGTGAAAATTGCTCACGAAGGAACGTCTGCTGTCGCACCTTGTTGCTCAAAGCGTTCATCACTTCTGGCTCAGTTCCCACAACGTCCTCCAGGAGCTGTGGCCATTGCTCTATCCCGTCGTATCCCTTCTCCTCGAGAAGATCCAAGCGCGCTTGATTGAGATCTTGATCAGAGACCACCACATCAGCAATTGCCTGCGACGTAATCATCTTTGTCACGAGGGGTTGAAGAAGGCCATATTGCTGCAACAAGATCCGACCATCATCTCCAATCACCTTCTTCAACTCATGCAGAACCTGACTGATATCCACTAATCAAAAATCTTGTTTTCGAAGACTAGAGCGGGTCGTTCAGAGGAAACAGCAAAATGGAGAAGTCCTACAGACTTAAGGATTATCTGAACGACCTTGCCATGCCTCGCCGCATTTTAATCACTGGTGGCGCAGGCTTCATTGGAAGCCACACCGCTCTGGTTTTACTGGAGCAGGGCTATGAGTTGGTGGTTCTCGACAACTTCGACAACAGCAGCCCAGAGGCTCTGATGCGAGTGAAGGAGCTCGCAGGTTCGAATGCATTGGAGCTTGTCGAGGGTGATGTCCGCGATTTAGCTGCTGTCCATCGCGCCTTTGATTGTGGGGGGCCGATTGATGGCGTTATTCATTTCGCCGGTCTAAAAGCCGTGGGTGAATCCGTGGCCAACCCTCTGCGTTATTGGGATATCAATGTCAATGGCAGCAGAGTTCTTGCTGCCGCTATGGAGCAGCACCAATGCCGCACCCTCGTCTTCAGCAGCACGTCCACGGTGTATGGGGAGCCCGAGGCTTTTCCACTAAAGGAGGAGATGCCAACAACACCTGTGCATCCTTACGCCCAAACCAAATTGGCAGTTGAGCAGATGCTGGGTGCCCTCTGTCGTTCTAAGGACTGGCGGGTGGCTTGCCTGCGCTATTTCAACCCCGTTGGAGCCCACCCCAGTGGACGAATCGGAGAAGACCCCCTCGGCATCCCTAATAACTTGTTCCCATTTATTACCCAAGTCGCAGCGGGCCGACGCGACAAACTTCTGATTTTTGGGAACGACTACCCAACCCACGATGGCAGCGGCATCCGTGACTACCTACACGTGATGGACCTCGCCGAAGCCCACAGCGTCACCTTGGGTCACCTTTTTCAAGCAACAGCCCCTCACCAACTCACTCTGAACATCGGTACTGGCTGCGGACTCAGCGTGCTCGACGTCCTGCTCGGCTTCGAAAAGGCAACAGGACTTCAGATTCCCTACGAGGTGGTGGAACGACGACCGGGAGATGTACCCAAGCTTGAGGGGTGTCCGCAAAAAGCAAAAGACGTCCTGGGCTGGAGCGCTCAACGCGATCTTGCACAGATGTGTCGCGACGGCTGGGCTTGGCAACAGGCCAATCCGCTGGGGTACCGCAACGTCCCATGACTCCATCGGGACCGCTCCTATTAGCTGGAGGAGGACACAGCCATGCTCTTTTGCTCAAACGCTGGGCAATGAAACCGCGATTACGGCCAAAACGCGGGGTTGTCTTAGTGAATCGGCATCCCACTGCCTTGTATTCAGGCATGGTTCCAGGCCTGATCGCCGAGATCTATCAGCGGGATGAGCTGAGTATCAACCTTCCGTACCTCTGCGATCAAGCAGGGGTGGCCTTTGTGCAGGCCGAAATTATTGGTGTTGATTCCCAACGCCAACATCTCCTCCTTCACAAGCGTCCGTCATTGCACTTCGGTGTGCTCAGTCTCGATGTCGGTGCAGTGACGAATAACTCGGACAATCTTGCTGGCGTTCCGATCAAACCGCTGGAAGAGGCCCTTCACTTTTTATCCCTTCAAGACCCTGAAGATCCCGAACCCTTTCGCATCGTTGGTGCAGGAGCGGCCGGACTCGAAGTGGCCATGGCCCTGCGACGGCGTTGGCCCCATCGCGCACTGGAAATACAAATCCGTTCGAATCAACTCGACGCCGCCACCAAGTCCATACTGCGTCGCGCCAAAATTCACTGCATTACTGACGCTAGTGACCACGCAACCCTCCTCTGCACGGGCAGTCGCGCGCCGTCTTGGTTGGCTAGCAGTGGATTTGCGGTGGATTACGACGGACGGGTTTTGACCAACCCCTTTCTTCAGCTCAAGGAATACCCCCATTTGTTTGCGAGCGGCGATTGCGCCGTGATGGAGGCCCAACCGCGGCCCGCTTCAGGGGTGTGGGCTGTGCGTTCCGCCCTGCCCTTGGCCAAGAACCTCGAGGCAGCCTGCGACAGCCAACCTCTGAAGCGATGGGCACCACAACGCCATGCCCTGCAATTGATTGGAACCGAGCAGAACGCCGCCTGGATACAGCGAGGCCATGCACGCACTGGTCCATTCGCGTTGCTCTGGACCCTGAAGCAGCAGATCGATCGTTCGTTTATGGCCGGATTCAACCAACAGGCCTCCATGGAAGCAACCGAACCGATGGCCTGCCGTGGCTGTGCCGCCAAGCTTCCCTCACGCCCCCTGAACGCAGCGCTATCGCAGGCAGGACTCAAAAGCCAACCTGAAGATGCCGCCAACCTCGGCGGAACACCGGCGCTTCTACAAAGCGTGGATGGCTTTCCCGCACTGGTGAGTGATCCCTGGCTGAATGGTCGGATCACCACCCTGCATGCCTGCTCAGATCTCTGGGCTTGTGGTGCCGTTGTCACCAGTGCGATGGCCGTCGTCACCCTGCCGTCCATCCACCCCAGCGAACAGCAGGAGCTGCTTCATCAGACCCTGGCTGGCGTTCAGTCGGTCTTGGTGGAGCAGGGAGCATCGCTGATCGGGGGGCACACCTTGGAGTCACGCAGTTCCACGCCATCCCCAACCACCCTGGGGTTGCAAGTCGCCCTCAGCGTGAATGGTCAATGTTCCACACCATGGTCCAAGGGAGGAATTCAGCCTGGAGATGCGCTCCTGCTGAGCCGTCCCCTTGGCGCTGGCGTGCTCTTCGCTGCCGCCATGGCAGGAGTCGCCAAGCCCATGGATGTTGAAGCAGTCCTCAACACGATGAATCAAAGCCAACATCATTTGGTGGCTGAGTTGCAGAACCACGGAGCCGACATCCATGCCTGTACCGACGTGACTGGCTTTGGATTGCTGGGACATCTTGGCGAGATGGTGCAGGCAAGCAAGTCCATCTCCATTCAACTTTGGCCCGATCGCATTCCAGCTCATCCAGGTGCGCTGGACCTACTCGAACAGGGGCTGGCCAGCAGCCTGGCCCCCGCCAATCGGGACGCCTGGAGCTGGCTGGAGGGGCCAATTCGACTCACCCAGTCACCATCCCAAGCCTGTCTTGAACTGCTGGTCGACCCACAAACCTGTGGACCACTCCTCGTGGCATGCACAGCAGCAGCAGCCGAATGCCTTACAGCGAAGGATTCGGCTTGGATTCAAGTTGGCACTGCAGGATCCGGCCATGGCTAAGCCCTTCAGAACGGTCGACACCGCGATAGCCCACATGCTCAACCTCCTGCTGCAACGGATTGAGTTTGCGCCGAAGCGCTTGTTCGGGCCACTACTTGCCAACCAGATCACGGACGGTTGTGGGGTGATCAATAAACGTTGGCGCAAGGCACTGCGATCTCCCCATGCAGTCACGGCAGCAGGCACTCGGCCCATTTCCTGATCCATCCGATCACTGAGGTTGAGCAAGGATGCTCGAGGGCTAAACCGCTCAGAGAATCCATCGGTTTGCCGGCTCAACATTCGGAACTGATCCTGTTCACGCACCCCGCCCAAGCCCGGATCGAGTTCAGCAAACCCTGGCCACCACCAACTGGAGATCACAATCACCAAAACAGCCCCGGAAGAAAGCGCCCCCCGCGAACCAACTGGGCATTCCCGAACAGAACGGCCAAACAGAAACAAGGGCCGGAATCAGCACGACGAAATAACGACTGAAGGCGAGGAGCTTGAAAAATCCGATCAGTACCACGCCAACCACCATCAAGATCGAGGGATCACACCACTGCTATCTCACATGTCAGCATCGAACCAACGCACTGGCTTCAGACCACACCAACGATGCAGGGTGACAAGCATGAGCAACAGCAAGGCCAACTTGGGCAGAGGCCAAACGCCAAGCCCAGGAGCCAAGATGTCCTCCAACAACGCAAAGCTTGGACAGCCAATCCAGCTACCAGCCTTGGTACTGAATAGATAGTCCGAGGCATAGACCATCCAAGCCAGTGCGAGAATCGTCCCCAAGCCGCCAGACAACAACAAACCGCAGCGACTGCGCGAACCGTCCCAGGCCCCAGCAGCCAACATCAAAGACAGACCATAAAAATGCGTAAGTGAGGTCAGGGCCACAGCTGTGGCATAGGGAACAAGACGACCTTGGTTACGCCACCACCAAGCCAATGCCATAAACAACACCAACAGCAACGTCCAGCAAGATCTACGCGGAACGGGACCGATTCATCGACTTCGCTTTAGTGCCTCCAGGCGTAAACGCTGCAACTCCGCGCCTAAACCAGGTCCGGACAACCAACCATCGGCGATGAGATCCCGAGGGCTTATTGGCGATTTCAGATGTCGCCAACGCCCCCACCAGCGCAACAACGGTTTCCATTGCAAAGGTTGTAAGCACACCATTAAGGCCACTGTTTCTGGCATCCAGCCCTGGGCCTCCAGTGCAGCAGTCCAGACATCTGGGGGCGCATGGACATCGGGTACATCGACGGACAGCAACCAATCCCGTAGCCGCAGGAGCTGCTTAAGGCACTGCTGCTGTTGACCAGGGACACCCAATCGACGGGCAACCGCCTCAGGATCAGGTGCAACCGCTAACCAGGCCGACAGCAAGGGAAGTCCAAGACGTTGCGCCCAAGCAATCCGACGGTTTCGACCCCGGTCGTGCTGCAAAGACGGATCTAACAATGCCATCGCCTGCCACTCCTCTAAACAGTCGAGTGCCACAGCCCAAGGCTCAACCGCAAACAACCGATCGAGCTCCATCCGCAAGCGATTCGCCAATGCCGGTGGAGCCTGATCCGGGGCATCATCCGAATGCCACGACCAAGGCCAACGCCGCACGGTGGCGGTCACTTGCTGCTTGGCATCAGGAGCCAAGACAAATCCCAACCGTGCCGCATAACGGCTGGCACGAATCACACGGGTGGGGTCATCAGAAACGCTCTGGTCGTGGAGAAACACCAAACAACGGTCGGCCAAATCTTGTTGGCCTCGGTGCGGATCGATCAACTGTCCAGAAATCAGATCCCGTGCCATAGCGTTAATTGTGAAATCGCGACGCACCAGATCAGAGTCCAACGAACCTGGTTCAACCATTGGGTTCTCGCCAGGCATGTGGTAAAACTCCTGTCGAGCCATCGCGAAATCCAAGGCAACTCCGTCGAGTTGGAGGGCCACAGTGCCAAAGCTCCCGTAGCTGTGAAATTCCGTCACCCGTTCCTTGCCACAGCGTTTCACCAGCTCAGAGGCAAGGCGCATAGCGTCACCTTCGAGAACCCAATCCAAATCAGGCACACCAGTCCAAGGTCGGCCATGGCACTCATGGAGCAGGCCATCCCGTACAGCACCACCAACAATCGCCAACCGTTTCACACCTACACCCACCGCCGCTGCTCGCAACTCAACCAGCAAAGAGGACGGCACACCGGACAGGTTCATCGCATGGCGTGCATGACAATGAGGGAATCATCGTAGATATAGGTCATGTCTGCTCTGACCCGTTGTCTGCAAGAGGAAGCCTCAGCAATCTCCACCGCAGCAGAACGACTCAGCAGTGAGCAGGTTGAGGCCGCGATCCAACTGCTGGAACGTTGCGCTGATCGGAAAGCCAAGTTGGTGATTACTGGGGTGGGCAAAAGTGGCATAGTGGCCCGAAAAATTGCCGCCACTTTTTCATCCATCGGTTTGATGGCGTTGTACCTCAACCCCCTCGATGCCCTGCATGGAGATCTAGGCGTAGTGGCACCAGAAGATGTCTGTTTGATCCTCTCCAATAGTGGTGAAACCACAGAGTTGCTGGAGGTTCTGCCCCATCTCAAACGGCGCGGCACAGGCCGCATCGCCATTGTTGGTCGAGCCGATTCATCCCTCGGTCGTGGCAGCAACGTGGTGCTAGAAGCCAACGTCGACCGCGAGGTGTGTCCGCTCAATTTGGCACCAACTGCCAGTACTGCGGTTGCCATGGCCATTGGCGATGCGCTAGCAGCGGTGTGGATGGAACGTCGCGGAATCTCACCTGCCGATTTCGCCCTGAATCATCCAGCGGGATCCCTTGGCAAACAACTGACGATGACTGCCGCAGATCTGATGGTTCCAGTCAGCAAATTACACCCCCTTCAACCGGAAACATCCCTTTTAGACGTGATAAGTGGATTAACACGGGATGGAATAGGCACCAGCTGGGTCGAAGACCCCACGTCACCCGGCTCACTATTGGGAATCCTGACGGATGGCGACTTACGAAGGGCTCTGGAAAACCACAACACCAGGACCTGGAGCACCCTGACTGCTGGCGAGCTGATGACAGCTGACCCAATCACAGTCCGGTCCGATGTGCTGGTGGTTAAGGCCTTAGAGCAGATGGAGAACAACAACCGAAGCAAAGCCATTTCAGTTCTCCCGGTCGTAGGTGAAAACAAGCAGTTAATGGGTCTATTGCACCTCCATGTGTTAGTTCAAGCAGGTCTGGCATGAGGGGATGGCGGTGGTGGTGGCTAGGTAAGCAGCTGAGACGCATCAAGTTGCTTGTGCTGGATGTAGATGGCGTACTCACGGATGGAGGACTCTGGTTTGATGCCAACGGACAGCTGATCAAACGGTTTGATGTCCGGGACGGTCTCGGTATTCGCTTGCTGCAACAGGCAGGAATCGAGATTGGATTTCTCAGCGGAGGACACGGGGGCGCCACCGAGGTGCGGGCACGCCAGCTGGGAATCCAACACTGTCTCGTGGGCATCAAAGACAAACCTGAGGCACTGCTTCGGCTCCAACAACAACTCGGGCTCGAAATGGCCGAAACGGCCTTCGTTGGCGACGACTTAAATGACTTGACTGTGCGCCCAGTTGTCGGACTTTTGATTGCGCCAGCTGATGCTTGCGCGCCGGTGCGGCAGGGAGCCCATGCTGTATTACGGAATAAAGGAGGCCACGGTGCCATCCGCGAACTCGCAGAAAGGATCCTTCAAACCCGTGGGCGTTGGCAAAAGCTGAAGCGCGATGGGTGGCGGGACCAGAATGACTAATCGATATTGACCGTTAGTCAAAAGACAACACCTATCTAACTAATATTTGACCATTAAACTTAGGTCGCCCGATTCATTCAAACCATGGATCTGGCTTGCTCCAACTGTTCAGCGGTGTCGACCGATAAGGATGTGCCTTGCACTTCAAAGGTGGCAATGGTGAGACCAGCCTCGATCAAACGGAGCTGCTCTAAACGTTCCAAATCCTCGAGGGGTGAGGATGGGAGTCGATTCCAACTCGCCAACACATCTCCACGGAAGCCATACATCCCGACATGTCCCCAGTAAGTGGTGTGGCGATGCCATTCCGATGGATCCACATCACGCACGTGAGGAATCGCTGACCGCGAGAAATACAACGCCCGCCCATCGTGGGCCAACAATGTTTTCACCACATTGGGATTGTGAACCGTCTCTGGCTGCAAGGCATACACCGGCGTAACGACAGCTGGGACGGGGTCAAGTCGGTGAAATTCGGAGGCCATCGCGTCGATCACCTGGGGGTCGATAAACGGCTGATCCCCCTGAACATTGATCACAGCGGTTTGCTCTGCCACCGGCGTTGTGCTACCCCAGCCGAGAGCCATCAGCGCGTCGGCCACTGAAGCGATCCTGTCGCTTCCGGAGCTACAGGATTCAGCCGTCATCAACACAGGAAATCCCCAAGCCGATGCCCGTTGCTGAAGCTCCTGGCTATCGGTGCAGAGGACAACGATGTCGACCGCAGTGGATTCCCGACAGCGATCGAGAACCCTCTGAATCATTGGTTTACCACCGATATCGGCCAGCACCTTGTTAGGCAACCGCGAGGACTGCAAACGCGCTGGGACAGCAACGACACATTTCTGAATTGCCATTAATCCCAGGGATTCAATACTTCATTGCGGGCTGCGAACACTCAGCGACCAAATGACCTCCGATCTCGAGCTGCTAACGAAACTACGAGCCACGGCAGGGTTATGCAACCAAGGCCAAATCATCCTCCTATTCTGGATGCTACTGGACATCAACCAAGTGGTTCAATCACCACTGAATCACCACATGTACTAGGCAACTTAAAGCGCAAATCTCTTGGACCTTGACGTGACTCTTCTAGCAGGAGTTTATCCAAAACCCTAACTTCTTCACCAAGACCTAAAATACTGGAGTGAACCCCAAATGCAAGGTCCAAAATCTTGCTGCCACTGTGACCCAATCCCCTAATTAGCAACAGACCTGTCGGACCAGAAACGTCATTCGTTACTGGTTATCACTAATTCAATAGGGGCCAAACGTGGGTCCAGGATTTTTGGTCCCATCCCTACAAATTTAACGGCAATAGATACCTTTTCCCCACTGCCAAAGGTATGGGTAACCTCTCCGACACCAAAGCTGGAATGGGTGACTTTGTCCCCCACGGTCCAACTGCGGCCAGGGGCTGGTCCGATGTGACGACGACGCACAGCATTGGCAGGGGCCGCCGAGGGTTGATCACGATCGACACGGGTGAGACGGTCCAACCGGCGCTCACGCCGGAGGGCCGCTCCGCCACTTTGTGGAAGATCGCCCTGCACTAAAGCCTCTGGCAACTCCGAGAGGAAGACGGACGGCACGGCGGCCTCACGCATTCCACCCCAAAGACGACGCTCACTGGCGTGGGATAGGAAGAGACGTTCCTTGGCGCGGGTAATTCCCACATAACAAAGACGCCGTTCTTCCTCCAGCGATGCAGGGTCATCAAGGGAGCGGTAGCTCGGGAAGAGCCCCTGCTCCAACCCCACCAGGCAGACCACAGGAAATTCCAAACCTTTGCTGCTGTGCAGGGTCATCAAGGTGACGCGATCCGCTGCAGTGTCTTTTTTATCAGCATCACTCGACAACGCAGCAGAAGCCAAAAATCCCTCCAAGTTGCCGTCGTCATTTTCCTCCTGGTATTGCAAGGCCGCATTCACCAATTCCTGAAGATTGCGACGGCGTTCCTCTGCTTCGTCCGTCCCCTCGGTGATCAGCTCACTCACATACCCACTTTTTTCCATCACTTGCTGAAGGAGCTCCGACGGAGCAGCCACTTGCACTTGAGTTTTCAGATCATTCACGAGCTCGCAAAATTGCAGCAAGCCTTTGGCCGATCGTCCACCTAGAGAACGCACCGCTTCCGGATCACTCACCACATCCCAAAGAGGAATGCCCAGCTGATTGGCTGCATCGGTGAGGCGCTGGATGGTGGTTTTACCAATCCCACGCTTAGGCACATTGATTACCCTAAGCAGGCTGACGGTATCAGCAGGATTCACCAAAAGGCGCAGGTAAGCCAACAAATCCTTGATCTCTCGTCGGTCGTAGAAGCGAAGCCCACCCACCACGATGTAAGGAATGCCCCAGCGCACTAACGATTCCTCCATGGCTCGTGACTGAGCATTCGTGCGGTAGAGCACCGCCATGTCGCCCCAGCTGAGATCTGGGTTGGCGGCTTCCATCATGCGCAGGCGATGAACCACCGCTTCCGCCTCAGCGATTTCGTCGTCACAGCGCGTGAGCGTGATCAGCTCCCCTTCGCCACGGGTGGGGAGAAGTACCTTATCAATCCGCTCAGTGTTGTTCGAAATCAGCGCATTCGCCGCCGCCAGAATCGTGGCCGTCGAGCGGTAATTCTCCTCGAGCTTCACCATCGTGCGTGTGGTGTCGTCCGGAGCCTGGTCACCAAAATCATCCTGAAAGCCCATCAGGATCGTGAAGTCAGCGGCACGGAAGCTATAGATGCTCTGATCGGCATCACCCACCACAAAGACCGAACGGCCAGACCAATCGTCGTAATCCTGCGGCTCTTTACCATCAGTCACCAACAACTTGATCAGGTCGTACTGGGTGCGATTGGTGTCTTGATATTCATCCACAAGCACGTGGCAAAAGCGCCGGTGCCAGTACCGACGCACCTGCTCGTTCTGCTGGAGCAACTGAACCGGTAAAAGCAAAAGGTCGTCAAAATCCAAGGCATTGTTCGCCGCCAAGGCTTTGCGATAGCGGCGATAAACATCGGCCGTGAGCTTGCCTCGCTGACCTTCCGCATTGGCTTCGAGCTGATCCGGCAACCAACCCTGATTTTTGGCATTGCTGATCGCCCAACGCACCTTCTTGGGCTCGAACCGCTTCGGATCCATCTGCAGTTCCTGGGTGACAATCTCCTTCACCAGGCTTTGGGCATCGGCTTCGTCGTAAATCGAAAACTGCTTAGTCCAAGTGAGTCCATCTGGATCGCGGAATTTGTCGATGTCGAAGCGAAGCATCCGGGCAAACAACGCATGAAATGTCCCGATCCAAAGCTCCTTCGTGATCTCCCTGTAAATGCGGGATCGCAACTGCCGCTGTTCAACGGGCGGCAACGTGCTCCAAGGCTGTCCGAATTGACTTTGGGCCAGACGTTGAGCCAACAACAGTTCGAGCCGCTCTTTCATCTCCCGGGCAGCCTTATTGGTGAAGGTAACGGCCAAAATTTGGCCTGGATCCGCTCCGTGCTCACCAATGAGATGGGCGATTCGATGAGTGAGCGCACGCGTCTTGCCACTCCCAGCACCAGCCACCACAAGTAAGGGGCCTTGGTGGTGATCTACCGCTAGGCGCTGGGCGTCGTTGAGGCCTGCCAAAAAGCTCATGATTAGAACCTTAGGGCGACGGAACAAGAGGCGATACGCCAAAGGATCAAGTGAGATGAGCGGCAGAGCGAACACCCCACTAAAAACACAAGCCAAAGCCCGCCAATAGGTTCACAGAAACCAGGAGAGATAGCCGACAAAAAAGCGTTTAAACTAATATTAACAATACTTTCTATTCGCAGCGCTGACGCCTCGCGCCAAACACTTGATCAACAAAGAAATACGCGAAAATTTCACCACAACGACCTTAAGACTGGCCACAAAAACTCTCAACATTCGACCCCACAACATCAGCAGAGCTGCCTTTTATCCCAGCATAAAATTGCCTGCAATAGAATAAGCAAGAGCGGAAGTTCATCCGTCGGGCCTTATTTAAGCAATGCACTCTAAGGGCAACAAAATAGAATATTTGACTACAAGAGAAGCAAATGTGATGCTATTAATCTGGGCATTGATGTCATGCAACTTTCTAAAGAATGGAACGAGCTCTTAATACCTCACCAATACTCTTTTTTTACAGTTGCTCGAAGCCCGTGGCCGAGCAACAATCCGCATTTCTCGACAAAATTGCCAACTAGATTAGCGAAAATATACCTCCGTCGGTAGATTTGGTGACAACAGCCCAAGAGAGTTTGAATCTTTTGTATCGTTTCTCGAGCATGGTGGCCTTCGGAGAATCATCATTAGCGACCACAAAATGAGATTCTTCTGCTCCCACTCTCACGATTGAGCAACATTTGGAGACTTGAGAATTTGGCTGAAGACCTTCCGCTTGCACTGAAGTCCACTGGATTAATATGTCGCGCCAAAGAACGGTTACGAAAGCGGCATAGTATTGAATTAAGCCAACAAGAGAAAGTCACCAACGCTGCAAACCGCTAGACGTCTTACTACAAACCTCAAACAGAACGTACGATCTACCGCATTTTTCAGGACGATTTTGAACTTGGCCGCTACAGCAATGATCCACTCAGCGTCGGGCTGATATAAGAAAATCAGCGCGCTCAAGTCTTTTCAACACCTAGATGAACATGCAGAGTGCAAACAATCAAATCAGGCCAGGCAAACCCTTCAAAAAAATTATTTTTGCGCCCAAAAGCATTAAATCATGAATGACAATTTGTGAGGCGACGTAAGCTCAATCATCATCAGCAACACGTTCATGGCCCGACAGGTACAGCTAGGAAACATCACTTTTGCAAACGACCAGCCCTTTGTCCTGCTGGGAGGAGTGAATGTTCTGGAGGACTTGGACTTTGCAGTGCACTGCGCAGGCCATTACAAGAAAGTATGTCAGCGCCTTGCCATTCCCTTGGTGTTTAAAGCCTCCTACGACAAAGCCAATCGGTCGTCAATTCATTCCTTTCGTGGCCCAGGCCTCGAGCAAGGTCTAAGCATTCTTCAAGCCGTCAAAGATTCACATGGCATCCCATTGATAACGGATGTCCATACCCCCGAGGAGGCTGTAGCTGCAGCGGCGGTTGCGGACATCATTCAACTACCAGCATTCCTTGCCCGTCAAACGGATTTAGTCACCGCTATGGCCAACACCGGATCTGTCATCAACATCAAAAAACCTCAGTTTCTTAGCCCGGAACAGATGGCCAATATTGTTGAAAAATTCAAAGAGTGTGGGAACGACCAGTTGTTGTTGTGCGAACGCGGCAGCAATTTTGGCTACGACAACCTCGTGGTCGACATGCTCGGTTTTGGAGTTATGAAGCAAACCTGCCAGAATATTCCACTGATTTTTGATGTAACTCACGCACTGCAATGTCGCGATCCCGGAGGCGCCGCATCGGGTGGACGTCGATCCCAAGTCCTTGATCTTGCCCGTTCTGGGATGGCCGTCGGACTGGCAGGCCTTTTCCTAGAAGCACATCCCGATCCACACAATGCAAGATGCGATGGACCAAGCGCATTACCTCTGCAGCTCTTAGAACCATTCCTTAGTCAAATAAAAGCTGTAGACGATCTCGTCAAATCACAAGAAAGAATAGAAATAACATAAGCATCGACTTTTTATAGCAAATACCCTTGTCCAACAGATAACTCAGAGGAGATGATTAATTACAGGATAAATATTTGCATTGCATAAACCAACAAAGCTTCCGGAGACATAAAAATAATTCCTATCCAACCCATTCATTAACCACACATTTACGACTTAGTCAATAAGGCGCAATTAAAGCCAGCAAACAAACGACTTTAACTTATCTGTCACAGTAAAGACATAGTCAAAATTAACCAAAAACATGCCAAGAGAAAGCGCTAATCCCTTTCAGAAATGAAACCTGTCAGATGGATGTCATTACAAATTGAAGAGCTTAAGAATTAAATCAATTTGCCTAGCAAAATGACATACCTTGCATTCGGGAGACATGTCTTTGGAGGAATAGTAGGCAAATCGCAATCATCAACAACTGAAGCCAAGAGTATTTAAACAAACACGGTGCATATCCAAGCATGTCGGCAAAGAGAAAGTACAATAACCAAAGAATATGAAAATCAGGCCTGACATAAAATATAATATATTTTAATAATCGCTTTAAGCTCGATCGAAAATAATTTGACTAGGCTCGTGGACAGATTGAGACTTATTTCGATAGAGTAAGGATAAGCAACTGAATCATACAAATGATCATCGATTCAAATATTCGAAAACATCTCTTGCGGCGGATTAGCGAAAATACCATTGAAGAAATGATTCATGCCGAAAAAATGGACATTTGGGTATGCTCTTTCGGAGGAACAGCCTCAAATACATTGTCAAATTATTTGGAATCAAAAGGATTCAACACGAGGACGGCTACATGGAAAAAATATCTCTGTCACTATCCGAATCCAGTAGAGTTTGATTCAATGCCCAACCTTAAAGCCATATATATATTTGACAATCCACTAAGAGCTCTTGCCTCACAGAAGAGACGAGGTTGGCGTTGGTACTATACCAACTATCTGAAGCTTAAGAATAGCAAATTGGGCCTATATTCCGATCATAAAATGTTAAATGTAATGGTTCGACAATTTGAAGCTTGGCATTCATTTAATTCAAAATCACTTCCTGTTTGTTCTATACCCTTCGATCAACTATTCGACGCTTCTAACGAGAAGCTATCAAATTTTCTTGGCATCGACTGCAGCGACTTCCCGCCGATAGTGGAACGATCATCTACAAAAATAAATATGCACTTACCTAAACATTTAAAAGCGTCAGTAGACAATATTATAAGCTTATTATAATAACCACAAGCCCTAGCTATTAAATCAAGAATTTAATCTGGAGCAGCATGGAAAGAATCGTACGACGAATCGATTAGTTATACCCATTAGCAGGAATAATAATCCCACACCTATTCTAGCTGACAATAAAGCTTTGCAGTCCATACGAACCTAGAAGTATTTCTCCCAGGGCCGGGGGCAAAAATCAATAAGGAAGTTACAGTAAATTACTAAGCTGATTGATCATTTAAGCTAAAACAAGCAGATGGCTTCAATTTAAGTGATTCTCCGTACACTTCGAGAAGTGACAAAAGTTGAGCATCATTTTTATTTTCTAAACAATTTGTTTGCCAAAGTCCTGGCCCCTTTAACTGTTCTTTCTCATAGTTAAGATCGTTGATCCCTAGACATATAAGCTCTATACACGTCTCTACAGCACAATACCAAAACCATATGTCATCAGCAGCAGGACATAGCCGACTAGCGATAGTATAATTAGACATTTTATCCCTTAGCTCTTTATTAAGAGGATAAATAATTCCTCCAACTCCGGTCAAAAAACATCTATCTGAAGGTGTTTTAATATTAGCTCGAGACCAAGTATTATAACATCCTGAAATCACACCATTATTTATTGGTACAATATAACCGCGATGACCAATTATGGCATTAGGATATTTTCTAGACATTCGAACCAATTTTTCAAGCCTCCACTTCTCATAAATAATATCATCGTCGAAAGTGACTATATATTTTTCATGGTATTCCTGAGACGCCGGAATGAATTTACCAAAGCTCTTAAAGATTTGATCTGTCCATAAAATCTTGAGTCCTCGGCGGATTTGCTGACGAATCGATTTTGGCAACTCTCTTCCCTTAAATTCTTGCGTCGAGAGCACCAACACGATTGAATTATAAGTATAAGTCTGCCAGAAAAGAGACTCGATAGTCAACCAAGCATTGTCAATTCTGCCTGGATAAGATGTAAGCGAAATAATAATATCACTCGACTCACTCATCGGCGGCCTGAAGTTTGACATATAAACGAAATACAATCTTTTTAGATCATAGATAGTCGAAAAATATACAATTTTTGCCATTTTGCGGCCAAAAATATAAACTTTTCCTGTAAATCTTGCAAAGAGTGTCTTGTATTTCATGGTCTTGAAAGAATTTACTTTGAAATAATGTGAAACTAATTCGCTCAGCCAAGTTATATTGTTTACATTTATTGATACTCATATAATATATGGTACACCTCCAGAGGTCTCAAAGCAATGGAAGATTCTTGAACTTCTCTACAAAATTTGTGGCAACAAAGTGGAAAATTGATAATATCGCTAAGGTAAGGTCCGTCGCACAACCCAGACGGTAAAGATCTAAAAGCATGTCGCCGTACTAGTCATTCATTCTTATTACTTAAAACTCCCTGGAGATGTTGACTAATGTTCTACGGGCAACAATTAGCCTGCTATCAAACTAGCTACAAGATCATATTAAAAAACATCTAGAATCCGAGAAAATAATTCTTTTGAGTCATAATATCAAGCCAAGCTAGATTAAATTTGATAGCTTTTCTCATTAGTCCAAAGACAATCCATTTAGCAATACCTTTATCAATTAGAAAGCAGACCTAACCTGTCCAAAATCTCCAACATATCTTTAGTACGTCGTTTATAGGTTGATTGAGATGCTCTTTTATATATTTCTACGGGATCCGGCCCCTCTCCTTGAAGAGCTTTACAAATAGCAATTTCAAACTCCTTTGAGGATGGCTCACATAGATAAGCTACATCACCATAAGCTTGCAATGAAGGAATAGCAGTTGCCACCGTAGAACAGCCAGATGCTAGATATTCAAAAAATTTCATCGGAAACATATACCGAGTATAGTCATTCTGACGCAAAGGAAGTAATGCCACGTCACTATTAGCAAGCCAGTCTGGTAACTCCTTATATGGGCGGGTATCAAACCAAAACACATTTGGCAAGGAAATAAGATCAGATAAATCAGTCGAAGCATCACACTCTGCAATTGGACCTACAAGAACATAGGACCATTTTGGTGTATTCATAATCAATGTCTCTATCATCGCAAAATCAATCTTATAAGCATCAAGAGCACCTACGAACAATATCCTTGGTCGAGGAATTAAAGAGAGATCCTTAGGACAAGGTAAATCCATCTCTAAAGCTCGACGGAAATGATCAGCGTCTGCGACATTTCCGAAAAAATAAGTGTGCACATTTAAAGATTTTAAACGTAGCTGCAATTCTGGAGCCGTCGTAAATACAACATTCATGGCACTACATAGCTCCCTTTCACTTCGCCGAATTAATTCTGAGGGCATTCCAGGCTGATCCTGAATACTGTCTACACAATGATAGATCGACCCTTGAAAATCATTAATTGATAGATATAAAAGCGAAAGAGGGTTGTAAGTCCAAAGTAATGGTGATTTAAAGCCAACTTGGCGAAGAATAATTAACAAGCCTTTCCGTACTAGAAAACGATTGATAGCCAACACAAGCCCATGAGTACCCCCTGGGACAACAAGTGGTGACCAAACCCATAGATTCTTTCTGACTCGCCGAGGAGGGCGCAAAACTCGCTGAAGCCTTCTCAATATTCGACGACCATCCGCAACGCTTGCACGTGGCGAACGCAATCCCAAGGACTCAATATAAAGAACTCTATTACCATGATCAATTAAACTAAGAGCTGTATGCTGCTTATTAGTCCAAAGTGGGTGATCCCAATCAGCCGTCGCCAAAATTACAAAGTCAGCCACAAGATTTAGCTCTTTTCGAATTGAGTCATTTCCCGGAATGAATCTGAAGAAGCACAAAGAGTTTCGAAATTGCCAGATGCTTTAATTCTTCCATCATGAATCTCATAAATTCGATCGCATTTACGGATTGTTGAAAGTCGATGTGCAATTACAATCGTTGTACATCGTCTTCCAACTAAATCTAATGCCTGCATAACTTCATCTTCAGTTTTATTATCGAGTGCACTTGTTGCCTCATCCAAAACGAGTACCTTTGCTTCTCTATAAAAGGCACGTGCTAAAGAAAGGCGTTGCCTTTGACCACCAGAAAGCTTAATTCCATTCTCTCCAATCATTGTATATAAACCATAAGTCATAGAACTTACAGGATCATGAAACTGAGCGGCGTCTAATGCATTCCAAACTTTACTATCGTCAATGTCCTCATGATTAACCCCAAATGCAACATTTTCCCTGACACTAGCATCAAGCAAAACAATATCTTGCGGAACCAGTGCACAATTAGCTTGCCAAGCAGGTACTTCCTTTGGGATCAAGGACACTCCATCCAAAAGAAGACTCCCTGAACTCGGCTTAAATAGACCAAGAAGGAGATTTATTAAAGTTGTCTTGCCGCTACCAGTTCGGCCTACCAACGCCACTCGAGATCCAATAGGAATAGTAATGTTTACTTCAGAAAGTATTTCTCTCTCCATTTCTGAATAATGATAACTTACATTTTTTAGTTGAATAGACTGACGTGGCATTATTCCATGCGAAGTAGGCACTCCAGGAGAAGAAGATAAAATTCGTTTTGGACGTAAAGCAAGAAGTTCAAGGGCGTCGCGTATTTCAGGTAAACCACCACGCAATTTGTTGCTATTACGAAAAGTATTTTGCAAGGGAGCAGATATTCTTAATAAAGTGCCTAGCACAGCAGCAAGGGTAGGCACAACTTGACGAATTTCACCCTCACTTCCACTGAAAAATATAGGCAATAGGCAGACAGCAAAAAGTATTGTTACTCCTGCAGGCTCAATTAAGTAACGAGGAACATCTGGCAACAATATTGCCAACTTGTCATAACGCTTGGCAACGAGGCTATCCCGGGCAAATCGTCCAATGAAAAATTGATCAGCTGAATATAGATGAACATCTCGCATAGACCGCAATGACTCAACAAGCATCATGTGAATTCTTCTCGAATAACGCATCCGTTGTTTTGTCGCAAAACGTAGATATGGGATGATTAGCTTTGCAGATAGAATATAGGCAACCATTAGCAATCCAAACATCACAAGTGCGGGAAAGCCAAGAACAAATACAACACCAATCAAAAGAACTATTACTGATACTCCGCTGCTAGTCATAGCTATTACAGGACTAACAATAGATTCAGACAGTTTGTTCAAAATTCTATTAAAGCTTTCAGACAAGTTAGCTGTTCTGCGCTTCGCAAAAAACTCATAATCCTGAAGCATCAGATTGCTATAGACTTTATTGACTAAATCATTCCAAATTTCAGCACTTAGCATGCTTTGCAGATAAGCAACTCCAAATCGTATTGCTGATGTCAACCAGAAAGTCACTATCAATAGACCCAACAACCATCCAGCTTGATCAAGAACACCACCACCAAAAAAGTGAATTCCGGGGATCTGATCAGTGAGCTTTACTCCAGTAATCAGGCCAACAACTCGAGCGAGTAGGGCTACCAACAAAACATCCATCAAGCCCTGAAATACAGAAGCCAAGACGACCACGATTAAGTATCGGATTCTTTTAGATGGCAACTCACTCAGCAATCGTCTGAGATCTGTCCAGGTTTGACTTTGAACCGGCATGAAAACATCAAGCCAACAAGAAGGCAGACAAATCGCCAACCTGCTGTAGTTGCAACCTAGATCGGGGCTTATGCAGTCTCAATCAGGTTGCAGGCCAGCCGGGCAACCGATCGAACACTCGACGCAACCGCTTCAGCCGTTGCCGCCAGCGCAACTGCCAAGTGGCCGGATTAACCAATGAAGGGCCCGGACGTACTTCCAAAGCGTCTAGTTGTTTCAGAGCTTCGCGCCAACTCTCCAGCAGACGGGGCTCTGTATAGGGAGCCAAGTCCGCCTCCAGCTGATCAACCTGGGGGCACCA
>QCVD01000013.1 GCA_003208835.1 Synechococcus sp. AG-683-C23 | reverse complement strand
GCAAATCTTCCGCGGACGGAATCTGTCCAGCGCAAATAAGGCAACCTCCATTAATTCTGTAGGGCGCTAGATGACCACGTAAACACTTACGTCCTCTGAAAAATTGTGTTTGTCCAAGTTCTCTTGCATGGGCATCGGTGAACGGAAGTCTTAGCCAACGATCGGGAACGATTCCTTTAAGAATTTCTCGATCACGCTCGGCCTGTTTGCGTCTATCACGCTCTTCCCGATCGTGTTTAAAACAAACAGCTTCGATTTGATGCTCTCTTGAGCATTCCGCGCAAGCCGTCACAGTTGGTTTGCGTCTAGTAACATTGAGAGAGAGTTTGTCCCCAGCAACTTCTCGTTCTTTCCCACAGCTACAACGGCACCACCAATAGGCATTTCCCGATTTTGTACGTCGGTCAGACGGTGCGACAACGGTGAGCTGTCCATATACGTCTCCAACACGGTTGCGGGGAGTCGATGGCATCGCGAATGATGTTGTATCCCATCATATTGCTCGTACATCCTCGAGGGATTCCCAAGTTTTTGTCAAAATTTAAATGTTGTTGAAGACGTATGGTTGCTCCGTTGATGGTATGGCTTTTTTTAAGACGATGTTGAGAGGCGTCAGGCTTTCGATAGGGCTGTCCATCGGACTTGCCTTTTGGAGCCTTGGCTCGATGAGCATGGCTAATACAAGCTCAGGTGAGGCTGCTACAGAGCAGATGGCAAGGGCTCAGGCGATGCGGCTGGCTCCCAAAGGAGCCACGATCACCGCTTTGGATTGCGAGGAGAAAGATGTTGGTTTTTCATCACGATTCCGCTGCACTGCTCACTGGAGTCAGTGAAATCAATCATTCACTTTGTGGCGCCAACCAAAGTTCAAAATTGCCATTGTGGCATTCATAAAAACTATTAATCTGATGAATCTTTATTTTTAAGTTCCATGAATTTGTTGCTCATTGTGGGGTTCTGTCTTATTAGCTTTTTAACGGTTACATCTTGTGCTTTGTCGTTTGCAAGGCGTAAATTTCGATCCGCTCCCATTAGAGCATCTTTCGTTTTCTGTAAATGATCAATTGACTTATCAATTTCATCAATTGCTGTTTGGAATCGGCGTGATGCTAAATCATAATTTCTCCCAAAAGCGCTCTTGAATGACTCAAGATCTTCCTCGAAATGAGTCACATCAATATTTTGCGCTTTGATTAAGGCGAGTTCAGCCTTGTATTCAATCGATTTAAGGGCGGCATTGCGCAGAAGAGTAATAAATGGAATAAAAAATTGTGGTCTAATAACGTAGCTTTTTGAAAACCGGTGGGATACGTCAACGATCCCTGAATTGTAGAGTTGACTCTCTGGTTCTAATAGTGAAACAAGAACTGCATACTCACAAGTTTTCTCGAGTCGATCCTTGTTGAGCTCCTTAAAAAAGTCCTCATTTTTCTTCTTGGTAGATGTTGTATCATTTTCATTTTTCATCTCAAACATGATGGAGATAATCTCGTTTCCAGAATCATCAAAATCACGGAAAATATAATCGCCTTTGCTTCCAGAGCTGGCATCATTGTCTTTTTCGAAATAGGCTCTAGGAAATGCTGCTGCTCGAAGCCGATTGAATTCGGTTTCACAATGTTGTTCCAGAGTCTCTCCGACCATTTTCGTAGAAAGTCGTGCTTTCATATCTCGAAGTCTGACGATGGCTTCATCACGATCATAAATTTGTGCTTCATATCGTTCTTTCAGCGATTGGGATTCGAGTTGATGCTTTAGTTCTGATTCACTGATTCGATTTTTTAGAGCATCACGCTCTTTTTCAACAAAATTTACTGCTTCATTAATAGCGAGCTTACGCTGAATATCAGTAGCATCTAATTTTGACTGTAGATCACGTAGTTCAGCTTGCTTTTGCATGGTGACAGTCTGCAATTCCTGAGCAAAACGTGTTTCAGTGAATCTTAGTTCTTGTTGCTGATTGTCTCGGTTTTGCTCTAATTCCTTTGCGATTAAATCGCGTTGCTTCTCTGCTGTTGTAACGGCATCCTTGATAGCAAGTTGCTGTTTTAAATCTCTATCTCTCAACTGACTCTCTAAATATTGAAGCTCAGAGGTCTTTTTCGCCATAGCAAGCTCAATGGCGTTCCGCTTGTCATTCTCAGCAAGATCTAATCGTTGATTCAATTGCTTTTCGAAATCCCGATCCCGAACTTGTTTCAGAATATCTGCATATCCTGATCCATCCACTTTGAATGCGGTATTACAGTGTGGACAGATAATGTCGTTCATTGTGTAATAAGGATCGATTTGATTTAAATGGTTGGTTGGCTTTATATTGAGTAAATTACTTTAAACTAGATTGAAATTTAATTTTGCTCCTTTTCGTTGATCAGAATTTTAAGTCTGTCTAGTCTGGCTGCATTCACGCCAAGATCAGAGTCTCCCAAACGCGATATAGATCGAGACTGAATCATTCCGGTGGATGGTACAGCGAGTAATTCGAGGTCGTCAACAAAGCCGAACAAGGCACTACTGGCTTCTGCATGAATGTAGTCGTCGTCTTCTTGAACAATGATGGTGCGGGGTGTTTCTCTTGCTGCCGCGATGAGGGTTTGTAGGTCTGATTGAGGATTGCTACTGAGCCAATCCTGCCGTGCACAATGAGCTGTACTTATACATGGACTGAGTTCGCTTCCATGGACCCCTAAATCAGCAGGGATCGGTCCAATGAAATGGAACAACATTAAAAGGGGGATCAGCAGAGTTGAAATGATGAACATGGTGATGATTTGAAGTGAGTGTTGCGATCCCTACTGTCTTTCAACGGCGGATCATCGCCATGATTCCAGCGACCACAGTGATCAAAATGATCCCCGTGTTCCAAATCGTTGTTGAGCTTGGTCGTTGGGGTTGATTCAATGACATGAATCGAATTGTATCTTTAAGCGATGGATCAGTGTTGGTTGTCCACGGCTACTAGGAAAGATAGTCATTATGGAACTCAACGTCGTTTGATGGATGGGACATTCTGCCTGGTTTCTCCTTGCCTGGCTTGTTGTTGCTGCAGCATCTGCATGGAAATTTTGGCGCTTAACCGGGGCATACCGTACAAAAATTCAATCAACTCACAACAATCCTGCGCAGTTTCGACAAAAGCTTGAGAAATCCTGGCAGCGTGATGGTGGAAATAAAAATGATCTTAAAATGCGATAGTTTCACCACTATTTTTGTTGTTTGATAACAACTCTACGCATGCCTGAATGAATTCACGGTCACTAAGGATATTCACTATGGTGAATTATCAAGACTTTTCGAACGATGGATGGTTTAGGTCAATCTCTTGAACGACGTTATCAACTCAATATATGGGTTGAGACTGAGTATTGGATGCAAGATCGATATACAACACTTGTTGAATCGGATCGCAATGTAGATGCTAAATGTGTTTATCAAGAATTTACGATACGAGACAACTGAAAAATGCTCAGTTTAAGTTGATTCTTCTCGAGTTGGAAGAGATACAGCCACTAACAGAGCTAGTGCAATATCTGCAGCGGCAATGAACAATTCAATTTGGATTCCCATGGCTTTGTTTTTGTTGCCTCAAGTCAGCTGAAATCGTAAAGGGCTTCAATGCCAGCTGATTCTGAAGTTCTGATGTGTAATCGCTCCACTTTGGCATAAGTGTAACTGTTTGTAAACTGCTTTTAGTTGGACTCGCCTCGGCGTTGGTCGTGCAAAAGTTCGAGTTGTCCATGAACGTCGCGAAGCTGTTGGAGGATTTCTGTTGTCCCCTCGAGCTTCCCAAGATTCAACAGCATCGTTTCAAGTTGCTCCTTGCTGCTGATCAACACACGGCATTCGCCGGAGCCTGGTTCGTAAGACATCAATTCGATACCCTGAAGATCCTTATGAAAGGTCGGAACTGGTTCTTTGACGAGTGAATGCCATGAGATGCAACAAATTAAAGGCTTGTTGAAGCTTCGTTAAGGCAGCACTCACCACGTCGATGTATTTCACGTGCATAGTCTGTCCAGGTCCCTTGCCCCCAGTAACGAAAACAGCTGGTTTCAGTGAGTAATAAATGAACCAAAGCTTCTTGGTAATGAGGTGTTTGGGTTAATCCAGGATTTTTGGAAAGTTCGAGGTCGTAGCGCATATGGAACATAGCACTCAATTGTTTCATCGGTTCGAGAACATTTTCATATCCTTCAACCCAGCTTAAATTGTTGGTCCATGATGCTCCTTCAATATTGAAATTAGAATCAGAGCTTGTAAGCGAAGCAATGGCAGTAGACACCGCCTCGCGTCCCGAATTTTGACCCATTTCTTTCCAAATCCGATATTGATGTACTGCTTGAATTTTTGGAAGATCCGATTCATTGATGCCTGATGTGGCAATAAGTTCAAGATATTCACTTCCATTGATAGCCATAACAGCTTCGCCGTTGTCTCTGCTTCGACGATTGGCTTGTAAATAAGCCTCTGGGAATTCATTCATCATGACACCACCATTTTCACCATCTGCAATTTGTGTAACTAAGGATGGAATCTTTTTGCTGTTTATTTCCTGTCGATCAAGTCCTTGTGCTTCATAAAAAGGTTGCATTTGACCGACTAACTTTGTGTCCGATCCTTGTGTTTTTATTAGCGCTGTGATGCTGATAATTTCCCCATGAGAATTTTTTGCGATCAATTGGTTCGGTATATATTTTTGTTCATGGTTGAGTGGAGTGCCGTTTAGTTTCTCGACACTGTGCTCTTGAACCAATAACCATTGATATCCACACTCCTTTAAGGCTTTTATGAATTCATACAGGGTGTCAGGATGGTTTGGTAGATGCATCTCTGGGGGAGAAAATCCTTTTACTCGTTGAAGTGCTGCTGTCCCAAACAAGTTTGCAAATTGATGTTGCCACGCACTGATCTGAAGCTTGAGATCTGGAATTGGTGTTGATGGTGCGACTGCATGGCTCCAAAATGTACCTAGCCACTCAACATGAGATTGCATTTGCGTATCGCAAGCTAAAAATCTAAGTGCTTCTGTAATATCAGTCCTGCCCATTTGCTTGACTCCCCAAAGTAAATTTCCGGAGTAATCAAGCATGATACGAGGATTACAACCCTCTTTAATTAGGTTTGGAATTATGTCAGCGAGACGTTTATAGCATTGTGCAAATGGTTCAGCATTGTGATTATCGCCCTCACCTAAATTGTTAAACATATGCTGAAGATGCGAAATCAACTCGCCTTGATCTCCAGCAGGGATAGTCGGTTGGTGCATGTGTAATGCACAGGCATAACCAGCATTCAGCTGATCGATTCTGATATTCGTAGATCCTTTCCAATTATCTGAAGCTTGATTGACCTGTTCCAGTAATTCTGACTCGCGCCCGCTGATCGGAGGGCAATCTTTGAGGACAGGTAAATGTGCAGCGAAAACCAATTTAGTTAAAACATTGACATTGCTTTGATTTTGGCAAGCTTTTTCGGATCTAGCCCTTTAAGCTCGTCCAATGTTATCAATTGCTGTTTTAGCAAATCTGCGAGTGTAAAGAGAATATTGTTGTAATCGAATTCTGATCTTCCCTCAAATGTATGCCTTTCGGTGCTGAGATAATCATGCATGTTCCACACCGATTCATCAGTACTCAAGGCTTTGCATTTGTCTTGAAGCGTTGAAATAAGCAGTTCGATGGAACGCTTTCTCCCATTGTCAAACACGTGGCGTGCAACTTGTTCTTCTTGGGATGACCAGTCAGCGGGCGTCATAAAAAGCTCTGGGTGTAGTGAGAATGTTTAATCTTGGCTCGATCACGTTGGAGTGGTTCGACGCGCAGATTTGGAAGTTTGAACCAGGGTGTGTTTGGACTCAAATGGTGTTCTAGATGGTAGCCAAAGTGATAGCAAGCTGCGAACGAAATCAATGGATGTAATGAAAGACTTCGTGGAAGTTGCCTCCCTGGATCTGCTTTCGATTTTTGATGAGGAAGGCATGTGCCCACCAAAAAGAGTTGAAATGAACTAAGGATTAGCGGTAGTGGGCAGAAAATAATAATATTCTCGAAGGCATTTGGATTCACCAAAGTTGTCATTTGCAGCATGAGCAACCAAACCAAGGCTAACGTACAAAACTGTCTCCAATTAAGATAGTTACTTAGAAATCTAAAGTACCAAATGATTGGTTTGGAGTTGTTCGGCGAATGAAAATCTGGATCTGCTTCGGATTCTGGGTATCGATGGTGAAGACCATGTTTCTTTGAACAAGACTTGTAAGAAAGTCCTGCATATAAAAATAAACAGAGCCTACCGAGATTGTTATTCAGCTTTTCGTTGAGTGGAGCCAGGCTGTGATGCATGGCATCATGGGCAACGATGAACAGACCAGTATGAAGGAAAGATCTCAGCAGAATTAAACCAAGAATGCCAGATGTCGTCCATGAATGGACGTTAATCTGCATAGATACCACTAACGTGGCAATCCATGCTGAGCAAATCACGGCTGCTAAAAATAGGCCTTGACGTTGATTCTTCCCTTGTTCGGCCTTAATTGCCACCAAGCTTTAGTAGTTCTGCGGGAGATGCGAGCAAGTCGATTGCGACAAAATAAATTTTGTCGTTTTCGTCCAACAGGAACCGCCAAGCTACATTCATGCCAACTTCCTGGCCGAACCATGGTGTTTGGACCTTGCCGGTCACTTTGATTTGATTGAATCCGCTGTCGGCTGGTTCTCCAAAACCACCCTGCGGCATCAACCTAAGATTTTGGCAATCGCGGCGGAAGAATTTCAAAATGGCTTCTCGACCCACGATCGGACGTTGGAAGGGTGGTTGTAAGGCACCGTCGTCAAGAAATAGTTCGATTAACTGATCGAAATCATTTGAATTTAGTAGCTCCATGTAGCTCAGAATTGTCTGGTTAAGTACACCAGGTATGAAGACTTTCTCCCTTTCATCTTTCGGTGTTGGAGCAACAATCGGTTCTGCAATAATTTGATCTTCAACGACTTCTGGGTCAAATCCCATATCGGATACGAAATTTCTCAGCAAGCTGATTTGTTGACCTTGCTCAACTTTTTTAACAGCATCTAAGACAGATGACGCGTTGGCTGAGAGCTTGTATCCAGGTGGAATAGGCGCCACCTTTCCAGCGCGCATGAGCTCTCCAAGCTCATACCAGAAGCCGAGCTTCACGTTGATCGACCAAAAGGCGTAGCGCGTCGAGATTGGTGCATTGATTTTGCTGGCCAAGTCGCACATCACCTTCGTCTGCTCGTCGAAGCTCAATGCGACTATCTCGTCGAGCGTTGGTTTGGCCAAAGCCATCCTTGCTGCCCCAGGCGCGGCGACTGTGATCGTTTGTCCCATCTCGAGGTAGGCAAACCAGATCAAAGCCAGCTGATCTTCAGCGCTCAGCAGCTTGAAGCGGGCTGTAATGGCTGGTACAGCATCTGCCGTTTGCGTGTCAGGGAAAATTTGTCGCGCTTTGTCGATCGTGTACATCGCTTCCCGGTGATGTGATGTGATGAGGTTATCACCATGTAAACGCTTGTTTCTTGTTTTGGTTGATTTCTGGCTTTTGAGAGTGTTTTGTGCTATGCGCTAGCATATTGAAAGGCCCTTGTGGCGGCGGCGGCTGAGGGCAGCGATTGGGTTTTGTCCGGGTGAAGTCGGTTTTTTTGCAGTAGCTGTTTGTTGTTGTGAGAATTACAAAGTGAATTGTTTTTCGCCCTGTTGAGTGAAGATCGGAACCAGCCTCGACATCAGTCGTTCCATTGCCGACACCCTGCGGCCTAGGAGAACCGAACTGACGAGAAGCCCTTTGCTTGTGCTCCTCGGTATCGGCTTGATCCGAGCTCATATGGTCTTATTATCGCTTTAGGCTCAAAAGTTGCTCCTCTGAATAACACTTTATTGTTGATCTGGGCTTTGATATTCATGATAGTTCAACATTAATCATTTTTTTACTTTTTTTAGGACTTTTGATCTATTTCAGTCTCAACTTATTCGTTGTTCTTGCATACGCAGTGCCTCATAGGCTTGCCAAAGTCCGACGACTTCGGCGCAATGGGATTGTTTATTGCACACCCGATAGCGGCCGTTGCCAACGGCATCAATGGTGGAACCCTTTGACGTGGCACAAATTCTGCTGATAAACGACATTGGACCTCGTGCTCTGTTCTTTGGTTTAAGTCCGATTGGTCACCTGCCGCCAGAAAATGTTTCAGTTCGATATGACTACCAAGAATAAAAAGTTTTGTTGAGATTTTCTGGGTTTTGCATCGTTTTCAGAAGCTTTGGAAATGGTTCCGATGAATCGCGCTGAGCTTTGATTTTTCTCAGCCCTCCTCTGGCTGCTCTTGTGTTTAAATCCTTTGGATGACTGACTCGTCTGGCACGGATTCGTTTGGAACCGAGTTTGGGCGGTTCCTTCGACTCTTGGGGCACGATTCCAAGCTTCAGGCTTTAGTGCGTGCTTGTATCACTGCCGACGAGGTTGCTGTAATCGCACAGCAATGTGGATTTGCTGTGACGGGTGATCAACTCTTGTTGTGTTCGGGTCGACATGAGCACGGTGTAACGATCACTCGTGTTGATCATCCTGGCGAATATCCTGGTCGTTATTACTAGTTAATAATGTATTAGTTGTTGAATAGGCATTTTGGAACTATTCAATTTTGGACTTTTTTATCGCTTGATCCGGTTTACTAGTGCAGAGTCGACTTCGTATGATTTGTGTATTGTGATTTCATTGGAATTCGCTTGCCTTTGTCTCATACGCGTTGTGCTTGGGCCACTTGAAGGAAGTCATTTCTTATTGGTCCACTTCTATCAACACAAAAATATTCACAAACAAGGGGCTTTGTTTTCATAGGTTGAATTTTATTTACCTATCTCGGATGTATTTGGTCTCGGCGCAGCATCACCTTTTCAAAATTTAATTGTTAATGCGAGAACTTAATGCTCAATGTTGATTACCTGTCCTGCTCTCTGCTCAAGGAATTCGTGGTTTATTGATATGTTTTCTTATTTCGATGGCGGTTGGTTTGATAGTGTTTTTGCGAATTCGCTGAGAGCTGTTGCGGCCAAATCTGGAGGCGTTCCGTACTTGGCAGTCCATTGTTCGATCAGTTGGTGAAGGTCTTGCCACATCTCGATCATGGACAGAGGGTCAAAGCTGATCCCAGTCCCTGTCTCATCTCCCTCACTGGTCATCGTTCAGTCTTGATTTCTCCGTCCATGATCGCAAGTCGACGTCAGGAGAGGATGCTCTTCGTTCAAAGGATTACTTATGGCAACGGTTCTCGTGACGGGTGCGAATCGTGGGATTGGTCTTGAGTATTGCCGACAGCTGAGTGTTCGTGGTGACGACGTCATTGCCGTTTGCCGTGAGGCCGGTCCAGAACTTGAATCTCTAGGGATACGAATCGAGGCCGGAATTGAGCTCACTGATTCGTCAGCGATCGATGAACTGATGTCCCGTCTGCTGCATCAGTCCCTTGATGGTGCCATCCTGAACGCCGGTATCTTGCATTCCACTGGATTAAACGATTTGGACGCTGATGCCATACGTCGGCAGTTTGAGGTCAACGCTCTCGCTCCTCTGCGACTTGCCAGTGTCCTGACGCGCAATCTCTCATCAGGCTCCTGGATTGCATTGATGACCAGTCGTATGGGATCGATTGCCGACAACACTTCTGGTGGTTCCTATGGATATCGGATGTCCAAGGCTGCCTTGAATATGGCAGGTCGGTCTTTAGCGGTTGATCTCAAACCAAAGGGCATCTCAGTCGTCATTCTCCATCCAGGTTTGGTGGCGACTCGGATGATTAATTTCAATCCCAATGGCATCAGTCCTCAACAGTCGGTTGAAGGTCTTTTAAATCGAATTGATGCGTTAACTCTGGAAACGTCTGGTTCGTTTTGGCATGCCAACGGGGAAGAACTGCCTTGGTAGTCCTTCTCAGCTCTAGATTGCTTTTTTGTGGGGATTTAGCCGGCTCATGGGCTTTGATCCCCGCCAATGGTCACCCGCCTCAAAGCCCAGTCAACGCCAACGCGTGACCAGCAATGTAGAGGCTTTACTGGTAGAGAATGATGATCTCCGCCATGAAGTGCGTCGGTTGCGTGAACAGATACAACGGCTCCGAACGCACCAATTTCGAGAGAAGCGGTACCCGTCAGGCCAATCGATTGATGACACGACAGCTGACAAGGCCGATGATTCAAGAATTACCGCGTCCCAAATCGACGCATGGGGGCAAAGCCTGTCACAACAAGTCGGATGGGGTGACCTTCGGCTTCGCAGTCTTAGTGACTTGATTGAGCGATTGAATCGCAGCAGCTTTCACCCTCAGCTGAACCTTTATCAACGATTAGATCGTTTGTTGCCAGGTTTTGGTCGTGAGCTATTCGCCGTCATGAGCGGTTCCATGACCAAAAAGCGCTTCGCTGTTTTGGCTGCTTTTGCGTTTTATGGCGTCCGAGCGAGTGAATGGCTCAATGAAGAGCCTCAGAGAGTCGTTCATGAGTTTCTCAATCGTCAGGAGCCCGTTCGATCTGGTCGCAGAACGAGAAGTGATCAACGCTCGACCGATCGAAAGCGAGACGGATCCTCGGATGCTCGCACGATGGCTTTTGAGATTTTGGGGCTTGAGTACGGCGCCTCTCAGCATGCAATTAAGCAAGCTCATCGTCGACTCGTTAAACAACATCATCCCGACATAGGTGGCTCCGCCGAGGCTTTTTGCCAGATCAATGAGGCTTATCAGCTGCTGTTGCTTTAGAAGCCACATAACTAGTTATATGTTAAAAACAGTCAAACAATTTTATGTGAATAATGTAAAACAAATAAGATCAACATTGATAAAAGGATGTATTAGTTATTGGATTCCTTTATTATGTGCTCCGGACATATCGATATGTAGTTTTAATTGCCATTGAAACTTGAACAACTACTTGTCTTTGTTGTCAACTGGCAGGTCAGATGGTTGGGCTAAAACATAAACGACAGCGACAGTAAAAACAATGCCGACGACAACTAGGGCAATGATAGCCGTTGAGTAATCAGTCATGATATAGAAGTATAAGCTAATATCCTAACACTTTAAAAAGTAAAAATAACGAATCGTTGTCAGTTGAAGTCACTGAGGTCAATGTCTTGGATGGAAATTAATCTCTGACGTTCAAAAACGAGTTGTCGCAATTTCTCAGCATTTTGATTGTTTTCGCCTTCTGTCCAGTGTTGCGGATGAGCTAACCGCGATTCGAGCTCTGCAATGTGGTTTTTGAGACTGCGCGCTTGGCCCTCGGAGCCATGGTTCGAATTCATTATGGCTGTTTTGTTCTGCGGACGCTGCCAGATGCTTCAAATTCGGCTCAACAGTCAGTTGTCGCAACGCATATGCGTAGCGTTGGCTTTGATGTTGTTTTGTGATCAAAATCAGCTGTAAAAGCGAAGTTGACTCCCAATCGCGTGTGAAGAAGGCCATGGTTGAGTCATGAGCATGAGTCTTGAATTAGTTGTCGCTCGCGGCACGGCGCGCAGCTTGATCAATGGTTCGGCGTCATCCAGCTACGAGATGGTTATCAGCCTTCACAAGACATTGATGCTTGAAGGTGACGCCGTCTTAGCTGCTGAACTATTGGACTTTGC
This sequence comes from Synechococcus sp. AG-683-C23, assembly GCA_003208835.1. Lineage (GTDB taxonomy): Bacteria > Cyanobacteriota > Cyanobacteriia > PCC-6307 > Cyanobiaceae > Parasynechococcus. Next base: position 40,425 of record QCVD01000013.1, on the reverse strand, counting down.
GGCTTCCATGGATTTTTCAGAGATTGAGGAGAGTGAGGACCATTAAGTTGAGTCATTGCGGTCGATGTACCAATCGCTCTGTCCAGTCGATTGATGCATTGTATTCAATGAGGATTCTCCAACACGAGCCTGGGACAAATCCCACTGGATCCTGTTGTATGACAAGTGCTTTGACGATGTCTTGCTGTTGATCTTGTGCAGGTCCGTGGTTTGTATCGGTCGTTAAATAATCAACACGCGGTCATTGTCAATCTCCGTTTCGACAAACTGTTTGTCTTTTGTATTCACGACTCTTTATTTACAATAAAATAACTGAATTTATTGCCAGTCTTTCGCCTGCTAGTAAATGCTCATGCGCGAAGGATTTCTGTTGTGACGAATAATATGATTTGCCGTTGCTCGCTTTTGTTAGAAATTGTTGTTGATTTGCGGATCGAGTATCCATTCTCGCCATTCCTGCGTCAGTGCATAGCTCTCTTCAAACAACTCAAGATTGTCAAGTTTATGAATCTGTTTCCAAATAGTTCGCGTGAGTAATTGTCTAAGCGCTATTTGCGAAGATGTTCTTTTAATGTTTTGCAATGAATTTTGTCCTGGATAAATGTTTTGGTCTTGAATCGATTGAAGTTTTTCTTATCTTTCGCTCAGCGAAGTCTTTATGGGTTTAACTTTTTTGATGTGATTTCGCTCTGCATGATCTGCATGAGACGTTCAGGCGATTTGTATTGTCTCGGCAGTGAGTGATGTAATTTTTCCAACCGTTCCCAGCACACTGATCTACGCAGCCGCTCTGGCGTTTGACCATCATGAAGAAGAAGTTTCATCGCTTTGCAATAAAGCGGATACTTCGCTTCAAGTTCGCCGATTGTCAGTGTTGTGGATTGCATGCGTTAACCCTTTCATTTGTGTACTGTCTCGCTAAACCTGGATTGTCTCTCCTCCCAAAAGGGGACAGTTGAGTTGTCCCCTTTTGGGGAAGTACCCGATCATCCTACATTGCAGTGAAACCCTGGGGTTTCTGGTTGGAGCTATTCAAAATAAGCGATCCTTTTCTTCCAAGACCCTGGTAGGTATTTGAACCACTTTGGTGATCCGCCAGCACTTTAAATACCCTCCATTTCGCTATCTTGAGTGGGTCACAAGTATCTCTAAATAACTCCCTTTAGAGTAAAAATACTTACCGCATCCAGGTGCTTGCTGTCGCTTGTACTTAATGTCACGGCCGGTGTTGTCTATGACAACTGACAACGTCATCCTCAGTACAGGCTTTCTTGTTGTAATGATGGTTGTCCGGCGTTTTGAGACCGCATGGACCTCACGCCATATATTCATGATCAATCTTCATCAGGTTTTGATGACGCGTTGCTTTCAGTAGCTGTCAGCGGCAAAATTGCATTGGCGATGAGAGGGCGTTTTTTTCTACGGTGCCTTTGCGAGAGTTTCAGCGAAAAATCTCATATCGGCTGTGCTGTCACTGACGAGGACCGTTGTTTGGAATACTTGCGTTCCGATGAGTTCGAATTGTTGATTTGTACAGATCAACTTGAGCGAGGTAATGGTTATGAACTGGTGCGAAAAGCCAAGAAACAACATCCACATCTCAAAATTATTGTTCTTGCCCTAACCGACGAGATCCCTGTCGAACACGACAACGCCCCATGGTTAGAAGCTGTTGTTGCTGAGGCCGATCTTATTGAAAACCAAAAACCACTCGAAGCTGCTGTGCTGGCTGTGCTGGGCAATCACTCCTATCGCAGTCCTTCTTTGCGTGGTGGGGTGTTGCCTTATCTCAGCTGCCCGCGTCTTACCCCCCGTGAGTACGAAGTGCTGGATCGTCTTGCCCGTGGGATGACTGATAAGGAAATAGCTGAGGCTTTGGTGGTGAGTGAGCAAACATCAAGGACATATACCAAGCGTCTGTTGAAAACCCTTGAAGTCAACAACCGCGTGCAGGCCGTTTTGAAGGGGATGCGATGCGGCATGGTTCAACTTTGATTGTTTACGGAACTTCGGTTTAGATCGGTCCGAATCCGTAAGGATTTTTCGTTCTTTCCGTTGTCTTAACTGGATTTACGGCGAAAGGTTTGGCCATAACGGCTTCGGTTTGCTCTGCAGCATCCCGTCGTGTCGAGCTGCTATGGCCAAGAGTCCAGGTTCTTACTGGGGTGACGAGTCTGCAGACGACATTTTTCGAAAACGGCACGTCTCCTAAATTCTGCTTCGTTCCTGAGTTCTGTGGTCTGCATTTTGTGTTGACTATGTCCGCTAGTCCCCACGAAGACATTTCCATGTCGCCAATCCTTGTGGCGATGTGTGAAAATGGAGAAGGTATCCCTTTTGGATTAATTTTTTGACGATTTTCATTGGTAATCTCTCCTGGGACGCAGAGAGGGAAGACCTGGTCCACTTGTTCAGCCAGTACGGAGAAGTCAGCAAGTGCTCGATGCCCCTCGACCGTGAGACCGGTCGTAAGCGTGGCTTCGCCTTCGTTGACCTCAACAGCGCTGACGAAGAAAAAAAAGCCATCGACGATCTTCAGGATGTCGAATGGATGGGACGTGCCATCTCCGTGCGCGTTGCTGAGCCCCGCCGCTGAGCATCGCTCATCCAGAACTGCGTTTGGGTTTTTGACTCTGAAATCTGTTCTAGTTTTCAGACAATTCCTCAATCGTAGTGTCTCCCTTTAGAAGTCATGGTTACAGAATTCTTTGTTGTGGGCGATGTCATGTGCTGATGAGCACCCCTGGCTAACTCCCCAAAGGATTTTTAGGAGGTCTTGATTGCTCATCATGGCCTCCTTTCTAGTGCAAGAGAGTTTTGACTCTGATACTTCAGTGCTGGGTTCATTGAGTTTGAAATACCCCATAAGGGGGTATTGAAATTTTGTTTTGTTTGTCTTAATGGTTGTTGCCCGCCAGTTCGGCGATGTCAAGCATCACTTTCACCAATCAACCGTCTCTTGCAGAGTTGCAGCAGACATACAACGTGTACGTCAAAGCACTTCGCTGGCTTGTCGCCGATGGGGTCAAGGAGTCTGAGGCTCGTAAGAGTGTTTGCTGGAAAAGGCTTTTGAGTTTGCATGAGGCCATGCCCCATCACTACGGCAGCCCTCAGTCGATGTTTCTTTCGCTTCAGAAGAGGTAGTCGATTGACGTGTTAACTACGCATGGATAAGCTTTTCTGCTAGAAATTTTGATCACTCATTCTTTTTGCTAATTAGTAAAAAGTTTGATCATATTACTATTTTTGAAAAATTTATTCGGGTTTGAATTGTATTCAAGCTCCTCATGTTGCTTGATTCGTTAATTGATCACGCCACAAGCAATGCGTGCGCCTCCTCCTCCTAGAGCTGGTGTGTCGCTGTAGGTGTCACCTCCGGCGTGAACAATTAAGGCATGGTTCTTGAGGTCGTTTGTGGTGAGGCGCGGTGCAACGATGTTCGTCGTCGTTGTTCCATTTGCATCGACAATCAGTTTGCTGAGGTCGCCGCGATGTCCATTCCCAAAGGGTCCAAGGTGAGTTCCACTATTGTCTGGATCCCAGTGGCCTCCTGCGGCTAGTCCGGATACAGATTCCCCTTCTGGATTCAGTGCAGCTTTACAACTTGGATTGCTGTGAAGATGAAAGCCATGCTCTCCGGTGGCGATGGTGGTCAGATCAGGGAAAATCACTAATCCTTGGTCGCTATCTTTGGCTGATACCGAACCGATCACGTCACCAATTCCATAGGCGTTGATGCTTCGCATGGTGATTTGAATCAGTTCCGCGTTGGCTATCGGTGTAACGATGAGCCAGCAGAGCAGGCAGAGAAAAGTGATGAGAAGCTGCACGGGTGAAACGACCAGGCTTGTCCATTGTGTCGGCATCAATAAGCGCTTGTTGTGCTAGCTCGGCCATGGGAGCACCTGCCCATTGGGTCACGACGCATCCTGTAGATTTTTCTCACTCTGAAAAGCTGTGGTGGTCAGATTTTGGAGATTGTCTGGGAGGATGCTGCTCAGATTGGCGTCCTTGATGCCCCCTGGTGCCATTCATGACGTGGGAATACACCCAATTGCGCTTTGTCCCAAGGGGAAAGTCTTGGACCGGTGAAATCGAGGAGCTTTGGCTGGATGATCAACAACTGATTTCAAGAAGCCAGCCTCAACGAGATGTGAGTTTGGTTGGCCTCATGAATGAACTTGGGCAGCAAGGTTGGGAATTAGTGGCCTATGCCCAGCCATTTACGGGGTACCACGGAGGCTGTTATACGTTCAAACGAGCGAAGTAATGGCTACAGCATGCTTTCATTGATTTCGCTGCTTAATCCTTTCGTTAATCGACATGCAGCGTTCTGTTTGTGAACAGAACTTTTATTGTTTGAGTTATCTTTGTTTTCTCCGCTACTTAGATGTTTAATATTAATCCCAGCAATAAACTTGAGCGCGAATTTGAAATTGCAAAAGATCAGGGCCGTTGGCTGAGTGATGAAGAGCGGAAAGACCTTGAGCAACGTGAGGCGCTTCGCTCCAAATTGATCGTCCTCACTGGCATTTGTGTCCTATTGCCTCCTCTTTGGCCTTTCGCACTTGGCTTAACCCTTTATTTGCTTTTCCCAAAAACAATCACCCGTGTTGGAGTCGTCGCAATCGTTGTTTGTCTTCTGGGTTCTTTGCTTTTGACCAGTGCCCTAATTTTTCTTTTGTGGGGCCTGATCAATGCTTTCTTTTAGTGTAGTTGGTTTCTCATGTCAGTCCTGTGTTGTTTACGTGCTTGACAATTTGACTTAGATGTCTGTTGTGTTCGTTGTCAATATTTTAGGCCGGATCTGGTTCGACTACATGCTGTGTCCGGGAATTTGAAGGCGATAACGCTTGTAATTGATAGAGCTATTCCAGTGTGGATATTACTCAATTGTCGCCAACTTGAGATCTTGAATGAATATGGGAACCGTATTTGCTGGGATGAAAGAGGCAAGTGCATTGCTGATATGGCACGCTGCCCATTAGGCCTAGGCCTCCTGCGCGGATGTCTGCTCCACTACTGATGTGCATTCCGATCACCCGTTAGTACCGCGCCAAGGGGGTTCCGACCATTGTTCGATGGAAATCACGCTCGACAGGTTTCTGCCGACAAGCCTCACAATTCGTTACGTTGTCTAAAAGTTAGTTGCTTTCCTATGGCTGGTCGATTCGGAGTTATTGGCTGCGGTTATGTCGGATCAGCGGCAGCGCGTCATTTTGGTCTAATGGGCCTTGAGGTCACAGGAACCACTACGTCTCCCTCTCGTTTGCAAGAACTTTGCGGGATTGTCGAACATCCTCGGATCTATCGGGCTGGAGATTCTCGTTCTGATGCAAGTTTTTTGGATTCCCTTGATGGGCTCTTAATTGCCATCGCACCTACAACGATGAGTATGGAGGAGGATCAATACCGTTCTGTTTATGGAACTGGTGTTTCTGCCCTTGTTGAGTCCATCAAAGCTAGGCAATCAGACCGTCCTCTTCATGTGTCTTACTTGAGTAGCGCTGGTGTCTACGGCAATCAGTTCGGAGAGATTTGCGATGAATCTTCTCCCATTGATCGTTCCAATTCTGCAAACGCACTCTTGGCCGATGCGGAAAATGCTGTCCTCGCATTGAACAACTTCGGCACGTCGGCTTGTGTTTTGCGTTTGGGAGGTATTTATGGTCCTAACAAAGACATTGCTTCTTATATCCGAAGTGCCTCAGGCCAAATGGTTCCCAAGAATGGGAGTCATATCAACGCATGGGTTCATCTTCATGACATTGTTCATGGAATTAATTTCGCGTTTGAGAATCGTCTGCATGGCATTTTTAATTTGGTCGATGATCTTCAGGTTTCCCGAAGAGATCTTTCAAACTTGCTTTGTGACGACCATGGGTTAGCGCCTGTGATTTGGGACAATCACGATCGGCCTGAGGCTCGTATTTTTAATGCTCGTGTAAGCAATGAGAAACTTAAAAAGCTGGGTTTCCAGCCATCCGTTTGCTCCATGCTGGACCCCGTGGTTGCTGCTTAGATCTTCGTTCTGGTCTGATTTTTGACGCAACGATTGACCATCTGGTTCATCATCGTTGGCCTTGCGGCTTTAACGCACTGTGTTTCATCGACGCGAGTTCGTTTCCGTTATCGCATCGTGCCATTTTCTGAACCTCCTTCAAGACCAGCTGTGCCCTCAAAAAACCGTAATCAATCGGACATATTTTTGATTTGACATTTAAAGCCACACAATTTTAGTTTTGTATCATCGCAAACATTCATGGCTGGGCGCTTGAGGCCTAATGGTTTCAGATGACGGTCATGACTGTGGACTTGGTGACGACTCCCGCCGATGTTGAAGGTCTGCGCCGTTTGTACCCGCAGAGTATTCATGGGGTGCTTTGGTTGCAAACCCACTTTCCATCTTCGGAATGGGGTGCTTTATTACAGGATCAGGCTTGTTTTAGTGCGGATTGTCCTGATCATTTGTTGTCCGATGCCGTAGACGCTGGGTTGCTGGTTCATCAGCTCATTGCTGTCTAGGTCGGTCAACGCTCGTTTGTTCGAGAATTAACACTTCTTATATTGTGTTTTGAACACCAAGATTTATGTAGCTGGTCACATGGTTTTTAGGTAATTTCATCATGATCCTGCCTGCTAATTTTTTGATTTGTAAACCGATGTTGCTTATAGCCACGTTGATCCGGTCGAGCTGATTAGAACGTATGGGTTCCGCTCTGGAATCCTGTGACGGAAGATTTTTGTATTGAGTTTGCGTCCTCTTTGGCAATTATGCTGATTGAGTTGAATGCCGAGTTAGAAGATTTTGCTGAGCAGATCGATCAAACCTCTTTGGTTGAGCTGGAAGGAGTTATTTGATCGCTGTTCTCTTTGTTTTGATTTTTTGATTTTATTTTACTCATGCCAGTGTTTTTACGCTCGAAACTGATTTCAATTTTTGATTTTTAACGCTCTGCAAATTTGAGGGCTTTTAAACCCATCACCATGTGGGTCCTAAAGCTTCCGAGTGCCATCAACTGCTTTGGTGATCTTGTGGTTCCAAGCGTATCTCCTCGGTTTTCAATCCACTGGATCAATTCTTTCGTTTGGTCTGCCCAGGCACTTAAAGCTGCACGAAGCAGTTCGTCTTCTTCGATTCCAGGCCAGGCCATTGATTGATCGTCAATGGCATCCTGCAGAAGTTGCTTGAGCTGGTCATGGCTCAGGGCGTCTGGGAAAGCTGGGTTCGTTTCGATAATTAAGAAAATCTGAAGACCTGCTATGACCGTAGCCCCGTGTTGGGCCTTTATGCCACCCCTAGTGATCGGGATCGACGTTGAGGCCGCGGAAGTTCAGAGCCACTTGTCGGGCCAAAAGTAAGGCTGGATAAAGGATTTTTGATCTGGCGTCATCGCGGAAGACTCCTTTGAGGAGACCTAAAAGTTGATCACTTGGCTCCATACGTCGACACAATTCGGCGATAGCCGCACTGCCATGCCACACGGTCTCCCCTTCAATCAGTACGGCTCCCTTGGCGAGAGAAAACCCACGCTCGCTAAGGCTTTGCCTTTGAACGTGATCTTCTCGACCATCAATGATTTGAAGACCACGTACCCCACTGCTTAATTCGCTCCGTGCTGCAAAATTTCGGCAAAACGGGCAGCCGCCGTCGTAGAGGAGGGTGAGGGTCATCGAGGAATTGTGCCGTGCGTTCACTTTTGGTGGTGGGTTTACTGCTCTTGATCAACCTTGTGGGGGCCACAACAGCCATGGCTTCTTGGCGTTGTGAAGGTGATCTACTCACGGTTGAACGAATTTCAGGAGCCGTGGACCCGCGTGGTTTGGTTCAAGAATTGCCCAACCAGCTGGATGGAACCCTGCCTGGGGATGGGATTCTCCTCCGTTGGCGAGAGCTGACCTTGCAGCTTCCTCGAACCAATAACGCTGGCACACCGAGTTACACCGATGGCAGATGGTGGTGGCGTGAAGAGGACCCCCAGCATCCAGAATTTTTTGAACGCCGTGGTGAAATCACCCGTTATTCCTGTGAACCTGCCTGACGCACTTTTTTAACAGCCAATCCCGCCTCGGTCGCTGTTAACAAACCCAAGACTGTTAACCCGATGAGGCCGATTAATTGTGTTGTTGGATTCATCGCCGTGTTGTCACCTTGGCTAAAAAGGCTGCCGGACAACAGCCACGCTCCGTTAGCGCTGGCTGTGATCCAGTAAGCACGCCAGCGTCGTTGGTACAGGTATCCCGTGCCAAGACCAGGCAAAACATTGAGCACAATTGCCACCCACGCCGAGGAAGCCGCCAAGATCTGATCACGCGTTGGCGTTTTTGGATTGGACGAACTCACTTAAAGCACCATGACCAATTGGATCGTATCGCTGAATTGCTTAGTGCTGACGGCGTCTTCATGCCTTGGACTGCTCATCCTCTGGGTTGGTCTACAGCGGGTGTTTCAGGCTGCCCCGCAGCTCAATCCCTCTGTTGTATCCAACGGTGACTTTGTTAATGCTGAGGACATCAGTCTCACTGTTGTGATTCCTGCGTTCAATGAATCGCTCAACATCAAACGCAGCCTTGGGAGTGTTTTTCAATCTCTGCCGCCCTGTGGCGATTGGCATGTGATTGTTGTCGACGACATGTCAACTGATTCCACTGCGGATTTAGCGCATCAATGTGCCACAGCCATGGATCAACAACATCGGTTCACCTTGATTCAGGCGGGACCTCGTCCCCCTCGGGAACGGTGGGTTGGCAAAAATTGGGCCTGCGCAACAGCGATGGATCATGTGAAGAGTTCTTGGGTTCTCTTTATCGATGCCGATGTGGAGTTGCGGCCCACTGCCCTGCGTCGTGCACTTCTTCAGGCCATTGATGAACAGGCAGATCTATTCAGCCTGGCTCCCCGCCTCGTCTGTACCTGTCTTGCTGAATGGATGGTGCAGCCGATCATGGCCAGTTTGTTGGGGCTTGGATTCCCGATTGTTGAGGCCAACGACCCCACCTCGGATGTGGCATTCGCAGCTGGTCCGTTCATGTTGTTTCGCCGCTCTGCCTACGAAGCCATTGGTGGTCATCGAGCTTTGGCAGGGGAAGTGGTTGAAGATCTTGCCTTAGCTCGAACCATCAAATCGTCAGGTTTTCGTCTTAGCTATGTGCTGGGTCTAGATGCTGTTGATCTGCAGATGTATCCAAATCTCTCTGCTCTTTGGGAAGGATGGACAAAAAATTGGTTTCTCGGCCTTGATCGCAATATCCCCAAGGCTTTAGCGGCAGGCGGAGTAGTGGTTTTGATGTTTGCAGCTCCATGGATTTTTTTACCCATTTGCGCTGCTTTCGCTGTAATGTCGTTTGGGAAAACGGTGATTTTTGCGGCGTCTTCACTACTTGCTGCGATAGCAGTAGTCCTACAAATCCTTCTGCGTTTTTGGATTAAAAATCGTTTTGGAGTCCCCGTTAAGTTTTGGTGGCTCATGGGTGTTGGTGGGCTTTTGGTTGGAGCGATAGCTCCTGTATCGGTATGGAGAAGCCTGACTGGTCGTGGATGGACTTGGAAGGGGAGAGCGCTTGCCACGGACTAGCGATGGTTCGATTGTTGGCGTTTTCGTCTGTTTGCCTTCCGCGTTCCGCCGTAGCGATATCCCACTTCTTCAGCAAGTATTAGCCAGCAGCTGGGGCAAATAAACAACCAACCTTTTCGCTTGTCACTCGTCACCCGGAAATGAGTCTCGCCAGAGCAAAGACAGACATCACATTGCTGCTGCTGGTTTTCCACAGTTTTTGGCTGCTTTCTGTTGTCTACTGGCTTGATCGGTTGATGATGGGCAAGATTCATGGGTCTAAGAACTCCACAACGGATAGAAGCCAGTGGCCCTTGGCCTTGGAGTTATCCCTCGAGCCTGGTCAACTAAAAACCACTGCTATCACTACAGTGTGACTAAAGATACAGAATTAAGTCGTCGGCTGCGATCACTGAATTATTGAACTTGCTCACTGCGTACCGGCTGTCGTTGTGCACTCCATGCCCCCGTAAGTGAGGTTTTCATCACTCTGTGGAAAAGCTGTGAAAAAGCCCTCGTGATGAGCTTTTGGCCTCACTGTGTGGCCTTGATGGCTGCTTCGCCCTCTCTTGGATTGAAGGGGGTTTTTAGGCTGAGAGAGACCATTCCTTTCATCGGTGACCAAGTCCGCTCCTCAAGAGCGGTGCAAATCCGAGTCTTGTCAGTCGAGTCGTGTTATTGAATGGCCAATCGAAAGGCGCTGGTGGACGGCCGTCGAGATCGATGTCGATGGCGGTGCCTGGAGCTGAGGGTTCCGACCATGGTTCAGGTTGCCGATAGAGATTCAGGCGTGGTTCGCGGAATGGAAGTTCATCTAATCAGTACAGCGTGGATTAATACTTACCAGTTTCGCGTTTGGTCTCGACGGAGACAGGCGGCTAGCGCCATGTTGGTCAAGGGTGGAGAGTCTTCAAGTCATTCACGTGGGCTTCCTGATCGTTGTCGGTTTTGTCGCACTAACAGCTGTTGTGTCTCAAGCAATGACTGACAAACAATGATCGACTGAGTCACCTCAGGGGGCTCCGGGTATGCAGATGGCCTGTAACTTGCTGCGTTGATCGCATTAGAAAAGCCACCAGCCAAGAAGTAGGCCAAGAACGATTCCTTTGAACCAAGCCAGAGCTGCCATTTGGTAACCGCTAAAGCCAAGCTTGTGCTGAATCCACAGGAAGGCATCTCGGTCAGCAAAGACGACAGCACGAATGGACTTGACGATCCAATTCTTCATTGAAAGGTGGAAGGACTTACCTCCTCTCCACATATCGATCAGATCCCTGCCATGTTCTTTACCCCTTGTCTTGGTATTTCTCGATGAAATCGTCTTCGGGAGGGCTGAAAGGATCTACTGAACAACGCTTCTGGATATGTCGCTGTGACGTTCGTGAGGCTGGGGTGTTGGCTTGCGTTGAAATTCTCTGGCTCATAGCCGTGGCTGTCGCTTGAGAGTTACCCCTCGGCGCTTTTGAAGAACGAACTGAAGCCTTTGCCCGATTCATCCTTCCGAAGGATCAAACCCTTCCGCAGTCTCGCGATGAGAGCTGGATCGTTGAGCCTTAAGAGTTGTGGAAGAGGAAGGTCAGTTAAGGACCGTTAGCTGCCTTCCTCTTGCGAAGTTGTCGGTGCATATTGGCCCGCACCTGGCAGTTAGGCCAATCGACAACCTCGAGTTAAGTCTCCGTCGTCGCCCTTCTGCCGCTAGTGATTTCAACTGCATATCGCAGTATCAAAAGCCGTTGATACGGCGAACTTAGAGAGGTTTTGGGAGTTCATTCGTTTCAGGCTCTTTTCTCATCCGCTACATCGATCCGTCAGCCGTGATGCGGAGAGGGTCAGAGGGGTAATCAGAGTTGACTCAGTTCACCGCTTTGGAGATCGCGATGAATTAGGGGGCCATCGGCGAATGACGACGTCGGTGGCTTTCGCAACAGGGCTGCGTGCTGCGTCCAAAAAGCGCGATGCCTGCGGGGTTGCTTTCCCAACAAGACAAGGACGCGACAGAGGCCCTTTGCTCAAGCCGAGTAGCTTTAGTCACAGCACTCCGCAATGAAGCGTAATGTTCTGTTACATTAATTGAAATTCATTTTTTGACCCATGGGTGACGCAAAGTTCGGTTTCTCTTCCTTCGCAGAACAGTGGAATGGCCGCTTGGCAATGATGGGATTTGTCATTGGCCTTGGCACTGAGCTGCTGACTGGCCAAGGCATCCTTCATCAAATCGGCCTTGGTTGAAAACGTGCAGGAACCAGACGTCTGGGTACCTGAGACTAAAGCCGGATATTACCGGCTCTTCTTCTTTGGTTCTTTCATCTCAGTACTCGGGGTAGGAGCCAATACTGTTGTTCACTATCTTTGGGCATCAGTTAATGCTATGAACAACTACTTCTGAGGCTTTTATAGGAATTACAAAAACATTGAATCGGCATAATGTCGGTCTTGTTCGGTTCTCCTATTGATTTAAAAGCTCTTTTTCAGACAACAAAACTCACATCCTGCTGAGTTAACCAACCCCCCGCATTCGCTGGGGTTTTTTTATTGGAAGAAAACCTTCGTTCTGTTTGCTGAGTTTGCTGTTCGGATTTTGGTGTGATTGATGCTCATCACCCACCTTCTCCGTCACGATTGATTCTGTCCTTGTGGCTTTGGGAACCCATAGGGGGTTTTTGGATGAGTGCTTAACGAGCTTCGGTGACTCAATGTTTGCGCCAGCGTTGCCGGTGCTGTCTGGCGAGGGACAACCTTGAGTTGTTTGCATTTGTGGATTTGAACGTCGCCAAGAGGAAGCTTTTCCCTTTCTTCGGAAAGATGCTCTAGTTCGCTGGTTTTTGCATTTTGTTAACGAACGATCAGTTTTCTATATTTCTGCTTTTGATGATTCAGATTCTTTAAACATCAGTGTTTTTTGACCTGCCCTTAAGGATTAAAGCGCTGAGGCGGGAAAAATGCTTGTCGAAGGAAGGACAGTAAAAAGCCCCGGTGCTGGCCGGGGCTTTTTACTGTCCTTGGACGGGATAACCATTTATAACTTGTGGAAGGTCGTCATTGCGAATTGTGAGAACGAAAGCTACAACCTTTTGAAAGGCCCATCCATCCCTGCATTCACCTACAGGGATGGATGTTTGCTTGACCTGTCGATCCCGTCCGAGGACGACAAGGGCACAATGGCTTGCGGATGGCCTATTGAGAGTGATATACGTTCGCAATAAGTGTGGCAAATGTGTCCAAGGGTGCTGCAATAGTTACGAGTCGATCGAGATCACTGCTTTTGCCTGGTCATACGAGTGACAGGGAGAGTGACAGGGACAGTGACAGGGACAGGGGTAGTGACTAGTGGTTCACTATTTTTTCGCGATGGAACGCAAATGTCTGTTGCTTTGATTTTTCAGGCTTAGATCTGTTCAGCCACGACTAACCTTCAGGGGAGCCGATACTCGGCTCAGATCTTCAAGGCTGAGAGCCATTTGAGATCAGGCATTCTTGACCGGATCCTCGCATGGAAGAACTCTGCATATGCAGTTCAGCAACACAATCACTCACATGATCTAGATGGATGAGTTCGTTCATTCGTTTCCAGCTCTGTTCGCATCTGATACATCGATCTGTCGGTTGTGATGCGGAGCAGGGCGAAGGACTCTTCATAGTTCACATACATTTTTTCTTTGACACCTACAAAAATGCAATCATTTCCTGAGAAATGGGCAGAGCCAATATTTTTAGAGTTTGCGTATGATGATTATGGTGTTTGGTGGCGTAGTCGAATCGCCTGCCTGTCAGCGATTTCAAAGTCGGAAGAAGCCCGGGCTTTATTTATGGAATGGGAAACAGGTTTGGATCATTAGTTTAAATATTCTTGAATTTTTCATATACATACGCGATGCAACCAAGCCGAACTAAGCAAAAAACTAATGAATTATTGTGGTATCAATAATGCTGGTCGGGCGTGACAAAAATCACTAGCTGCACTTCGCAGAATGGATCACTTGTTTATCTATGTGCAGCAAGACGCCTTGAAATGTATCAATTGCCAAAAAATGCAGAACAGATGATTCAGGGACGAAAAGTAGTGTTAACACCACTGAAGCAAAAGGTTTGTTGATTCGTACTCTGTGGAAGCACAATGGTTTGTTTACATGCAATCCTATGGGAATTCATCAGTCAGCTATGACTGGTGGGCAGGAAATTCAGGAGTAGCCAAACGATCTGGCTCGTTTATTGCGGCGCATGCCGCCCATGCTGGCCTCATCATGTTTTGGGCCGGTGCATTCACTCTCTTTGAGTTGGCTCGCTACAACAGTGCATTGCCTATGGGAGACCAAGGATTAATTCTGTTACCTCATATGGCGTCTTTAGGCTTAGGCCTCGACGCGAGTGCAACAATTGCCAATACAGAGCCATATATTGCTATTGCTGCCTTTCATTTGGTCTCTTCCGCAGTGTTGGGAGCCGCTGGCATTTGGCATACGCTCAGAGCCCCGAAAGACTTATCCGTCGCAGAGGGACGAGCACAAAAATTTCACTTTGAATGGGACGACGCAAAGAAACTCACATTTATCCTTGGCCATCATCTGATCTTTCTTGGATTGGGTGTTATTGCATTTGTTGAATGGGCCAAACACCATGGCATCTATGACACTGCAATCGGTGCCGTTCGCCAAGTTGAGCCCAACATTGATCTAGGTATGGTCTGGGGCTATCAGACGAATTTTCTCTCGATTAGTAGCCTTGAGGACGTGATGGGAGGACATGCCGTTCTGGCATTCATCCTCACTATTGGTGGGGTTTGGCATATTATTTCAAGCCCATTTGGGCCATTCAAAAAGATTTTGATTTATTCCGGTGAAGCCATCCTGTCCTATTCATTGGCAGGCATTGCTCTCATGGGATTTGTTACCAGTATCTGGTGTGCACAGAACACTCTGATCTATCCGGTGGAGTTTTACGGAGAGGCACTGAAGCTCAATTTCGCATTCTCGCCATACTTCAGTGATACTGCTGCAGTCTTAAACGATGGACACACAGCAAGAGCCTGGTTAGCAAATACGCATTTCTATCTGGCATTCTTCTTCCTTCAAGGCCATTTTTGGCATGCACTACGCAGTATGGGATTTAATTTTAAGAGTGTATCTCAAGCGTTAGAAACAATGGATACGGCCAAAGTAAGCTAAAATCCATACAAGAATCAGTTTGCACTTTCGCAAACCAAAAGCTCCTCTAGGAAACTTGAGGAGCTTTTTATTGTGGGAATAACTATATGCTAAGACTAAGACTTTTCGATGAAGAAATTCTCGACAATATGATTAAAGATAACCAATGACCACTAATCCAGATTTGCTTCTTTTGCTTTGATCAGTGGCAAAGAATCTAGACGAAGTCCTCCAACAATTGAAATGATTAGCGGTGTAAAGACCATTGCAACGATGAGAAGCCCAACGGGTTGAATCGTAGATTCATGCCGAGCGAGAATAAACACCGCAACACACATGGAAATGTATGCAGTCGAAAATAGAAATGCTTTCCAATTCATTGCATTCTTTTCAGTTTGAAGTATTTTGTTTGTACGTGCGAATGGCTAACTGAATTTGGCCTAGAGCTGCTCGGCCAATGTTGTACCCAGCCCAGCCCAGGGCTAAAAATATGGGAGCAAAAACCAGAAGAATTCTAAAGTCCATTAACGACTCCGAGACGATTCACCAGTATCATCAATCGAAAGTGATAAACCTTACCCATAGCTACAAATAGAGCAATATTGAGGTTCCTTTACGGGGAAGATATGATTCAAATTTAGACAGCATTCAGTACAGCAAAATAATTTCTGGTGCGCAGTATAATATAAAACACTGACTTATTTGTAATACAACAATCTCCAATCACCAGAGTTTGTTAAATGGAGAAGAAAGCTTTTCAACATGATGGTTGAACCGAACTGGGATTACTTCATTAATGAGCCACTTGACAGTGGAACGATTCGATTCGAAACAAAAACAGAGCGGGCACTTTATGCTCATGTGATTGCTGGAGAGGCAAATTGGATGGAACAGCAAACGCTAGAACGTCTCAAAACTTGGAGACTTGCGAAACATGACCTAGAAGCCTTTCTCGATGGTCGTCGTGTTGCTAGAGCTAAAGCGAGCCTATGAAGGTCCGCCTAAACTGCTACTCAATTTCATAATCAATAACTAAGGAGAATATGATCCCTAAGATAAATCCATAGCACATGACTTTCGAACATAAATCAAACCAAAGAATCATTGTGTTAACTATACTTAAAGCTTATAACGTAAATGTATGCACTTTTTCATGGGCTTGCATTCATAATGAAACCTGGCCAATTGTCAAATGCTATCTACCTTGAGACAATAAAAGCAAAACTGTGATTCTTTTCGGCTGCTCAAATGAGTCAATGGCTACGAATAAAAATTTCCAAGGATTAAAATTTAATAAATAAGCATCATCATGTACCAAGATTACACGGCAATTTTACTGATGTTACTGACAGCAATACCCCTCGCTGTTGTTGCTGGCACAATATTCTTCTATATCCGTAATAATGACAGGAAAACTCCACTCAAAAGGGAGGATTTTTATCGCTAAGCACGATGCTGTCCCGTCAAGGTAAGTTATCCCCCTCCCCATTCATCTTTTCGTGCATAATTTACCATTGCTTATTATGTTAAAATAAATAATAGTCAATTCAACTCAATGGTCTTCAAGATTATTGCTCTGGAATCTTAGTTTTGCTCGGCGTAGGGTCATGATAAGATGCGTATAAGTTTTTTGATTCCTATGTTGTCTTTGAGTGATATCTTGGACAATCAATGTTTGGATTGCTGTAGTTTTCTCGTTAAGAGTTAAACATAGCATTAAAGATAGATAGTATAATTATGACGCTTGAAATAATTCCAACGGATAGAGATATCCTCCAGATTATTAAGGCTCTCCCCTTTGGCTCATTATAAATTAAATCATCGACAGATGTGCGTGGTCTATTGGCAACATTAAATGCCTTAATAGACATCATCATGTTATCTTGAATTAAACGATCTCTCCAACTGTCGCCATACCTTGGCAACCTCTGATAGATAGGAATCTCTCCTATGGCTTTGCCTGGAAGAATCCTGTTAACTTGTCTCGGTACATCATCATATCCAAATCTCCCCATATATTCATTGCTTTCTAAGACAGTATCTACAAAATAGGTAAATCCTCTATCAGCGATTAAAATAGACCAAGCAAGTCTTTCTCGTATACTATAAATAGGTCTACCTAAAACTCTTCCAATCACTTGCTCTACGAGTCGATCATTGTTATTGCAAGCAACATAGCCTCTATAAAAACGATCCGACAGGAGTAACCCTCTAATGAAATCTCTTGTTTCAATACTGCCGCTTTTAAACTGTGACTCAAGGAATAAATCACGGTCGTAAGTCATTGAGTGAAAAAATATCTGCCGATAACATCTTTCTATTAATTCTGCAGAAGAATTCACGGATGACTCTCTTCGAGAATCATTGTTGGAAGCATAAATTGTTTCTACTCGAGAATTCTGAGTTGTATAGTTAAAATCTAATCTGTTGGTCGATGAAAGATTTTTCATGCTGATTACTTGTCTACCTAGAATCTATAATTGCGCATCCAGCCGCGATAGACTGACAATATTTATCATAAAAGTAGATTATATGTCACTTACTCTTCTTGCTATGAACTTGAAATAGTTTAATTTTATACTCTATGGATTATAAATTAACCTTCTATAATAAATGGTTGAATCAAATAATTTATTTTATTTTTTGCTTTCAAATTGACAATTTTATACTAAGTAATGACTGATAAGTTTCTGCCATTGGCATCGTTGCTAGATGGTAAATTGTCTTGATCGTACTAATTGCAATGGCACTATCCGGCTTCGAAATCGCTATAGGTGGTATCACGTCTATTCCTGTTACGGGGGGTCTTATTTTTCTGGGATATAAAACTTTTGGGGAGAAAAATTTAGATGCTTCGAAGTTTAAGCCTAAGAAACCTGCTCAGGCTAAGAAAGCTGAGCCCACAAAAGTGACGTCTGAATCTAAAAAGGTTGTCGAACCTAAAAAAGATAGTGATTTGAAAAAGAGTTTAGCGGAGGACAAATCTGCGACTATTAAGAATAGCACTGCTGAGAAAAATCCGATTGACTCTAAGAAGGCTTTGGACGTTCAAGATTCTGTTGAGCCGAAGGAAAATACTAAAGATGTAACCTCAGAAGTTCCAGATTCTAAGCTTTAATCTTTCCTTAACTGTACTTTGGGTCGCTTCGTATACAGCTAAGCGTTGGCGATGGAGATATATTTATATAATTTATTCTCAATCTTGCTTTAGAGGTTAATGGTGTAATTTGTTGACATTGTTACTCTAATTATCTGTAGATGTGTATAAAATCTCAGTATTTTGTTGTAACTCGCTTTTGGACGTCTGTATCCTCTGATGCTTCTCTGTGTAGATATTGGGTAATCCGTAGTCTCATTTGACAAGCACATAAGCAGCATCCTATCTATTGGCAAATGGTAGAAAACTAGAGTATTTAAAAGACTTATTTTATGGACTTTCTAAACGTCATTATCGGTTTTTCTTTGGCAATCTGGGTTCTCATTGGAATTAGAATGCACGCGTCCTGGATTGCGGGTACATTCTTGGGTGAAATAGAGAAGATCGACTTCCAACAATATAGAATTGAAAAATATGGTTATGAATCTATTTCTGTTGCCAAGAGTCTTAAGCCGCAAAGAGTTTTGGTCTATGGATATTGGGGGGAGCCTGAAGAGTCCTTTGATGGGCAGGAACAATCAAAAAGAAGTCCGCTTATTTTTAGTTTAGTCAATGCGAGCTTAATCGCTTTTACATCAATTTCTATTCTCATTGTTCTTAGTAAAGGTCTCTTTAATGGTATTGGGATTTTCTGAGCTATATTTTAGTCATTAGTCGGTTGGCAAATATTTGTGTTGAGTATGTATTTTTCTAGGCTTCATTTGAGTTGGATTTAGTTGTTTTGATGTAATTATGCAGTATCTAATATCACTATCCGACTTGATTCTATGAAGTCCTATGTTCATTGTCTCTGTAGACCTTGGCTCCATCCATCCTTAATGCAGCAAGAGTGATTGAAATTTTGACCTTCGATCCCGTTCAAGAATGAAATGTATTTTGAGGATACCGATATCCTGTTGAGACAGACACGTTCGTCAACGGCGTGTGGAATATGTCGGAGTTCATTAAAATATTATAATTCGAACGTTGATTGATTGTTTGGATGTCTCTTGCACTGGATTGAGTCGAGCGACATAACACCAGGTAAGCTTGTGCTCAGCTCGGAGCTTCAACTCTGAGAGATGTATTTGAGAGCAGGCTTTCTGGACTATCTCTTTTGATTTAGTGAAGTTCAACATTGCTCAAATAAATTTTTGATGTTTGTCTCCATTCTGTTCCATGATTGATATCTTTAGTTGCTCTTGTTTGCTGGCTTAGAGATTCACTCGTTGTAAGCTAAAAGTCCTGACTATGTTCATGGTTTGTCGCTATGTTTCTTCACACACCCTCAAGGCATTAAATCCTCCTGGGCTTAGTCGTGTCCCACCACGATGAAGTCTTGTTGAACTAGCCTCTCAGATCGTTTTCAGGCTTATTTAATCGCTGACGCTTCGATCCTTCTCTTCTTTCGGTTGGACGATGGGACAACATCGGTCGATGCTTCCCGTCGTGGCGAGGGTGTGACAGAACAGCTCTATTACGGCTTTCATCCGATACATCGATCCGTCAGTTGTGATGAGGGGAGGAATACCGGGTCATTCAGAGTTCTTAAAGTTCACCGCTTTGGAGATCGCGATGAATCAGGAGGCCATCGGCGACCTTCTCCGTCGATGGCTTTCGTATCAGGGTTGTGGGCCACTCATTCCTCCAGGGAGTGGTCCTCGCCTTGCATCCTTTAATCATCCTCGTTTGTTAACGCTTATTCCGTCAGAGACTCAGACGATCGTGCTTTTTTCGTACCCCATTAAGTGCTGAACAAGCTAGAACAATACATGTCTATTACTTTTTTATGCGTCCAATCCTTCTGGCTCTCTTGCCCCTTCTGATAGCTCCTGTTGCGGCCCTTGCTCAAAAGGAGTCCCAAGTCCTCAGGGCAGGATCAATGTCCAATGGGTTACGTGAACACCTTGGTACAACTTGTGTTTCTCCGATTTACTATGAGGTGGATCCCACCAACGGGGAAGCCTGTAAATTAGGCTGAGTGAATATCAGCGCCGGGTACTGCAAGAAGAAGAAAGGCCCTCTGGGTATTCTCTGATTTTAAAAAATAAACCCCCGCCAAAGCAGGGGTTTCAAAAATACTTCTCGCGAAGGATTAATTGTCTTTGTGATGATTTTTCTGATTGGAGCATTGCTGACATTTGAAGCGATCCAGCTGTCTATCTCAACAAGGATCTAATACCTCACCCACTTCAGTAATCTGATTTAAAAGGTCTTTGCAACGTTTGAACCCGAGTGCTGACGCTATAAGTTAGTTCTCGATCCTCCAAAGCAGTATTGATACAATTAGAGTCTTTATTTTGTGAATGGTTTCTTTCAGGTCATCGCATTTGCTACTTGCATCTAGCAATGGCTTTAAAACTTTTTGCAATGGAATGGGAGCTGATCTGATCAGCTCTGAAGTCTCGCAGCTCAATCTGGTGAGATCAGCAACATAGGAGCGAGTATCTTTTTTAGTAGAGGATCGACAGACTCAACCAAATGGAATCGCTCATAGTGAGCAATGACTGCTTATCAGGCTAGTTTAGCTGTTATTCGTCGTATCGATTAGGGAATTTCTGTGGCCAACCCAAAAGACCTTCAGCGCATTGAATTGCTGAATTACACAAATGCCAGCGGTCAAGAGTTGGTTGGTCTGGTAGTTGAGTTGGCAGAAGACCCAAATGGTGGTGTTCAAATGCGTGTTCTCATGGACGCCAATGTCGTCAGTGGGGTGACAGTGGTACCTCTTCAGCAGGGTGGCTGTTGTGACTGAAAGGCTCACCCGTTTCATTGTCACAATTTCGGCTTTGACCCATGCAATGGATGCCATGCTGAACGAATTGGAAAAGTTCCCCCAAGTGCTCTATCGAGCCAAGATGAATATCCGCGAGACCTTGCACATCGGTGCCAGCTTGGAGGTCGCTTGCTGCCGACGGCTCACCCTCGATGCAATGGCCGCTGAGCTGAGTTACGACTGATGGAACTCCAGATCAACGGGACAACCATTCGGGTCGAGGTAAAAAGCGATCTGGCGGTGGCCAGAAGAATCTCAGCCCATATGGAGAGACGAATCAGAGAAGACGATTGGCTCCCCTATAAAACCAAGCAGGATGCACTGAATTCCTGGAAAAAACTTGGCGGCATACGCGTCGATGTCCTCCAGGCGTACGGCTTGATTTGACTTAGGTCAACAAGAAGCGACCGTGCAGTGGCCGCCAGCAACTTGTTGAGAATCCAGCAACGCCTTGATGGATTCCTATTCACTTTCTTCGGAGGCGTGGCGTGCACCGTCCCGCTGTTTACGGGCAGCCCTATCGATTCGTTCTCAGCCTGGTGTTACGAATAACATCGTCTTTGATTATTCATTCCCATCTTTTGTCGCATGCGGTGCGTCGATTCGTCAGTTTTGTTGTGAACCGGGTCGGACGACTGATCAGAGTTCATGTTGTTCATCGTTCTGCAATGCGATGAATAAGGTTGCCATCGGGAAGCGATCCCCGGTGGCTTCCACAACAAAGTTGCTTGACCCTCGGTTGTCGTGCCCGGCATGTTCACTGCCCGCGGATCGGTTTATCACTCCGTCTTAATGGCTGAGACGTTGATAGGGGCTTGCAGACCCTGACGTTGTTCTGGCCTTTGGCCACCACCCAGCCTGTTGTCCGATCTAGGACCATCGGAATACCGGTTTCTACAGCGTCGAATTCAATGGTGTTAGGTCCGTAATAGCCGTTGTCCGTGAAACTGTCGAAGCTCAAAACCCTGGTCTCAACGCTTCCCTTGGCCTCATTAAGAGTTAGGTCTATGGCCCCTTTACTTGGGCTTGTGCCCTTGTGATCCTTGAAATCACATCGTAAATATGTGGGGTCTGCATTTGCTGCGAGAGAGCCTTGCAGTAGCACAGCAGCAGCAATGGCGGTGAGTGGTTTCAATCGATCAGGTTCTCAAAAGGACGCTGGGAGCGGCTTAGCTGCAGAGGGTTGTTGCAATGGAGCATGTCGGCTCGTCGGCTGTTGGCGTGGTAAGTATCATGTGAACACCCCAGATCCGGATTTAATCAAATCCAAATCCCTAGAGGAGTGGACCGCTCCTCTATTGCTGCCCCAATGGGGGGAACAACGACAACGAAACGGCTTTGATCAGCAACCTTGGCAACGAGAGAAGACATCCGCGCTGCCTTTTCTGCCCCCCAGATCGATGGGATGGATCGTCTCTATGACGCCAATGGGGAGATGTTGTTGGAGGGGGCTGAATTTGAGAACGCCTATTCCTTAGTGATTGCTGCCGGTGGTATCCAATCCACCACCTGGATCAGGTTCTGCGTGCAATGTGCCACCCGGTTTGATGAGCCGCCAGAGGAGTCAGAGTTTTTGTCGGTGTTGGAGGAGTTCAATCGGAAGCACGTTGGAGCTTGATGACTTTTGGACTCAGATCAAACAGCTCCAGCTCATCCCAATTGCCCGCAATAAGCGTTTGCACCGTTGTTCCAGTTGTCAGTTGGTGGCGATGCAGTACCTATGACCAAAACCGGAATGACTCCAGAAGATCAGCTACGTGTTGAGCAAACGTTGGTGAAGCCTGCTGCTGCTGGTTGGGGGGTGAAGCTTTTAAAGGTTCTCAAGCTTGAGAAGTTATTGAAGCTCGGCGACAAGGAATTCTGACTATGGATCTCCTGCGGGCTTGTGACGACTTGAAGGGCTTTATCGAGACAGCTCAAAAGCTCATCGAGACTTGGGATGAAGACCCTGATAACTACTCAAAGCTGGAGCAACACCTCACAGAGCTAAAAGCTGAAATAGAGAAGTTCAAAGACTGAAGCGATCACTCATCCGTGATTCAAGTCGCCGACGTTGATTCGGGAGTGGTGCGTTGGGTCAACGCTGATCTGATGCCCCACATCGTCCCATGGGCCTAAGACGTTAGGACACGAAATACAAGGTGATGTTGACGAGTGCCAGCCCCACCAGGAACACACCAGCCATCAGAGATGCCTCAGGGAAGAACTTGGCCACCACAGAGCCAACCCCGAGAAACACTGATGAGATGAGGATGGCGGTGAGGTCCGTTCCCATGAAGTGGAGCTGAATGGCTAAGAGACGATGACAAAACCTATTCGACTCCAGGGTTTGATACCTCTGTTCCTGGCCATGCCTTGCATGGCCAACAGCAATGTCCCCTGCGGTTTGCTGATCCTCCAGAGGAATCAGAGTTTATGGGGATGTTGGAAGAGTTCCGCAGGAAGCATGTTGAGCTGGATTAAACCCACCACATATCCGAACACTGAGCAACTGTAAAAAAAGAATTCGACGCGTCTTCATGCATCGGTTCCGGATCAGCCTTGTTGCTTGTTCTCTGGCCATGGTCACGACGTTCCTTGGATCTTCAGCTTCCGCTGAATCCAGCACAGACTGTTAGTTAGGGAGTGGCTCTCCCACCTATCTAAAAGAAATCCAGGCAGGCTCACACAAGGGCCTTTTGAAGGGCTACCTCGAGCCTGATTCACTACCTGATTCTCTAAAACTTCTAGCTGCTCCACCGAAAAAGATTCAGCAGCCTTTGACCTTGATGTTGCCACTGCAGAAGATACTTTTCTACTTCAAGGAAGTTCGCATTGGAAGCTGGCTAGACGCGACGCAGACCTTGATTTCCCAGCAGCTTCTGGGATTTATTCCTGCGCTTTGGGGATTTAAATTAGCCAGGAAGATACGCCCAAGCTATACACCCTGCCAAGACGCTCACTAACTGATGCCGGTATGGCTACATATCATGCGAAGAATCACTATCAACGCCCACGCCCGTTTACACAAAATGATAAACCGATGTGCACGCCCGAAATGGAGGCTGGTCTGAGAAATCATGGCTCATACCCCTCTGGGCATACTTCGGTTGGCTGGGCCTGGGCGCTGATTCTCAATGAGATTGCACCTGAAAGACAGAACCAAATCTTGTCTCGCGGCCTTGCCTATGGCAAAGTCGTAGTGTTTGCAACCTCCATTGGAACAGTGATGTCCAGGCAGGACTTGTGATGGATTCAGCCACCGTTGCGCGACTGCACAGCAACCCAGTTTTTAGGGCTGATCTTCGAGCTGCAGCCGGAGAAGTGGAGGCACTACGAAAAAATAACGGTCAAGGCAATACAAATTGCAGCCTGGAGCTAGAAGCCCTGCGCCGCTAATAGCAGCGCCCTCGGTCGGGACCAAACAAAAAAAAATCCCTGAGACATCACCCTTAGGGATATAACAACACCTCACTCATGCTCATGATGAGGCCAATACAACATTGCAATTGCGACGGGCTGCTGTTGCGTATCTATTGAAACTAATTTATCTTTTCTTTTCGGCGCTGACTGCCTCGTCTGCCCAGCTGCATGGATATCGATGCCTCACAGGTCAAATCTGAAAATTGTTGAACTGGCTTGGTTTTTTAACCCCATACCCTGTTGGATTCGAGCAGTCAATCGATTGCTTGCTCAGCCTTCGATCAGTGGGTTGATGACGAAGTGGAGTTTCAGCTAATGAATCTGGCTACGGCTTGGAGTCTTTGTACATAGGGTCTGCTGCTATTCGCGCGGCAGCATCGCCAGATCCTTCCTGTGCTTTCTCAAAGGCCAAGACACAGTTCTTTTGCCAACAATGTCACTGAAGCCTTTAACTTAAATATCTAGTTAATTGCAGTGATGAATGGTCCACTTCTTGCACCTTTGCCTAAATATACGTGACTTCAAGGCTCGTAATATTTAATGCAAACATGTATGTGGAACTGCAATATTTTGTGCTGGCAGTAGCTCGACCGAAAATGTGTTGTACATTCTACTTGGCTTCGTCGAAAAATTCTGCACTTAACTGTACTGAATATGAGTGAATCTTCGCCGGCCAATCAAGCATTAATTACGTATGTAATAGGCATCATTTTATTGCTCGCATTTTCAATGCTGATCGGGATGATGATAAAGGTGAATCAGAAAACAAGCTTTAATCCTCTTGAACCCTGAAATTATCGCCTCTCAAGTGCTGAATACAGGAGATTATGAGCTGTGTAAAAAAAACGTGGAGAGGACGTTTTTGTCCGCCCATCTCGATGCCCCTCCCACCCTGATTTGCAATGAACGACCCTATGCTCCTCAGTTCTCCAGGGTTGTGAAAAGCCACTATTGGTTCCTACCAGTCCACCCAGTCGGTCTTTGGGGGTGATCGGTGCTGAGTGATCGAGGCTGTGGTCTCATCCGATGCGTCCACCTGTTGGTTGTGATGCGAAGTGGGTCCGAAACCTGATCAGAGTTGTTTTAGTTCATCGATTCCAGACGATGAATAGGGTCCACTGAGGATGTAGGTCTTTGGTGGGTTCGGGTAAAGGTTGTAGCTCCGGACGGCTCTGGGGCTACACCTTGCTGCATAACCATGAGCAGTCGTTGATCATTCTGCGCCAGGTTCGTTCATGAAAATCGATGCACTGTCTTTGTCTCTCAAAGCAAGCGTGACAGTGATCGCAAAACATCTCCCAGAAACCGGCTGCCTGAGTGCCTATCCCTCTTTTCCTAACTGGTTTTTATTGCTCCTCACCACATCCCTCGCAAGAGCCGTCTATTTCCAAAATTTATCCCTCTCATGGGGGAATGCGAAATCGAACAGGTGAACGATCATGGTGTCAATGCGACGACTAAAATGTTTCCGTCATATGACCTCATCATTGAAGAAAATGGCCTTTTCAAAACCATTGAGGTAAGGGCCGCCAATAAGGAAGGTGTAGTCAGTGAATGGAGAGGGAAGAAAGGAGAGATTAGAGAAGTCGTTTTTAATGAAAAGAGCTACAAAGATGAACCAAGATTGAATCTGTTGTGAGCCATAGGAATCACCATTAGATTGCTCAAAACAAGCGAAAGCTGGTGAGACTCAACCCATCCTACCGAACACTACAGAAGGCAGCAAATACTTGCCAGAAGCTGCTGGCAAATAAAAAAGTATTAGTATGCTCCAAAAATTAACTAATACTTACCGCTTTACTTCTCTGCACACCAATATTTCAATCATTAGTTGGTGGAGCGACCACTGAAGATGAAGCTCTTGAAATCCAACAGGAATGTCAACCAGATCTCCTAATCACCAGCGAAGACCTTGAGAAAGGTTATGGAATAAGACTTGTTGAAACCATCAAAAAAGGACGCCAGGTCTAAAGGCATTGATCTTCCTGCAGCGTTAAACTCCAGAGGTTGTTCAAGAAGCAATGGAAGCAGGTGCTGATGGAGTGATGTTTACCAGCTCTATTCGTACAGGAAATGGAGACTTCATTCAGGCATTAACGACAACTGCTGGAGGTGGGATCTACTACCCAATGGCAGTTAGAGAAGCTGTCAGTAAGAAACTCAGGCCAGCTCCAGTCATTGCAGACCCATTGTCAGAGCGCGAACTAGAGGTGATCCCCTGTATTAATGAAGGTATGAAGAACTTGGAAATTGCAGAAGCACTGTTTATCTCAGCTGAAACCGTCAAGAGCCATGTCAGTACAGTGATTTAGAAATTGGGCGTACGAGACAGGACCCAGGCAGCCGTGTTTGCATTAACTTATGGCTTAGTTAATCCACATCTTTAGAACAATGCATCGGTGGAACTAATTCGTTTGGACGCGAGGATTGAGTTGGGATAAACGTAAAGAATATAATTATTTGTGCTTCTATTTTAATTAGTTATTTTGTGGTTCTGAATCGATGTTGACCTTTTGATCGGGCAGAATCTTTGGAATATCCCAGCGTCTGCAAAGACATGCATTCATATGAATTCGATACTACGTTGTCTTGATCTTCGCTGTAAGTGATGACTAAGAAAACCTCTTCTAGATTTTTCAGCTCCTGCTATTCGTGCAACCAATAAATTTGTGTCATGTGACGATAGTTCGCCATTCTCTTCCCACTTCATGGAAAAGACATGTTCCTGAGAATTAATACTCATCAGTTTGTCGTATCTATTGTCACGATATGGGCATAAAGGGCAAGCACAACGGAGAAAACCTTAAGAACCTCCGGTGAAGGGCAGTGGTTTAGGTAACGAATGCACGAAAAGATGTTGTCAGCACGGCTGAGAGAGGTGGGCGTTTGCTGTGTGCAGCAAACCCTGCGGCTTTCCAGAAGCATTTTTGTGGCGAAGCTTTGAGTGTCTTGTGACACTCTTTTTTATATGGAGCATTATCTATTTTTATGGAAATTGCAATTGTATTGAATTCATTCCTCCAGCCACCGCATAAAGATTATGGTTTGCGATCTTCATCTACTTCCTCTATTTTTACGGTTCGAATGAATATATTGTCTAAAGATCTTATTTGCGGGCTTGTTGAATACATAAATTTAAGCCCTGAAATTTGAAGATTTCCAGTATTCTTGATGAGTGGCTAGGCGTAACGGGCCGCTTGATTTGGATATTTTTGTTGAATGGCATATCTAGTTGTTACACGGTTTCGGGTCTGCCATGGTTTACAAGGCAAAGATCCAAGTGACGATCAATATGGTATTAATCATTGTTTTGGTGGTGATTTTTGTGGTTATTCCTCTAATGAACACACTATCGCTGGTAATACTTCTCGCCACATCACCCATCCGAGTGATTTTGTCTGCTGGTTCATCCCATCAATGGGATACTTGGTTCGGCGTTTCGCAGCGTTGCTTACGACCTGGTTGCTCAAGGTGAGCTGACAACGCATCAAAGCTCACTCAAACGAACTGTGCTTGATCATTTGCTGGACAGGTTGACAAGAC
Source organism: Synechococcus sp. AG-683-C23 (assembly GCA_003208835.1). GTDB lineage: Bacteria > Cyanobacteriota > Cyanobacteriia > PCC-6307 > Cyanobiaceae > Parasynechococcus. The sequence goes on along the minus strand of QCVD01000013.1, from coordinate 12,873 downwards.
CCTGGCTAAGACGAGTGGATACTGGGAAATTGCTTGATTCGTACCAATTTGGTGTTGCCACGAATGTCATGACCAGTCAGCGTTATGGGATGAAAGATCTGATTGATTTCAAAACATCCGATGCTTTCATCGTCCTCTACCCCTGCAAACAACCGACAGTTGCTTTCTGTTTTTGCATCGAAGCGGCGGTCATAGCAGATTCGGTGGTGACGAGTATTCGCCAGCTATCAACCACTACGAACTAATGAGATACTCACAAGAAGTCACGCTGAAACTGACCATCAAAGGCACACTTAACGGGCTGAAGACAATCATCAACGCGAGAGACTTGAACAAGTTGCTCGATACGGCAGAGGGTAGAGCGACTCTTTTGGACAAAGGACGATTTGAAATGAGAGAAGTCAGTCATGCGAGAACGATGGATGCCTCGCCTGACGCCACTTTCATCGACTGATCGCAAAGCAATGGCTGGCTGCAATGACGGGTTCGTCAATGATCAACTGACCGCTCACTCAATTCGGTAGTAGCTAAAGGGGCATCACTCCATCACGGATTATGGCCCGGAGCCAACATTGCTCACACAGCAATTCATCGATAACAGGTTGATTGCAGAAACCGTGATGAATGCGTCGCTTGAACCCACCGATCGTTCGAATCAATAATTCCTATAATGAAGTGTGCTAATGATTTTGACAATGGATTTTACCGTGGTGATTCTCAGTGAATATGTTTCTACTTACCAGGGCATTGATTGGACTGACTGGAAAGATCGCAATAGAAAGCAAATGAAGAGTGAAGGAGATAATTGGTCTCAATCAACATTAGTTGGTAAGGATATATGGGACTGTCTCGACACCAACAAGATCGATCGCCGTCATCTTGTGCAGTGGAAGCCGATCGGTGATGCACTTCACCGAGTCAGTCTGCCCGATCAAGGTCATCCCATTGATAAGACCAATTAGTGCTGATGCGGTCAAAAATTGCAACAGAGACACATTATTAAGTTGTCACAGTCATTATGTCATTGATCGATTGTGGATTAATTAGCTAATCTTAGTTCGCTCTATGAAATCAATTTTCAATGGATCTGAACAGTTCAATGTTCATGCAATCGCATGAACACCCACTGCTTATGGGCTAAACCTAATCATTTTATTTGCTACTTAGTTGTTTTATTGTTTAGAAAACTTGGAGGCGGCAAGAGCGGCCATCTCATGGGCTGTACGTCCTGGTTCAATGGCGTCCGGCTCACTCTCGTAGTGGCTGAGCCAGCTCCGATACAACTCTTCCTGGGTTTGAGACGAGGAATGGTCTGCGTCTGTAAAAAACATCTCAATGTCCTCGCGGACACCTGGGTTTGCTTCTAGGGCTCGCTCCACCTTGCTTAAGCGTTGTTCAATCGATGAAAGGCGCTGGAGCAGATCTCCTTCAGGTTTCTCGCTTTTCAGGGCTAATTGAAGTGATTTTGACAACTTGAGTTTGATGTGGCGTTTTTTGCCCATGTTGGATTGTGCTTTCTGTCATGGTGGGATGGCGTTGAGGTGGTGTGCCATGGATGGACTCCCCCCGGTTACACCCATGACCGCTTTGATCGTTGACGTTAACGGTCGTCTGACGTACATCGGCTCTGACGGTTGCCGTCGCATCATTGTTGGTGATGCAGATCTACTTAATCGCCTGCAACAGCTGCGCAACTTGCCAAGCGATGAGATGGAGGGCGGTTGCGGCATTTGAGCCTTGACGTACTAGTACACTTGCACTAGAACGTATGTATTGGTCGTCAAGCGTCATGTCGCCGAGCTCTCCCTACGCAACGTTTCAGGCCGATGCCTGGATGCGTCAATCCTTGATTCGTCCTCGCAAGCTGTTTGCCGCTTCGGTTGTTCCGCAGAGCAAGCGTTCGAGAGGATTGCCTCGTCACCGTCCTTCTCAGGCCGTCCAAGGAGAACTATTCCTGTTTCCTGTGGTTCTCCCCTGTTGACCAGTCTGCGAAGAACGTTTGCAGACTCGTGCGATTGTCCTTAAATCTGCCAGTCTAATTGCTTGTCTTTCTCTGTCCTTTCATGTTGCTCTTCGCATCCCAGACGGCTCAGGGTGGTCCTTCAGTAATCCTTCCAGCTCTGTTAATCACAGGGTTGTTGATTGGAGCCTCTCAACTTTTTGTCCCCAAGGGTGGTGATCAGGATTGATCTCCAGCGAGTCTTGTTTTTGACGTGCTCATGTCTGAGCGTTAAGAGCCGACAAAATCAAGGTTCCAAAATTGTTTGGATTGAAGCTGCTGCGTTTTGGTGTTTGTCCTAGCCGGACAATTACCGTTTTTGAGCTTGGTACGACAAGAATGAGTTGTCCTTCATATCCTTCTGCTGAATAACTGTCTCGTGGCAAGTCTGGTCGGCGTCGTTTGGAGCTCAGCCACCAGTGCGCACCATATCCCTGCTTTGAGCCTTTGGATGGTGTAGTGGCGTGTTGAATCCAACCTTTTTGCAAAATTTGTTTGCCATTCCATGCACCTTTATTGAGATATAGCAAGCCAAAACGAGCCCAGTCTCTTGCGCTAGCCCAACCCAATGATGATGCTACAAAGTTTCCTGACGAATCGGTTTCTAAGTAAGCCGATGCCATTCCTAGTGGCTTGAAGAGTGCTTCATAGGGATAACTCCAGTAGTCGCGATCATTATTGATCGCTAAACGTAATCCACGGCTCAGGATGTTGGTTGTTCCTGATGAATACGACCAATCGAGACCTATTCTTCCAGTCAGTGGTTTGTTCGAGGCGAATCGTCCCGTGTTGGCCTCTTGGGTGAGCATTTTCACCAAATCTGAATCCAGGCTTTGTGTCTGTTCATCAAAGGCCAGCCCACTGTTCATTCTTAAAAGATGATCCAGAGTGATCATTTGTCGGGCGTCGTTGTCTGTACGCCATTCCGGTAACAACAGCGATTCGTTGAGCTGCAATGCACCTTTTTGCACGACAATTCCAATCAGCGCATGGGTCAAGCTTTTGGTCATCGACCAACCGATTAATGGCGTTTTCGGTGTGATGCCAACTGCATAGCGTTCAGCAACGACCCAGCCGTCTTTCACGACAACAATGGCGCGGGTGCGTTTTGGTGCCGAGGGTGTCGACTCTTGAAAAGCCTGGCTGATTGCTGTTTCTAGTTTGTTTTGGTCAATTCTGGGTGGCGTTTCCGATGCATCGGGATACAGCTTCCAGGGAGTTTTTGTTGTATTTGGATCTGTGGGTTGTTGTCTGGTCTGATTGGGCAGTCTGACAACTTGTTTATTGGCAATAACTTGACTACAACCAAGATTTCCTTGACGTACAGCTGCACCTCGCACCAATCCAGCGAACGCCCACGCGTGGACGACACCCTGATTTAAATCAATTTTGGTTTTGATCAATCCCGGGGCTAGTGATAGCTCCTCGCCTTTGAGCTGTTCTGCATTCATTCCGGCCATCAAAACGCCGGAGCAAAGAATTTTGGCGCTGTAAGCCGTGCCTGCCCGGGCAAGGGTAAAAGTCTTTTGCGCATAAGGAATGCTCAGTGCTGCAACACCCAGAACAACACCACCAATAACGAGCGTTCGTCTTTGCACAGTGCGACCAAAGACCCGCGGCATGATTGCCTCCCCATAAAAAAAGGCGGGAGTTAACTCCCGCCAACATCATGGTCTCTAACTGGATCTAGTAGAGGCCGTAGCTCACTCCGCGATAGCGAAGATCGCGGCCACCAGTAGCTTCTTGTTGTTGTCCAATCGGTTCGTAGGCAACCCCGCGGTACCGCAATTGCGGTTTGCGTAGTCGAATTAACGGTGTGTGTTGCGTATCGGTGTAATCGGGATTTCGAAAGGCACGGGCCATGGCGGAACGTGCATGGTCAACGGCCCGACTTTTTACGGCGCGGGCTTTGATCAGTTGAAGCGTGTTCATAAAGCACTCCTTCATTGCCCACGCCCCCGTTGCCTGACATGGATCTGACTGCAGCTTCGATGAGAAGCTCAACGTGGACACATCATAGCGTTTCTGTATCAACCGCTACCTAATTGCAACTTTCGTTGCGTTTTCCGGCGTTCATAGCGTCAGACCAAGGCTCTTCGCCTGCCTAGTTCCTCTCCCTCAGCACCTTCTTTGCAGCGATGGTGGATTAAAACGGGTCATTTTTGTCATTCATCGATCTGTCTGATCAGTCACACCGCCATGCATTGAGCGCTGTTAGAGATGAAAAGTTTCTCCCTAAGCTTTGTGCAGCACTACCTCATCGTTTGGAAATTCCCAACAGTTCAAGGGTCTTGGGAAGCCTGCCCCTCATTTGCTGGGTATATCAATTCAGGAGGTCCCGGCGATCATTTTGAAGGTTTTGAGCTGAAATATCGCGTTTGTGATCCTATTGGTGGGAAGGGAATGGCAATTGCGGTTGCTAACGATATCGGTAAGGTTTGGACTCATCTCGCACCCTGGATCGCAGGGTTTGGCATTCATTTCGATGTGACCCCCGTTGTATCTGATGCAGAGTTCGCTGCCATGTGGCCAGGAGTGCAGTCTTCCGCGGCTTCTGCTTGACTGGCCATACAACAGCTCATTTTGTTGACTCGTTAAAACTAATTTCCGCTTTTTTAGAATGATTATGTTGTTGAAACCCCTCGGCATTGTCGCCTCGTCGTTGTTGTTGTTATCGGCGCAAGCCCTGGCTACACCACAGCCAATTATTGAGGAGCTTCTCACTGCTAATCGGACCCTTGGCGGCCGAGTTGTTGCGTATCCAGAGGGGACTCCTGAGATGCGCGTTTATCGGATCACGATACCTGTTGGCGCCAAGATTCCCCTGCACATCCATCCCTCGCCCGTTGTTGTGATTGTTGAGCAGGGACGTCTCAGCAATGTTCGCATCGTCGATGGCGTTGAAGTATCAGACATCATTGAGGCAGGCGGGGGCTTTCTTGAAGGCCATCCAGAGGAGCCCCACTATGTGATTAATAAGGGTTCAATACCTGCCGTGAGTTTGGTCACCTTCGCCAGTGTCGAAGGAATGCCGAATCAGATTTCTGTTAAACCTCATTGATTGCAGTAAAATAGACTTGATTGTTTTTTTATACTATCCTTTTTTAGCTTTTGCCATTTTGTGATGGCACTATTGGCGAACATTAGAATTGATATTAGAGGAATTCTTCTTAGACTTGTCCCTATTAAGCCTTGGTCTTCGTATTGCTTGACGTGCTTACATCCAGTGGGATGTATTTAGTCGACTTTATGTGTTGAACGGGTATTGATTAACTGGTGTACCATCCGCGAATTCCAACCTTCCTTTTGAAGGTGCGATCTTCATAGAGCCAAATTTCATCGGTGCTTAAAGTAAATCCACTTTGCTTAGCAATCTCTACAACATCACTATCATTATTTGCAATTCTAATTTTGTCGCGTAATCTATGATCATTGCTAACTTTTTCTAGGAATGCCATCGCTTGTTTGCGTCGTTCCGATGTATGGTAAAACAAAAACGGAGGCACTTCTCTTAGCATGACAGATGAGGTTAAGTTCATCTTTATCATGCATTATTTTCATTCTGATATCCTCGAATAATTTATAACTTTAGTTTTTAGAGCATTTCGCAAGAATCGATCTTATTAGTTCATTGATTTTTGTTTTGGTTCGCTTTTGTTGGTAGGTCTGTACATATTAAGCTCGCTTATTGTCGTAACTTGTTTAAATTCTATTTCTATCTATGATCTTGTGAGTTGTTTTTTGCTTTTATTGCCTGCGTTTATTGTTGCAGTGCTGCTTTAGTACTAATGCAAAAGTTAACTAACTTTCACTTATGTCTCGCTCTTTTCAATTGGTTTATGAGTTGATACACTCTTTTGAATATGATAACTTGCACTATTTGCTAACAGTTTTATCTATAGGATTTTTAGTTCTTAATAACGTGCTGATGGATCTGCTTTCTGTTGTTCCATCGATATGGTGAATTTTACGATTAATGAGCTCATCCATGCATTGTTGTCACTGATTGGTTGAGCACAGATTCTTCTGGACGAATGGATGTCGTTTTTTAATCTATAAAAAGTAAAATTTGGTCACTCTGCTTCAAGAATGGACATATTTTGTACGCTTTAGCGTAAACATGTGTATATTTGTTTGTGCTTAGCTTACAAATTTGTGTGCTTTTTGTTGCGTTATCGATAAATGCTTTATGGTCTGATCGATTTTAATTTAATCGATAAATGATCTCTTCTCAATCGATAATTACAAAGTTTGGTGGAGAACGTACAACTGGTAGCCCAATTAAATTTGATCGAAATCCGTTATTGAAAATAGCGTTAACTAGATCTGAGTACCTTCAAGCTTCCTGCGACAAGATGAATCTCCCTTCGGGGCCACGCCTACATGAAGAATGTGGCACCAAAGTTCAAAGAGGAGAGCTTGTTGATTCATCTGCAGAGGCTTGTCGACAAGCTATCCACGCCGCTTACTCCCACGTTTATGGTAATGCCCATCTCATGGACTATGAACGTTCAACTGAGTTAGAATCGCAGCTTTTTAATGGTGAAATAGCAGTTAAAGATTTTGTCAAAGGTATTGCTAAATCAGATTTCTATAATAGTAATTTCTACTCCAATTGTTCTCCGATTCGAACAATCGAATTGGATTTTAAGCATCTCCTGGGTAGGGTCCCCTACAGTCAATCAGAGATTTCTAAGTTTATTACTATTCAGGCTGAGTCTGGGCATGGAGCAGTTGTTGATGCAATGGTTGATTCCGCTGAGTACTTAGAAACATTTGGTAAGTACATTGTTCCATATATGCGCTCCTGGAAATCGTCTGCAGGTGCACCACAGGTTACGTTTAATCGAACCGCCTCAATGTTGCTTGGTTATACATTTTCAGATAAAGCGATTGGTACTGCTAGTCAATTAAATCAGTCCTTCTCTTCTCAACCTATCAACAGCATCATATTTCCAGCTGGAAGTGATTTAATCTATATGCAAGCATCTATGGCCTGGAGTGGTGGCAAGCCTCCCAAGATTGCTACAAAAATTGCTACTATTTTAACCATCGCTGGCTTGATAGAAGTCACGCGGGTGATTGCCATCGTTGCTTTTTCGGCTGTTGCAACCTAAATTTTCTCTTCTTGCATATGGTTCTCGCCTTGGATTTTAATTGCTAAGTAATATATTGTTGCCCATCTTCTCTTTTATTGAATTTGGGTTAATTGCTTGTAATGGCCTTCGGCTCTCATTGAAGGCTATTATCAAGTGTGCTTTTGAATGACAGCAACGATTTGGCTGAGCTTATCGACTTAGTCTTGTGATTAATGCACTGGATTGCTCTTTTAATGGATTGATCTGCTTTTATTTGGTTTTTGTTCTATTTAGATCCGGATCTGGTAGCAAATGCACTGGATTTTGATTTTGGTGCCAGATATGAAAGGAGTAATTGCCGTTCATGGTTAGTCATTGATGGTCGAAATTGCTTGTGTGGTCCTTGCAGCCCTTGGTTTTTATCAGCTCGACAGTGTGATGGCTCAGCGCTCTCCATCACGGATCAAGTTGAAGCGCATCAAAAATTAAATTGAGAGTCCAGCTCTATGGAGACCCATACCTGGCTTACAACGGTTGAGCTTGTCTACTTGGTTGTTGTGCTCATGGGGCTCATTCAACTTGCTGGGGTGTTGTCTAGTCGTTTCAGGCTTTCCAAGTTGAAGCGCCGTAAAAACTAATCGTCAGCCGCAGAAATTTTTACCAGTTGTTTCGATCAAGTGGCATCCATACCGTGGCATTGCCAAGTTCATTGGCTCGGCGAGGTGAACACCGTTTTTTCTAATTTCTTTGTTGTGCTTCCCTCTGCAGAGACGTGCTCCACTGATGCCGGAGATCTTTTTATTATTCAGTGGTTGCATCTATTGATTGCGCTGCCCTGCGCCTAATTCTTCAGAGCTGATCAAGCTTCCACAACAGTAAGAAAAAAGTCCCTGAGACATCACCCCCAAGGGACAAAACAACACCTCGCCACATGCTCATGACGAGGTCGATCCAATCCTGCACTTCCGACTCACTGCTATGGCCTGTCTATGGGCATACCCGGGTTTTTTTCTCGCTTTTATTGCTGTGGCATGGATAGGACACGATCCTGGGCACAACAAACATTGGAGTTATCACTCGTTTTGTTCTGGTCCTTGCTGAGGTGATCCTGGTTTTGGGCACCCCTGGTGAAATCATGACCAGGTCCAAAGGGGCTGACCGATCTGTTTGGCACAGCAGTGCGTTCACGGCCTGAAGATCTGATGGAACACGCTGGTATGAGTAGACCGGGTAAAGGGCGAGGGCACTGGGTGGAACTTTCCCCGAAGAACAACTCGAACGTTCAGATTGATGACGATGGAGACTGTCCCATCGTTTGTATTTGTGGCGCATCGGCCTCTGGTAAGAGTCATTTCGCGAATGTTCTCGTTAGCCAGTTCGAAGCTGTCGGGCTTACCGCTCTTCTCTTGCAATGCGACAACTACTACCGGAGTGCGTACGCGCCAGATCCGATTTATGGGTTTGACACGATCGATGCGATTGATGTTGATGCTCTTCTTGCCGATTTGCATGCTGCAAGAAAGGGGACGCTCACTCGTTTGCGCCAATACGACATGGGGTCGCGTGCGGTTGGCTACAGGACCATTGATTTCAGATCCATGCCTGCTGCCGGCTATGACCTGATTCTTGTGGAGGGCGCTTACGGCCCCCAAGCCATTCTTTCCAAGTACTCGATCGAGGCCGTTGTTTATCTCGAAACACCGCTTTGGCGTCGCATTTGGCGACGTCTTCCCCGTGATGTTAAAAAGCGCGGCCGTTCTCCAATGTCTGTGCTGCATCAGATGCTGTGGCAAATGCTTCCTGGAGAGCGCCGCTTCATTCACCCGTTACGCCAGCAGGCTCACGTTGTTGTGCGTGATCCTGTTGCGGGTTGCCATGCTGTTTTGGCGCGAATGACGGGGCCCCGCTAACAACCAGTTAGGTGGTTTTTGATCATGGCCTCTTACACGATCAGCATCGAAGGTGGTGAAAGCTTCGATTGCGCTGACGACGTTTACCTGTTGGATGCTGCCGAGGCTGCTGGTGTCGATTTGCCATCGTCGTGTCGTGCCGGTGCTTGCTCAGCTTGTGCTGGAAAAATTCTCACAGGTTCTGTGGATCAAATCGATCAAAGTTTTCTCGATGAAGATCAGATGGAGCGGGGCTATGCCTTGCTGTGCGTTAGCTACCCAACATCCAATTGCACCATCAAGTCTGATATTCAAAATGATTTGAATTAGTCATGCCTTGCGCGTGATGACGGGTTTGCGTCGCAGAGGAAAGAGTTCTCTGCATATCGGACAAACCGTTCCATCACATCCACGGGCTGAGCAAAATTCTCTTCCGTAAAAAATGATTTGCAGGTGAAGTTTATTCCAATGTTTTTTGGGAAACAGTCTTTTCAGGTCCCGTTCGGTGGCGGCGACGGATAATCCATTGCTCAATCCCCAGCGTTGGGCAAGACGATGGATGTGTGTATCGACTGGAAAGGCCGGGACCCCAAAAGCTTGGGACATCACAACGCTGGCTGTCTTATGTCCTACTCCTGGAAGTGCCTCAAGGGCCTGGAAGCTATCCGGTACAGCCCCGTCATGCTCGCTCAATAACAGTTCTGAAAGACGACGAACGTGTTTGGCTTTTGTCTTTGCCAAGCCGAGTTGTCGGATCAAGCTCCAAATTTCCGTTTCATCAAGGGATGCCATTGCTTTCGGTGTTTGCCCTGCAGCAAAGAGTGCCGGGGTGACTTCATTCACCTTTTTGTCTGTGCATTGAGCACTCAGCAGAACAGCAATCAGAAGCGTGAACGGATCGGAGTGGTCAAGGGGAATGGGTGTTTCTGGGTAGCGATGATTGAGTCGCTCCAACACAACCTGAACCCTCTCGGCTTTGCGCAAGGTGTTGCCGCATCACAAATGGCAACTTAGTCAGCCAAGCTCCATCCATGAAATGGGCAATATATTGTCGTTTTCGTATCGAAATCGTTACGTTTTTGTGCGCCTATGCTGAAGTGACGACAAGTTGATTCACGTCGCGTGTATTCGCCAGACATAGTTAGAGGAGCTATTTAATGAGAAGCGAGTCGATGAGAAGCGGTCTGATCTCAAGGTCTGCTGCGGTTGTGTTGGGATTTGGGGTGATGGTGGCTGGTTGCGCTGATCGTCCCCAAATGTCTCGAAACGACCAGCGGCCACGGGTTCTCACCACGTTCACGGTGCTTGCCGACTTGGCTCGCAACGTGGCTGGCGACCGTCTTCAGGTGCATTCGATCGTGAAAGAGGGAGCGGAAATTCATGGATATCAGTTCACTCCCAGTGATATCGAGGGGGCTGTTGGTGCAGATCTTTTGATTGAGAACGGGTTGGGCCTCGAGCTTTGGGCGCGCCGCTTTACGACCGCAGCAGGAGATATCCCCACCGTCACTCTGTCGGAAGGGATGGTGCCGCTACTCATCAACGAAGACGCTTATGCCGGAAAGCCAAATCCCCATGCCTGGATGTCGCCCAAGCGGGCCATGGTGTATGTCGATCGCCTACGGGAGGCTTTCACCACATTGGACCCCGACGGTGCTGATGCTTATGCCAGCAATGCTGCGGCCTACAACAAGAAGCTCCAATCCTTAGATCGTGAATTGCGCGATGCCCTTGAAACAATTCCACCCAAACATCGGCTGTTGGTGAGCTGTGAAGGTGCATTCACTTACCTTGCTTCGGATTACGGCCTCGAGGAGGCCTTCCTTTGGCCTGTGAATGCTGAAAGTGGGATCACACCAAAACGTATGGCTCGATTAATCAACACCGTGCGTGAACGTGCTGTGCCTGCGGTGTTTTGCGAAAGCACCGTGAGTGATAAAGCCCAACGAGAGGTTGCTGCCGCAGCTAATTCTCAGTTTGGGGGTACGTTTTATGTTGATTCGCTTTCGAAGCCTGATGGTCCGGCGCCAACACTGTTGGACTTGCAGCGTCACAATGTGAAACTGATACGTGATGGTTTAACAGGAACGGGGGGGGGCGGTTAATGCGCATCGACGCCGATCAACTTTGTGTTGATTACAACGGCACGGTGGCGCTCTATGACGCCAGCCTCCATTTGCCTGCGGGTTGCATTTGTGGCTTGGTCGGGATGAATGGGGCTGGCAAGTCCACGTTGTTTAAGGCGCTTACTGGTTTTGTCCGCCCCTCTCGAGGCCTGATTCGCATCAATGGCCGAAGTGTCAAAGATGCTCAGCGCGAGCAAGCTGTCGCCTACGTCCCTCAAAGCGAGGGGATCGATTGTCAGTTTCCTGTCTCGGTTTGGGATGTGGTGATGATGGGTCGCTATGGAGCGATGAACCTCTTCAGGATCCCCCGCAGTTCAGATCGCGTTGCTGTTCGAGATGCCCTTGAGCGAGTGGAGTTGTTGGACCTTCGCAGTCGACCGATCGGTACCCTCTCCGGCGGACAACGCAAGCGTGCCTTTTTGGCTCGCGCTATTGCCCAGAGAGCTGATGTCCTTTTGTTGGATGAACCTTTTAATGGAGTTGATGTAAGAACTGAGAAATTAATGGCACAGTTGTTTCTTCAGTTTCGTGAAGAAGGCCGCACGATCTTGATTTCGACTCATGACCTTAGTCATGTGCGTGATTTCTGTGATTCTGTGGTTCTAATTAATAAAACTGTACTGGCCTATGGTGAAACATCTGAGGTGTTTACTCCTGAAAATCTTGCTATGACCTTTGGGGGCTTCCCTCCTAATCTGTTAATGGGTAACAGCTCTGCAGGTGATTCTATTGAGCCTTTGAATTAGTTTTTGTGGATTGATATTTCCTTGTGGGCGTGCGCATGTTCAAGATGGCAAGTCCTCGGCTATTCTAATGCGAATCCAATTAAAGTTATTAATTCCAATCAGTGCGAATGGCTGGATTAAATTTATGCGGCTTGATTCACTTCAACTTGCATGAGCTCTGATGGCTTGGATTTGCTAGATACTTCTTCTTAAGCGGGAGGGGGTGTGGAGTCATCATTTGCTTGGGGAAGACGAATTCCTGTGCTGTCTTGTAGTTGACGGAGCAACGTGGCTAGGGAGAGACTCGTGCCTCCCTGGCGTTCCCCGATCAGACTCACCTCTTCCACTTCGATGGGCTGCACGGTGTCGCTCAGCATGGTGAGAAGTGGTTCCAGTTTTTGAAGAATAAAGAGTCGTTTTGCATCATTTCCTGAACGTTTGAGAGACCCCACGAGTTCTTGAAGTCCCTCGGCCTGGGATCGACCTTGCTCAATGATCGTTGCGGCTTCGCCTTTCGCGGCCGCGATCATCGTTTCGCATTCCGATTCAGCCGGTGCGATTACGTCGGCCTGAAGCTGTTGCGTAACTTGTTTAATTCGCTCCTCTTGCACAGGTACTTCGGCTTCGGCTCGTGCTAATTCAGCGCCAACTTGGGCCTGAACTTCCGCGACAAGAGCTTTACGTCGAGTGAGTGCATCTTGAACTCGTTTGTTGGCATTGGCCGTGGCAATGGCGAGGTCCTTATCCAGCCGGCGCAGAGAGGTGATTCGCTCGTTTTCAGCTTGTTTGACCAATGATTGTGACTTTGCTTCAGCTTCGGCAATACGGGAGTCTCGCTTGAGTTCGACCAATTGTTTGCGGCCAATTGAATCTAAATAACGAACATCATCCGAGATATTTTGTATCTGCAGGGTGTCAAGGATTAATCCAAGTTTTTGCAAATCATCCTCGGCTTCTTCAAGCAAAGTTCGTGCAAAAGTAACTTTGTCTTCATTGAGTTGCTCAGGGGTAAGGCTCGCCATGACGCCCCTTAAATTGCCCTCGAGTGTTTCTTTT
>QCVD01000012.1 GCA_003208835.1 Synechococcus sp. AG-683-C23 | reverse complement strand
AAGGCCAAAACCCGCTCCAAAGGAGCCGGTTCCACCAGACGTCCTGGTCCAACACTTGGAGAAACACCCAGGGAGTCACTACCGAGAGAGTCACCGAGAGAGTCACTGGGGGAATCTTCGGGGGAAACAAGCTGATCCCCCGGCATCCCTCTTAAGAAGGCATAGACGTACCCACCAAGGTGCTGTTCGGGGTTGTAGTCCGGCAGACGCCAACGCAAATGTCGGTGTAGAGCCACCAGATACAGATGGGCTTGCAGGGGGTAGTGATGGTGAATCATCTGCTCTTGCATCGCGTCCTGGTGATAGTGACGAGGTCCGCATCGATCAGGGCTTCCCTCCGATCGACGTTCACCGATCCAATTGCTCTTCCAGTCCAAAACCCACCAGCGCGACTGTTGGGGGTCGCAAAACACCAGGTCGATCGAGCCGGTGAGGAATCCACGGCTATTCACCCCCAACGTGGCGAGGTGATCGATGTACCGCCCGCCAAAACGTGCGTCGGGTGAACAACGAAAGGCCTGAACGAGATCCTTGGTGCGCACATGGCTCACCGGCAGATCAAAGCTCAACTCATGGATGCGTTGCTTCAGGCCCAACTGGCTGAGCTCTAACTGCGCCAAGGGGCCACCAAGGGGTGTCTTCAGTACACAATCCAGCCCCTCCATCACCATCGACTGAAGCTTGCAATCCAACCCAGCACGTCTGAGTTCCGTGTCGATCACATCCGCCCGAAGACTCTCCAGAGCGGAACCGTCCAGCGTGGAACTGTCGAGCGTGGCTTGGTCGTCGGCTTCCGCAGCCTGAAAGGGAACCTGCTCGAGAATTCGATGCAGGCAATCACCAGCCACCGCCCCCCGGGGAAAATCGGCGAGGGGCCCTTGTTCCGGCCAGAGATCCGGTCCGGTGAGGCTGCACTCTTCAGCTCCGGGATCGGGGTCTCGGCCTTGTTCATGCACGACAGGGTCAACAGGAGCTGAGATCCAGGCGGAGTAACTCGCCCTTCCCCAGCTGCGATCGATCCGCCCAGGGGTGTTACCAAGGCCGAGGGGTTGCTCGCAGGGCTGTGATCGCCAACGCTGAGATTGGGGAAGAGGATCGGGAAGGGGACGGCGCAGAAGCGGCACTCCCCGCTCGGCCAGCGCCAAGTCGAGCCGTTCATCGCTGAACCGGTCCACCGAATCGTGGATGGCATCCGCACCAAACAGCCAACAGGGCAGTGGAGCTCCCTCTTGACCGACAGAACGCACCCAAACCACCAGCAACTGGGTACGGGCACGGGTCATCGCGACGTAGGCCAACCGTTCCGCCTCCGCCATGGCATCGTCAGCCGCATGCTGCGCAGCACGGTGTCCTTTCCCCCAATGGGAATCGATCGCAATCAACCAACGACCATCACCCGTTTCCCGCCATAACGGTCCAGATTCTTGGCGCGGGGCTTGCCAGAGATAGGGACAAATCACCACGGGATACTCCAGGCCTTTGCTGCGATGAACAGTCACCACGGCAACGGCACGATCGACTTGGTCGCTGTGGGGCTGACGAGCCTCTGGTACAGGAGTTGTGGGATGCAAGCGTTCACGACGCAACCAATTCGCTGCCGTTGCACTGTCCAATCCCTGACGGTGCATCGCCTCCTGCACCAATCGACCCACTTGCTGCAGGTCCCCCAACATCCGACCCCGTTCCGACAAATCAGCGGTCCGCTGACCCTCCAACAGCTGGGCCATACAGCCCATCAAACCGAGCTTGGGTAGTGCCCGTTGCCAAACCCGCAGCTGCTCAGCCAGCTGATCCAACGCCCCTTCATTCTCCATCACCTCTAAGGACCAATTCATGAGCGGGGAGCTCACCAACAGCCGCAAACATCGATCATCACCGGGGTCTGCCAGGGCATCCAACAAGCGCTGCACCACCAGAGCGGCTTCGCTTTCCAAAACATCGCCCTGGGTGACCAACCGACTCGGAATGCCACAGGCGCCAAGGGCCCGGCGCAGATCGGTCGCCTGCTGATGACGACTTACCAGCACACAAAGATCGGCGGGGTCGGGTTGATCAGGACCCTGCAAAATCTCAAACACCACAGCAGCGAGCTGATTCGGCAACTGCTGCTCCAATGCGGTCCGTGATGCCGGTGGGTCCATCTCCAGCTCAAGCAGCTGGAGCGCAGCCGTCGTCGTAGCGGCCTGATCAACAGCCTGGGCTCGAACCGCAGGAATCGCCAAGCCAGAGCGAGGCATCCCTGGCTCCATCAACTTGTTCAATCCCTCCATCAAAGAGGCAGTGGCGCGGAAGTTATCGAGCAGGTGATCGATGCGATCAACCTGTTGACGAGCCTCGATATAGGTACCGAGATCACCGCCTCGAAAGCGATAAATCGCTTGCTTTGGATCACCAACCAATAAAAGGAGATGGTTGACGCGATCACCGAAGGCCCGCTGCAGCAAACGCCACTGCACCGGATCTGTGTCCTGGAACTCATCCACCATCACGGCGCGATAGCGCTCCTGTAACGGTTTAAGCCAATCAACCCGTTCATCACCAGGATCCATCGCCGCCAGTAATCCAGCGAAGGTGATCGCTCCGCTACGACGACGTCGCTGCCGCAGTTCATCTAGACCACGCTCCAGCAGATACCGCCATACCCGCTCCAATGGCTCATCCCAAAGGGCACCTATGGCGGTCTGCAAGGCCGCGGCCACCAAACTTGGCTCCTCCTCCCCGCACTTCCGGGCCATGCGGCACCAACTGCCGGGATGGAAATACTCCTTCAAGGGTTTCTCGACTGAGGCGATCGCGGCAAGCGATGGCACACCGTTTTGCGCTGCGATCCATTGGTTGATCACGGCGCAGCGATCCGTGCGGGGCTTCGCGTTGTAGGGCGACGTCGAGCCACATCCCTGGGCTTTCCACTGCGCAGCCGCTGCCCGAAAGCCCGACTCAAGGGCAGCATGATCAAGCTCCCATCGAGATCGGAACGCATCCCAAAGGCTTTCGATCCAGCACGGAAGCTGATCACGCAACGGCGATTGCCCATCGACAAGGGCTGGGTCGCCAACCAATCGAGGATTGGGATCTCCATCCAGTCGAGCCAAGGCAGCGCCCAACCTTTGCGGCGATAACCCCCGCTTCCGTAGGCCTTGAAACTGGTCATCGGGAAGGGTTAACAGCTCTTGCTGCCACAGGTGTTGCACCACCTCGGCCTGAAGTGCTGCTGCATCGCTCTCAAGTTGTGGTTCGATCGCCGCCCCGTTATCTAGGGCCAAACGGCGCAGGCTGCGGCGACAAAAACCATGGATTGTGGCGATGTCAGCGCGGTCGAGTTGCTCTAGTGCAACAAGCAACCGTCGAATTCTGGTGCGTCGATCCGAAGACGCGGTGCTTTGCTCTAACCATGCGGCCATGACCGGATCGGACGCCTGCGGGGGCGTTTCGTTCTCCAATTGCTCCAATCCAACCAGCGCCTGCTGCAAGCGCTGACCAATACGAGAACGCAATTCCTCCGCGGCCGCTTCGGTGTAGGTCACTACAAGCAGCGCTTCGAACGGGTAAGCGGCCTCGGTGATCAAGCGAAGGGTGAGATGGGCCAGCGCGAAGGTTTTGCCCGTTCCAGCACTGGCTTCCAACAAACGGATCCCAGGCTCAAGTGGATAGGTATTGGCGTCAAAGCGCTCAGCCATGGTTGCCATCAACTACGCCGCGCTCGAAAAAGGGGTTGATAAAGCGCCGTGCAGGCAGCCTCAAACCCCGCCGCCTGCAGCAACGCATCCGCATCCAGCTCTGCTCCAAAGCAAAGCTGAAGTGCTGGCGACAGGCGCTCGTCTTGCCAACACGTTCGAAAGCGATCCAAGCCTGTTCCGGGTTTGCGCTGCTCATGCCAAACCATCTGCCAACCACTTTTGGGAGGAACGAGCCAGCACTGATGCATTCCCTGCTGAGCCAGTTCTTGCAGCGTTGCCAGCTGCTGATCCGCTTGGTCCGTTGGCAACGCCGACCAGTGCAGATGAATCTCCGCACCGATGGCACGGGTACTGCGGGCAATCACCGCTGTGGGGGTTGGAGTCAACCGGCAAAGGTGGAGATGTTGAAGCCAACCACGCATTACGCCTGCCGCGCTCAGCATTCCGGCCTGAACCACCACTTGGGTCTCTCCAGCGAACACAAGCGGTCGGAGCAGACCTTCAATTGATACGCTCTCGCAACGGCAAGAACCCAGGCTGTCGAGCTGACGTCTGAGACGTTGCCAACGGTCAGCCAACTCCTGTTGCTCCAGGGCAGCGCCAGCGCCAGCCGGCAACACCCCCTGACCAGCCAGCAGCGACCTCCAATCCGGCAACGTTCCGGCGGCAAGCAACTGTTCAAGGTTTTGATCTAACAGCTGATAACGCTCAAGGGCATTGAGCTCGAGGGGGTCGAGATCCTCCACGGCATCGATCCCCTCACCCGGTCGAAGCCCCCTCGAACGCAACCAAGCCGCTTGAGGTTGATGCATCCAGCGCAAAAGCTCTTCAAACACCAACGGCTCTTGTGGGTTGGACCTGGTGCTGGGATCAGCGTGAGTGGATGGCCAAACCAGCGGCCACGCCAATGCCTGCTGCGGTTCCGGTCGAGAGCGATCCAACCAACGCCGGGCCTCCAGCTGACGACGATCGCAGCTCAAAGGCGCCTCAATGTCGAAGTTGCTGCGCGCTAACGGGTTGGCTGCCGGCGTCAGCACCAACCCGTCGATGCTGCTGGTGGATAACTCCTGGTTGAGTTGGGCCAACCATTGCTCCACCGGAGCGGCAGGGGGTTGAGCCTCACCGGTGCGTTCATTGCGACCACACCAACTGATCAACAGGTGGCGTCGTGCCGACATCAATGCCTCCAGCAAGACGTACCGGTCTTGATCACTTCCGCGAGGATCGCCAAGCCGTCGTTGCTGCTCGAGCAAATGAAATCCGGGGCGTTGATTCGGACGCGGGAACACCGCACCATCGAGCCCCATCAACACAATCACCTTGTGGGGAATGGCCCGCATCGGTTCCAAGGCACTGATTGTGAGTGAACCAGTGCGGTGCCCGAAACGACCGCTATCCACCGAAAGAGCTTCATTGAGCACCTCCAAGACAACGGCGATATCAAGCTCCAGCGCGCAATCGATGGCCCGCAATCGCCAATCTTCAAGGGCTGCAGTCCAGGTTTGTAGTTCACCACTCCAAGTGCGGCCATCCCCAAACAACTCCTGCAACACCGACTGCAGCAACGTCACCCACGCAGAACAAGTGCGTGGTCGCCTGAACTGCTCAATCATCCAAACCATGCGATCCAGCAACGTCCACCAACGCACTAATCGCTCCGGATCGAGTTCCCACTGGAACGGTGCTACACCATCGAGGGCTAATCCTTCACGTACAGGCAACACCAGGCCCAAAAGCCAGCGGTCTAAACACCAGCGCAAACCATGGGTTTCGTCTCCACCCCGTTCCGTTGCATCAAGCCCCCAGCGGAAGCCGGTGCGCTGCAAAACCCGCGTCATCAAAACGCAGTCGTCCGACGACAACCCTTGTAAGTCTTGAAGCGCAGGATTAGCTAGCCATTGCTCTAAGCCAGTAGCCGTTAAACGGCCAGCCGCCAGCTCCAGCAAGTTGAGCATGGCCATGGACAGTCCAGGACTGCTTTGCTGACTGCGGTCGGTCAGACGCCAGGGGAGATCGACACCAATGGCATCGGAATCGTTGAACAACGAATTCAGCAACGGGGCATAACGATCCACCTGCGGAGTCATCACCAGAACATCACGTGGAGCGAGGTCGGGATCCGCAGCTAGCCATTGGAGAATCCGATCACGCACCAGCTGCACCTCGCGCCAGGGCCCAGGGGCTGCTTGAAATAAAAGCGATTGATCATCTGCCAGCCGGTTCAGTCCAACGGCCTGATGCGGATCCACCAGCTGCTCCTGCAGCTGTTCCAAAAGGGATGGCAAACCAAGAGACGGCTCAGCCATCTGCACCGGGGAGGCAAAGAGATCACCCTCGCGCCGCTCCCCCAACTGCACATCACCCGATCCCTCCAACAGTTGCTGGAACTCAGCGCCCATCCGACCAAAACTGGCTTCAAGCCTTGGTGCAGCCTCAAGCCAATGGCCATCTGGGGGCTCCAACCAAGCCTCCTGGAGTAGCTCTCGACGGCTGCCACAGCGTTGCCATAGATCGGGGCAGGGAGTGAGGAGATACACCTCCACATCAAGCACACCAGAGAGGGCCTGAATCAGTTCCACCTGCACGGGGGCGAGGGCACTGATTCCAAACAAACGCAGACGCTCAGGAAGAGAGTCAGCTGACACCACACCGCGCCGCAATCGGTCGATGGCTTCACGGACCTGCAGGCCAAAGGGCGCACGGGGCAATCGGTCCGCCAAACGATGCCAAAGCAGCGGCTGCCAGCCGGACTCTGCTGACTGTGGGGATGAACTCCACTGAGCCAATTGATCAGCGCGATACAGCGCGTAATCGTCGAAGGCATCGGCGATCACCCGAGCCAGCTGCCAGCGATCACGACTCAGTGCTTGGTGATGGCCACCACTTTCTCGACCATCCAACCATCGTTGAAGCGGCGAAGCGGCAGGCTGCTCGAGCAGGTCCGGCAAGAGTTCCAGCACGGGCCATACCAAGTGGTTGGCGCGCCAGGGATCGGCTTCCTTCGCGGGCAGCTCTAAAACCTGACGAACCAACTCTCGAAAACGACTGCCCGGAAAGGGAAATCGAACCAACGAGCTAATTCCATTCGCTACCGCCAGCTGTTCCCCCAACCAGCGGCTGGTGGGCCAGGTGTTCACCAGCACCTCTAGCGTTTCAAACGGTCCCGGCTCCTGATCAATCAATTGCTGAGCCAGCAACTGGGCGAGGAATTCAGCGCGGTTGCTGCGATAGAGGGTCAGCAAAGTCCTGAATCACCATTAAGAACAGAAAGCACCCGCTCAAGCTGGGCTGGCCTACCCCCACAAAATAATCAGCACCTGGCGAGAAAGACATCGAAGGATGCGACGCCCCATCTCGGTTCCACAACAGAACCGGTGGGGCTGGATCCTGAAGCCGCAGACAACGAGGTTCACATGAACAGAATAATCGACATGGATATAAAAAATTTCGCCTCAAACAACAAAAGATCAAAACTTAAACGGCAAGATTCTTCAAACAGGCATCAGCTCTGCAGCTTTCCTCAACAAGCCAGAGCCCAATCAAACATTCAATTAGCACGAACTTAATCATCTCAACAAACGACTTACTTCAATCACACTTCAACCCATAGACATGATCAATCAGTAATGAAAAACTGCACATCTTACAAAATAATTAATATTGATATTCTCCAAAAAGACCCCAACTGATCAAGTTTTTCACGATTGTTATTTTAACATCTGCAATTCACTCACATTGACAAATCACTTACCAATCGTAATTAAGGGCTGATTATTTTTAAACCAAATCCAATCCCGAATCGGCGGAGTTTCAGTGAGATCACGTCGAGTCAAACGAAGACCAAGCTTCGCTGATGCGCCCAACAAAATATCCACCATGGCATCGCCATCCGCACAAGTTGCGAGGGCCTGATTGGTTTTTTCTGCACCATTCAAGGCCCGAACCAACAACGTGATCCGCTTGGACACAGGTAATGAACTTGGATCCATCAAAAGCTCCCAGACAAAGGGTCAGGAATGAACGGTGAGGGAGCCTCAAAACGTCCCACGGCAACGTATTCCAACCGTAATTTCAAAAATGTGATGAAGCTTCCATCTGTGGATACAACCGCAGCTGATGGTTGCGGCACTTGGCTGGCCAGCTCAGCCAACTCGGGTGCTTGAAGAAATACTGGGGGAATCACCAACCAAAAGTCGAGTTCTCGGTTGGTCTCTGCATAGTGACGGCGGCGCTCTTTCAGCACTTCCTCAAGGGGTTCTTCGACCGTGAGGAACTTCTCGCTGGCGGCAATGAAGTGATAAGTGGGCATTCGAGTGCCTGTCCAAACAAGGGGTCACGCCGCGGATTCTGAATCAAAGTCTTCATTTCCCGCACCGCATGTTGCAGTCCAACGACAACAGATCGGGCAACGATCGTATGGCCAATATTCAGTTCCTCCATTCCGGGGATCGCGGCCACAGGCTCCACGTTTTGATATGTAAGCCCATGGCCTGCATTCACCCGTAAACCCATGACACTGGCCGTGGCAGTGCCTTCTGTGAGTCGAGCCAACTCATGGGGCTGGTCATTCCAACTGGCTTCCGCATACCTCCCGGTGTGGAGTTCCACCCAGCGCGCCCCGGAATCACGACAGCCTTGCAACTGAGTGGTCACGGGATCCACAAACAAACTCACCGGGATACCGCTGGCCTGAAGCTGGCTCACCATTGCGGTGAGTTCCGACAACTGCGCCACCACATCCAAACCACCCTCAGTTGTCACCTCTTGGCGATGTTCTGGCACCAAGGTCACCATGTCGGGCTTCACCTTTAAAGCGATGGCCACCATCTCTGCCGTTGCCGCCATCTCCAAGTTCAGTCGAGACCGAACGGTCTGCCGCAGGAGTTGAACATCTCGGTCTTGGATGTGTCGACGGTCTTCGCGGAGATGAACCGTGATCCCATCAGCACCACCCAATTCCGCAAGCATCGCCATTGGCACTGGATCGGGTTCCACCGTGCGTCGCGCTTCGCGAATGTTGGCGATGTGATCGATATTGACGCCCAGGCTGGCCATGGAGGCTTGTATTAATGGATAAATCCTATGCAGGTTGGCCGGCGGGCCTTAAATTCTCGAGGTTTTCCTGACGACTGTTCCCCGTTGACAGCGGCACTGGCGACCCGAGAAAGCTCTTTAAAGGTCGGGATCGACCGATTTTGGGCGCCCCTGGCCATGCTGGCCACCCAAGACCTGGCGCTGCCATTGCAGTTCCGGGAACGGCTGGTGTTGCATCGCGAACGATTACCGCATCACGGACCCGTTCTTTTGGCTCCGACCCATCGAGCCCGTTGGGATGCACTGCTCCTACCCATGGCAGCAGGCCGACGGGTTACGGGCCGCGATTGTCGCTTCATGGTGACGACGACTGAAATGAAAGGACTGCAGGGTTGGTTCCTACAACGTTTGGGCTGTTTCCCTGTCAATCAAGGGCGCCCATCGATGACCACCCTGCGGCTTGCCATTGATTTATTGGCTAGTGGCCAACAGCTGGTGGTGTTTCCAGAAGGGCGGATTCACCGCACCGATGCACCGATTCAGGTGCGTGGTGGGCTGATGCGTCTTGCCCAGCTCGCCCAAAGTCAAGGCGTTCAAGTTCCTGTCATTCCAGTTGGTCTGGGCTACAGCCAAGCCCCGCCACGACCGTTCAGTCGTGCAGCGATCTGCTTTGGAGAGGCCTTGCACGTACCCTCAGAAACAGGTCGAGATGCTTCACAGCAATTCAACAGCCAACTCACCGCTGCGATGCATACGGCTGAACAAGCGGCCCGCAAGGCTGTTGGACGTCCACTAAAAGCCTTCTAAAGTTTCTTCAAATTGCTCCGATTGACCCCATGGGTTGTCGCTCTCTGCTGACGGCTGCCGCCCTAGTGGCCACCCTTGGCGTCACAGCTCCGCCAGTCCTCGCTCAACAGGCCCCAAGCGACCGGGTTTTGGCGCAAAGCGAAAGTGGCTTTAATCCTTCGGCCGTTCGCGGGATGATCTCCCGTGGCGATGCCGCAGCAGCCCGAGGAGACCTTGCCAGTGCTCGCACCGAATACGACAAGGCTCGCAAAGTGTCGAAACAACTGCTTTCGTTTTATCGTGATTTGAGCGGTGCATTCCGCGGGCTGGATGCGCGCATCCCCCGAGAGATGGACCAAAAAGGACGCGAAGCCCTTGGCCTGATCGCTGAATCAGATTTGCGATTGGCGGCTCTCTTCCGTCGTCAAAACCAGCCAGAAGTTGCCGTTCCCGTCCTCGTTGAGGTGGTAAAGCTGATGACACCATCCAAACCTCAAGGTCAGAAGGCGTATCAAAGCCTTGTCGAACTTGGTTTTGTAGAAACCGAGTTCAAAGGTGCATCACGACCAGGCAGCTGAGTTCATCTGCCAACATCATTGAATTGGGAGCTTTCGTCATGGTGCAGCCGTCCGCGGTCGAATCTGCGATCCAACGTGCCATTCCTGATGCAACGGTGACCGTTGAAGACCTCACTGGCGGTGGAGACCATCTCCAAGTGAGTGTGGTGTCTTCCGCTTTCAGTGGCCTGTCACGTATCCGGCAACACCAAATGGTGTACGGAGCTTTACAACAAGAGCTCGCCAGTGAGGCCATTCACGCTTTGGCACTCAACACCTCCATTCCTTCGTAGTTCTCGAGAACTCTCTTCCTCGTCATGGACGCTTCCACCAAATCACGCATCGATAGCTTGATCGCGACGAGCCCAATCTTCGTTTTTATGAAGGGCTCGAAGTTGATGCCGCAATGCGGCTTCTCCAACAACGTGGTGCAAATTCTGCACTCGCTCGGGGTGACTTTTGAAACTTTTGATGTGCTCTCCGACCCGGAGATTCGTCAGGGAATCAAAGAATTCTCGAGTTGGCCAACGATTCCTCAGATCTATGTGAAGGGGGAATTCATGGGTGGATCCGACATCTTGATCGAGATGTACAACTCCGGCGAACTCAAAGAAAAACTTGAAGTGGCTTTGGCGAGTTAGCTGATTTCAATAGCCGTGGGGATGCTGCATGTACAGCGTGCTGAGATCCCCATCCGGCCCAATGAAACTCGACGGATCCAAGATCCAGCGGTCGATTAGCTGTTCTAGTCGATATTGCTCACGGATATCGAGAGACCCGGTTTTGCGAAGCGCATGGAGGTAACCGTCTGCGTACAGACGCAGCTCGGAGGGCGTGTGAAATCGCGTCGTTAGCTCTTGACACGCATCACAAATGGACTGGAAATGACGGATGGCCTGTGGGTCATCAAGTGACGTCATTGGACGAAGACGGCAGCTCTCGCTACCAGCGCTCGAATAAATTGGTACTAGCCTAGTGGCGCATTGTTCGATCCAGTGACCTCAACGCCACAAGACTTACTTAGTGAGTCGAGCACTCCCACTGACCAGGCCGTGACCTTGCCTGGCTCCGGAAGCGGTCTGGAACCCTCACGTGTTCTTGTGGTTGAGCCGCACCCAACCCTGCGCACTGTTCTAGTGCAACGTCTCCGTCAAGACGGCCACCTCACAGCTGCCGTGGGACGAGCCGTCGAAGCTCTGGAAGTTTGTCAGGACCAGTCCCCTGACCTCTTGGTGAGTGCTGAGATCCTTGAGCAGAGTTCTGCACTCCGCCTTGCAGGACAACTGCGCTGCCCAGTCATCGTGTTGACAGCCCGCAGCGGTGCCGAACCAGTTGTTGGCCTCCTGGAAGATGGGGCCGACGATGTGTTGCGCAAGCCGTTTGGTCTGGAAGAGTTGGCGGCACGTTGCCGCACTCTCTTAAAAAGAGGTCATAGCGGTCTTCAAGAGCGCGTCACCGTCGGTCCTCTTGAAGTGCATCTCCTGCTGAGGCAGGTCACGCTCCGAGATAAACCTGTGGAACTGAGTCCTCGGGAATTTGCTCTGCTTTGTGCCTTACTGATGCCTCCAGGGCTGGTTCGCAGTCGCCAAGAGCTGCTCCGGATGGCGTGGCCTCCGTTTAGTGGTGGACCACGGTCCGTTGATACCCAAGTCCTCACGCTTCGGCGCAAGCTTGAGCAGGCGGGGCTTGGAGAAGGCGGTGGAATTACCACCGTGCGTCAAAGGGGTTATCGCTTCAGCCTGGATAACCTGCCGGCAAGCTGATCCAACCCTGAGCAATCGCCAATCCAGATATAAGTTCTCCAGCCACCATTAGAGCTGCGAGTGAGGCAAGAACTTGATAGGTCCAAGGGGGCGTCAGCCGACCAATTCCCTTAGTTGAGATGGCTGAACGCTCATTCAGAACCTCCAAAAATAGATCGAACCTCTCGATGCGCTGGGGAAGTAATTGATGGCGACAATCAACGGCTTTTAAGTAATACACAGTGCCACCTTGACTCGTCCCGACAGGGACCAGGGCACGGATGTCATCCCACTGCATCGACCAACTCCGATGCAGCAACCAACGAATCCAGCTTGGGTAACTCACCCGGAGGCCTGCAGCATCGGTTTCAACCTGCTCGCTAAGCAAGCCCACAACCAACACAAGCCCCAAGATCAAAGCACCCACCATCAAGGGTCTTAAGGCTTGGGGGGCCATGACTGGCAATGGGAGCACCAACGCCACGTACAAGCCCAAGAGGGTGAAGCGGATCAGAGGAGAAAGACCAAAACGTTCCATAGAGGTCAACGATCGTCGGGCGATCCAGGCAACGGCTCAATCAGTTCCGAAGGCACATAAACCCCCTCAAACACCTCAGCTTCTCGACCATTCCAAAATTTGCCCAAGCGCATCAAATCGGCATGGGCCTCTTGAAGTTTGGCGATGTACTCCATCGGATCCATCGTCTTTTTGGCCTCTTTCAGTTTCTGAAGCCGCAGGATTTGAAGATTCCATGGTTTGTGGATATCTCCACGCTGCTCCATAAACCTCGCGAGTTGTTCAGACGATGGCTCCGGATTAATTGGCATCACATCTTTTCAGTGGCAAAAGGCTAATCAGCCCATCACGCCGGCAGGGCCCAAGGGTTCAGACCCAAATCGGCACCGACCCGATGCGCGCAGGCAAATCCGCTGAAGGCAACAGCATTTAGGCCTTGTCCGGGGAAACAAGAATCCCCGACGCAATACAGATTCTTCACCCCAGTGCGATTGAACGGCATCGGCAACAAACCCGGTAATTGCATCGCTGGAATCGGGCCATAACTACCTTGAAAACGTCCTAGAAAGCGACGGTGACTGCGAGGTGTTCCGATCTCCTTATGGGTAATCGCAGCGGAGAGACCAGGAAGAATCGCCTCCAAACGTTGAATCATGCGCGCCGCATCAGCCTCTTTTTTGGCTTTGTACTCCGACGGACTCAACCCTTTCCACCCCTCCATCGATGACGGCGTAAAGGTATGGACGATGTGATGCCCCGTTGGGGCTAAATCGGGATCGAGCAGAGATGGCATCGACACGAAGATGACGCCCTGCTCATCTTCCATCCGCTCCCAGTCCTCCAGCAACAAGTGATGGCAATGAGTGCCGGCCGGAATCAAATCTGCACGTACGCCCAGGTGAAGCGATAAAAACGAGGGGGAAGGTACATAACGTCTGCGCCAAACCTGCTCCTTTGACGGGGTTTGGTCAGGCCCTACCAGGGCCTGACTTTCACCCTTCGCCGCTCCTACCTCACCAGAAAAGGTGTCCCAACGGGTGGCATTGGAGATCACTCGTTTGGCATGAATGATCTCGCCATCAGCCAACTGCACTCCAACAGCCTGGCCCTTTTCAATCAACACCTTGGTCACGCGCGCTTTGTAGCGAATCGCTCCCCCATGGCGCTCCAAGCCTTTCACAAGCTTTTGAGAGATCACCCCCACCCCACCCTTGGGGTAGTTGATCCCACCCGCATGACGGTCTGAAAACACCATCCCAGCATTGATCATTGGTGTGCGATCGGCGGGCATCACCGACCAGCAAAAACATTCGATATCAATGAACTTCAACAGTTGCGGGTCTTTGATGTGCTGACGCGCAACGGCCCCTACGTTGAACGGAAGCCAGCGCGCTAAGCCCAAGCACGCGAAAGGTGCTTTAAAAAAAACCTTGGTGAGATAAGCAGGATCCTCAAGCGACAACAACGGCATCGCATCAAGGCAGTTGAACACCTGCCAGCAAGCGTCATAAAAACGACGAATGCCCTCGGCTTCATGGGGAAAGCAGGCGGACAGATCCGCAATGAAGGTGTCGTAATTCCGATCGACGGCAATGCGTAATCCGCCAGGCATGTGATATTCCAGCTGGGCTTGGTCAGGAATGGTCTCGCAATGTTCCCCGATGTCCGCCAAAGCTCGTGTCAGCAGGTTGGTATAGCCCTTCTCCCCGAACCCAAAAATCATCGAGGCACCCACGTCAAAGGTGTAACCATTCCGATGAAATGCGCCTCCGCTCCCCCCAGGAATGATGTACCTCTCAAGCACCAGCGTTTTTGCGCCCTTCGCCGCGAGCTGGCTCGCTGTCACCAAACCACCCACACCGGAGCCGATCACGACGGCATCCCATTGCTGCTGATCGCCCAAAGCTTCGAACACCACTAGAGACGACGCTAAGGGGCAGCCTGCGGAGTTGGATTCAAATGATGGATCGGAGGGTTCACCGTAAGGATCACCTCAGACCGCACCGGCCGGCCCAGTGCTGAACTACAGCATTGATCACTTTGATAGCGAAGCCCATCAATCCCAAACCCGTCTTGCGGTTGCACAGGGTTGATGTAAACCACCACAAAGGCAGTACGGCCAAGCTGTTGCACGGTGAAATCCATCATCTGCAGCTGAAGCCCCACCAATTGCTGCATCAACACGGCTCGCGTGCACTCCAAAACGTCTCGGTCGGCGCTGCAGCCTGCCGCCTGGGCCATCGCTTAACGCAATGCTGTCCAGGGTTCCCGCAACAACACCAAGGTCACCAAGAGCACAAGCAGGGGATCGGTGATCGAGGCGATCACCGACAGGGGTGTCCCGAGCAACAAGGGCGAAGCCAAGAGCGCTAAGCCTGTCGCCAACGTGATCAGGGCATCAATCCGAGCATGACGCGCCTCGGTCTGCAACAACAACGAAACCGACCCAGTGCGCCGCCAATCCCGCTGGTGACGCCAAGCCAGTAGGGCGCAACACACGGTGATAGCAAAGGTGTAAATCGCCACGGGTTCAAGCCGCATCGGGGCAATGACCGCACCACCCCACCAGGAAATCAAGGTGCCTACTGCGCTGCTGAGGCCAAAACCGATCACCCCCAACAGCACCAGGGATCGAAACAACACATAAAGAGCCTCCTGCCCTTCATAGCCATAGGGCCAGCCCCGATCTGGGGGGGCGCACCACGTTTCTGCAGATGCGACTCGCCATGAAAGATGAGCCCACCAAGACCGCTGAGTAGAGCCCATCGAGCAAAAGAGCGGACGACCGACCCTGTCAGCACATGAGCTGACAAACCAGCCAACGCCATCACCGCATTGGCCCAAACCCCAAACCGCAGGGAGCGCAGTTCAAGACATCGGGCCGAAGCGGTGGAGTGGGTCATGCCAGCAACGGTTCTCGGATGAGCACACGAATTGGCTCAAGATCAGCCAAGGCTCGATCGCGATAAGCGCCGTAACGGGCTCGTTTATCGCGAATCCGTTCGGGCAGTTCTGGCAGCAGCCCGAAGTTGGGGGGCATGGGCTGGAACTTCTTGGTGGGCGCTTCGCTCACGAAGTGAGTGAGAGCACCACCCATCGTTGTGTTCGGCAACGCAATGGGATCCACCCCCCGCACGAGACGAGCCGCATTGGTTCCCGCCAGCCAACCACCAGCAACGGCCGCCGCATAACCCTCTGTTCCTGTGATCTGCCCAGCAGCCAACAAATGCCGGCGGCTGCGGAACTGCAACGTTGGCTCGAGCAGCTGGGGCGATTCGAGGAAGGTGTTGCGATGCATCACCCCAAAACGAACAAATTCCGCCTGGGCTAGACCGGGGATCATTTGTAAAACCCGCTTCTGTTCACCCCATTTGAGGTTGGTCTGGAAGCCGACAAGATTCCACAAGCGACCGTCCTTGTCTTCCTGACGCAGTTGCACAACGGCATAGGCACGTTTCGCCCTTCGCACGTCACGGTCGTTGACGTCTCCCCAACGGTGATCCCAAAGACCAATGGGCTTCAGAGGCCCGTATCGCATGGTGTCTTCACCACGGCGGGCCAACTCCTCAATCGGCAAGCAACCCTCAAAGAATTTGGCGCTCTCCTGATCGAAATCCTTGAGTTCCGCTTGTTCGGCGTCCAGCAGAGCCTCACGGAAAGCGAGAAACTCTGTTTTGTTCATCGGGCAATTGATGTAATCCGCGTCGCCCTTGTCGTAACGACTCGCGCGAAAAGCCAAATTAAGATCAATGCTGTCGCCGTGGACGATGGGGCTCGCCGCATCGAAGAAATGGCAGTCATCTCGGCCGGTGAAACCCCGCAAATCATTCGCAAGGGATTCACTTGTTAAGGGGCCCGTCGCCAGCACGGTGACGGCATCAACATCCGGCAGAGCCAGCTGCTCACGACGTTCAATCGTGACCAAGGGATGTTGATCGAGGATTTCAGTAAGCGCAGCGCTGTAACGACCACGATCCACGGCGAGAGCACCACCAGCCGGGACGGCATGATCATCAGCCGTGCGAATCACGAGAGAGCCCAACCGACGCAACTCCTCTTGCAACAAACCGGCTGCACGATCGCTACTCAGGGCACCAAAACTATTGCTGCACACCAATTCAGCAAAATCACTGCTGTGGTGAGCCGGCGAGCGAAGTACCGGCCTCATCTCAACCAAGGTGACCGGTATGCCTGCACAAGCAACCTGCCATGCAGCTTCAGTACCGGCAAGCCCAGCCCCCAACACGGTGACGGATCGATCGTTGGGCAATTGAGCAGGCGAGGCTGTGCTCAGCCTAGGAATGTTTAAAGGGCCTGAATCAGGCGCGGCTGCGTCTGATCAAGAGCTGAACTTGTCCAACTGCAGCGCGACCGATGTTGAAGGCTGCCCAGCTCAGCGCCGCAAGGATTGGAGCGATCACGAGGAAGACACGAGCATCGATACCCAGCACCTGACCAGTGGTAATCACACTGAAGGCCGAGTAACCGACGATGGCAAGGATTAGAACCAGGCCAAGAGCAACTCGGACCATGCTTGGAACAGGGAAATGCGTTATGTGATCTTACGGACAACACGCCAGATATCGAGACTTTTCCTTCCAGCTGATCCATTTCGATGCAATCAATCCGGACGTTGGGCGTGCAATTGAGCCAAATCTGAGTAACGGCGAGCATGGGCGTGTTGCTCCTCCACGCACTCCAAAGAGAGTTCACGACAGACCTTGGCCGAAATCCCCATCACCATCGTGCGTGGTGGGACGTCTTTCGTCACCACAGAACCCGCCGCCACGAGCGCACCTGCTCCAACGGTGACGCCGTTTAAAACGATGGCGCCAATCCCCACCAAACAGCCATCTTCCAAGGTCGCCCCATGGATCACGGCACGGTGGCCGATGGTGACCTCTTGGCCAATCCAGACCGGTTGCCCCGGATCGCCGTGCAGCACAGCACCGTCTTGAACGTTGCTGAAGGCACCGATCCTGATGGCCGCCATGTCCCCCCGTGCCACCGCCGTGGGCCAAAGACTGCTCCCATCCGCCATCGAAACGGCGCCGATCACCACAGCACTCGCAGCCACCCAAGCGGATGGCGCTATCGAGGGATTGGGCCACGGGACCTGCGCTGGCATGGCTGGGATGTCGTTGCCCATAAGTCTCTTCGTTGATGGCAGACCAAGTGATACTCTCCATTGGTGCCGAAATGGCACGCCCAAGCAGGCAAGGGTCGCTAGCTCAGCGGTAGAGCATCCGGCTTTTAACCGGCTGGTCCTGAGTTCGAATCTCAGGCGACCCATTCTTACGGAATGATGCCGTCTTAAGACGCATCGTCCTCCTTCTTTTTAAGGCTGTTAGAAAGCCTCAACTTCATAGTTCTGGACAACGATTTCGAATGGCTTATTTCATCTTTTTCGGAGTCACAATCTTGTTAGCTCTTTTGGGAGGTCTTTTCTCAAGAGCAGCTGCAGAGCGCTTCTGGATGTAATCGCAACGCGTGAATTACTACGACCTTGTTGTTATCGGAGGCGGGCTTGGCGGAAGCAGTCTGCTGTCATCACTCGAGAGGCTGGGATATCAGGGTCGCGTTGCCTTAGTGGAAGCCGGGCGAGGTCCGGGAGGACGAACGGCGAGTCGTCGCAGTCGAACCGACCCACAGTGGTGCGTCAACCATGGCGCTCCGGCCATCCGCCTGAGTGAATCCCTTCCAGCCGCGGTTGATGCCCTGCTGGACCCGTTGCGACGTGAGGCCATCCTGCAACGCGTCGTCAATGACGAGGTGGCGATCGATGCAAACGGCCAGATCGTAGTCGTTGATCCGACATTCACATCTCAAGGCCATTGGTGGACCGGCAGACCCGTTATGGCGAGTGTCTGTGAAGCCCTGCTTGCACGCAGCTCATCTGATTTAGCGAGCCACTTCGGCACACGGGTTCGATGGCTCAACCGCACTCCAGATCATTGGATGCTGTCGGATGAATCCAAGGGTTGGCAACTCCAGGCCAAACGTCTGGTGCTGAGTGGCAACTTGCTAGCCCATCCACGCTCACTGGCAATGCTCAAGTGGGACGATGTTCCTCTACGAACCGCTGTTCCGGAAGGAGACGACCCTGAGTTAGACGCGGTTTTAACCACCCTGGAGGCCAGCGCATCCACGGTGCGCTGGAATCTAATGCTCGATTTAGGAGACGTGTCCTTAAAGCAACCTGAATGGCCCTGGCAAATCTGGCTCACTCCAGATGCACAAACTCGCTGGGGAGTGGAGCGAATTGTGCTGCATCGACAAACCGATGCTCGGCTTGGGTTGGTGGTCCATGGGTTGCACAGCGGCGCAACGATCGATCCCAGTACCCAGCCCGCCTTGCTGGAATCTGAGGCGAAACGCTTAGAAGCTGTATTACCTGAACTCCTCATGGCGTGGCCTGGCCTCAGAAAGGCCTTGGAATCAGCTCGATCCATGGGCGTGATGCGCTGGGGAGCAGCACAACCTCTGCATCACCCCGTACCCAGTCATTTGCAATGGTGTCACCGAAGCGCTGTTGGATTTTGCGGCGACTGGATAGAGGGCCCTCACTTCGGAACAGGCGAAGGTGCAATCCGCAGCGGCGTTGCTCTTGCAGAACGGCTGACCACCGACAGTTAATCTGGTGAGGTGCCGGGGAGTGGCGCAGTTTGGTAGCGCGCTTGCTTTGGGAGCAAGATGCCGCAGGTTCGAATCCTGTCTCCCCGACTCGCTAATAAGTCAGGTCCCAACTGACATCTCCGCCGCTCCGCAAGGGGCGGTTTTTTTATTGCTCAGGAGTACGTGTGCAAATGACTTCTGGTAAACCACTGGTTTTACGCACGACTTTCTGAGCATCCTGCGATCTCTATTGACAGGATTTGACAATCAATTCGGAATCGGATCACTAAATCTCAAGTTGAGGCTGGAGCTGTTGTCGGCCTTCTCGCAGAGAAAAATCGTCCAGTCGCCGACCTGTGATGCCACTCACTCAAAAGGATAAATTTCATAAGCTCTTATGGGTAACAACAGGTCCTGAAACAGGGTCAATTACTCCCAACTCTGGAGAAAGTTCTTCAAAAAAGTCAAGGACGGAATTTGGATGCTCAATCATCTGAGGCCTGGCGGAAACGAGCTTCTCCTCGGTCGCCCAAAAACCAACAAAGCAAAAAGACAATCACCTGTTTTTGCCCAGTAAGCATCCAACATCCCGTCATTAGTAACCCATTCCTCTGTTGCAGCGATGAACTTGTCCTAGCAATCCTCTTTAAAAAGCACCCGAACGCTATTGCGGAACTGGGCTGCCACTTGAAATCTCTAATTAGAGTGTTCATCGCCAACTCATTCGAAAAGTGATGTCACTGAAATCACTCAAAAGAATGCGTGATACTTCAAGCGGGGAAATTTACTTCAATTAGCGTAGATGACGGATCAGGCATTTCGCCTGAATTACTGCTGTTATTGCCGTTACGCAAATGATGTATTCAAGGGGCAATAGTCTCACACGCTCACGCATTCTAGACCAAATCGCTGATGCTGATTCAAAGAATTACAGCAAGACAGAGGTCCACATAGCACAAAATCAAAAACAAATCATTAATTTCACGTCCCTATCTCTAGAACCGAATTCTTAATTCAAACAATTCTAGAAAACAATTTGATCATCAATGCAATGAAGATTCGAGCTAATTCGAAACACTGGCAAAGTCTTGAGTTCCGCACAATAAATTTCTACATAAAATTCGCTAAAAAGGGGTGGTATGGTGTTAAGTTTTAAAAATATTGTATAAACAAATAAGATGAAATACTCATTGCGAAAAAAAAATAAATCGAAGAAAGTGATTTCATAAGGGATCATCTTTTGGCAATTGGATACGAATTGAAGGCCACTCCAGGCCGTGGAGAGGGTGTGTTCTCAACCAAATCATTTTCGATTGGTGAAATCGTGATGGTTGGAGTCATTGAAAAGGAATTAAAAGCGAATCACTCCCATGCTTCTCAAGTCTCTGCTTCGCGGCATGTTCAGCATGGTGGGTTAATCAGCAAGGTGAATCACTCATGCAGCCCTTCGTGCGGCATTGCAGTAAACAAATCTGGCGCTCATGATTTCATTGCCTTCAGGAGTATCGACAAAGGCGAAGAAATCACATTCGATTACGCCATGAGAAATTATTCAATCGAATTTTTTCCAAATCCTTGCTTATGTGGAGAATTAGAATGCAGGAAATCTGTTAACGGATGGAAAGGATTATCCTCAATAAAAAAACTTGAGTACAATGGATTCATTGCTCCATATCTTTTAGAGATGGATAGAAATTAACTTTTTACAAATCAGAAGCGCATTCAATAGCAGGCTGGTTGAGAGATGAAACCACACTGACTCTTCTGATCTTCGCCTAGACCATACAATTAAATGGAAGCCCCGTCTCAAGGCGGGGCTTTTATTGGACATTAACTGCATACCCAAACAGGAGTGAGCAGCGCACGACAATGAACCATGATCAAGCACTGCTGTCGTCCTGTAGATATTGCTTATGAGGTAGGCATTGGGGAAACTACAGTGGTTGACTACAAATTAGTATTTATACTTATCAAGCAATACGCAAACCTGAAAAGTACATATACCCAAGTATGATTACCTAGGAGATACTTGATGTTGGTTTACAGGCATCGTCTGCATAATCCCAGGGTAGGAATAGGATTAGGCGATAAAGGTCAAATTGATGACTGAAAGACCAGGATTTTCATCCTTTGATTTACGAGTACCAGAAGGACATGAGGCATATTTACAGAACGTGTGGCTAAAGTCTCGACTATTTTTTCTACGCATGACACATCCTGTTGATGATGTTGTAGCTCTTATGGAAGAATTCGAGACAGGAGTTGCACTAAGACATGGTAAATGGGAATAGTCCCCATACATCGCAATCAACCAATTCAATGGGCAATTATTAACTCCAGAGTTGATACATCCTGGGAACTTTGTTGAGATTTTAGTAGGAGCAGCAAACGGAATTGATTGTCATCGTTGCAGCAAGACCACCTCGCCATAAAAAATTGCCATCACACCGACAGAAGCGGCAGAAATTGCCAAGATTGTGAAAATCATGAGTGACCTCCCAATTTCAATGGTCTAAGAGAGCCTGTTCGCAATCTGCCAAGGAGAACCGCCCACTGACTGACGGGTAACAGTATTGGCCCCCAGTTGACGAGCCAATCATTGGCCGCCTCGCGCGAAAGGGCCAAGCAAGTCCAATTACCGTGTACATTAAGGAATGTAAAGCAAGTTAAACGAATATGAATGGATGGTTCGCAGCCCTCTACTTCCTCTTCTTCGCAGTGATAGCAGGGGGTGCTTTCGCAATGATGTGGGGAAACATCCGAAATGCGAGCTGGGATAAACCTGTAAAACGACACCCCGAAGCTCCTGAACCAGGGGAGGAACTTCTTTATGCCAACTTCAGTCGCGAAAAACTTGAGGAGCTCTACCAGAAATGATCAAAGCTATTTTCTCTTTGATGTTTACGGCGCTGATGTGGGTTCAGGTTCCTCAGTGGCAGGACGATTGGAGCAAGTGTGCCGTTGATGTTCCCGACACTGCTTGTCACTGGTACATCACTGCACCAGATTCCACGATGGGTGAGGGCTTCAGTTGGGAGAATTCCCCATGGTTCTCTGTTGAGGGACTGAGAGATATTGGTGAACTGCACAACACAGTCGAGTCACTGCAATCAACCTGACGCTTAGTCGTATGAGACATATGCAATGTGTTAGTTGCATCATTGAAGAGATCTGAATTTGCTTTCGTATTTCTCTTCAATAGTCACCCAGTCGGAAGGGCAGAGTCAGCACCATTTAAAATAATTTGATGACATAAGGCTGTCCATTTTTTCTGTATTAATTTAGGTTCAAATAAGATTTTTGCTATTACGAATGTTTTGAGATTCAGTAAAATAATAATTTGATAGTTCGTGACACGACGCTGTATCAGAAGAATATCTGCAGTGAAACAAATAGCAACGAATTACTGAATAATTCAAGAGAATTAAAGCACATATGGCAATTCAATGAGCAACCAATCAGAGAGAAGTCCGGCTTTTACGACTCTCTTCGGAGAAACGATAGGCTGCGAAACATTGAATTCAAAACTGGCAACACCAACAAAACCGGAAGATGTTGTGTTTGAGTATATTCCAAATCCAGCCGCAGCAGACAAAGAAAGAACAGAGTATGCAAGAAAAAGTAAATACATCAACACAAATCCAACACGGTTAATCATGGTTTTTGTCATCATTGGTGTGAGCTACTGTCTAACGGTGATCAAAACAATGCTTGATTTGGCATAAATATATCTTTTACAACTACGAAATCAAATATGACTCGCATGGATACGGCTTGCATCATCGATAAGCCGCTGAAGCAGTAACTCTCGGCAGATTCAAATCTTTTAGCTCACTAAATGGCTAGATCTGCTGATACAGAATACATAATCAAAACAACGAACAGCAAAAGGCAAAAATAGAGACAATAATATGTAAAAGCAGGACTTGACAAGGTATCTTTTGCTTTAATAGAAGACAAGCAAAGTAAGCTGATCGGAAAAATAATCAACTATGAATAACATTCTGATCTATCGGATCTATGAATGTATCCATTACAGAGGCAGCAGCATCTGAACTCATGCGTCTTTCGGTAATGGTCCCCGATGGAGTGGCCGGAAGGATGTTTATAGGAATCAGCGAGGGAGGATGCGCGACTTGGTCCTTTTCGATCAGTGCATACGGAAACTATGAAATACCAATATCAAGAGCCAATGGCATCACATTATTTACAAAAAGCAAGTACTTAGAAAAAATAAGCAACATTAGTATCAACTACATTGAAAATCTGACCGGAGGCTCTTTTGTGTTCTCTGGCAAAAAAATAAGAGTTATGCCTTGCGGAAATTGTTTTGAATTTCAGGAATGAATCACAAGGTAATGAAGTGCGGCCATATAAAAAAATTTAATCAGCTCTGCAAAAGAGTGATATTCATCAAGGATTCTTGTGGAGATAAACACTGAGAGATCGGGGCAGCGATAGAAAGAAGGCATGGCTCCTCCTCTCCACGAAAGAGCCATACCCTGGAAGGAAATTTACCGAAACCCACCGGTAAACCCTATTCATTGCTCGAGACAATGAACAGATTAGAGTATGATTAAATCTAAGGTTAGTTTCATTCAAATCACTACGAATGCCAGTAAAGAATGAGCGCGAACAGGGTTCATGCAAAAGCTGAAGTTCAATCAGCCAGGCAAACAAAATTGATTCTGGTTATCGCTGTTACTCGCTAAGAGCCCTACCTCTCCACTTTGGCAGCGTATGACGTTCAGACTGTTTGGTAACAGCTTCGACGTCTTTGGCTGACTGGTCAAATTGAGCTTTCAGGGGCGTTTTGTGCTCTGACGATACATTGGACATGGGTGATTTGGCTGAAGGACGTAGCTAAGAGCCCATTCAAGTGTTCTTCAACCAAAATTTTACCCAGCTTGATGCCAGAGCGTAGCCGATCTAAGGCATTCATACGATCCAATCCCATACCTTCATGCATTCGTAAAAGCCTCAGTTGATGAGCTCACAGCCAAAGTCAAGACCTCGTCCAACTCCAAATGCAATGCAATGCAATGCAATGCAGGCCCGTCAATCACCTCAAAAGGGATGTCAATCTTGGATAAAGTCTCCGTCATATTCCTAACAGCATTCCTACCAGCACATTCAGTGACCTTTAAAGAACTCGTCAGTAGCAACAAAACAGGAGATACAAGCTTCGGGGGCCTCACCCTCGAAGTGCGGTGCGAAACGTGCTTCACCTCTGTGTTCGAAGAAGCACAGCAGCAACTCGGAGCTGGTAGTGAGATTCTGGCCATGCTTGCAAATGAATTCCCGATCTATCACAAGCGCCTCATCAAGGAGCAAAAACTAGATATCGGAGGTGCAAATACAGAAGCAATCACTAACCACTGTTGAAACCTGTAAGGGAAATCGCTTGAATCTCCCTGATGACTTGCAGAATGACAAGAGAAATTCAACAAAATATTCAAAGTTTCAGATTCCGATAGAGCAAAGCAGTTCAGGAAATCAGATAGCTACGAATCAGCATTAGAGGACTACCCGATTGGCGAAGAGTTGTTGTGGATTGACTTTGCAGAGCTATGCCAGCACGGATCAAACTAGTCTTTGTTTGAGATTATGACGAATGGCGCAACGGTTTTACTACCACCAAAATTTAAATATCAAGAGCGTTTCCAAGAGAGAGACCGCATTTTTATAGGATATAAGGAAATTAGTATGGAATAACAAGTTCAATACCGAAGCATTCTTATGGAGTAGAGGCTTCGATTGAACGAATGGAGGCACTACAAATATTTTGAACGGCTCAAAGAACTCGATAAACAGGTCGGGGGAACGTCCGAAGAAGACAACGGACAAGTGGGCCCATGCGACCTTTCCGACGAATGAGGAGACCTGATGGC
Source organism: Synechococcus sp. AG-683-C23 (assembly GCA_003208835.1). GTDB lineage: Bacteria > Cyanobacteriota > Cyanobacteriia > PCC-6307 > Cyanobiaceae > Parasynechococcus. The sequence continues at coordinate 27,517 of QCVD01000012.1, read as the reverse complement.
GGACCTCAAAACACCACCCTGCAATCTTGGAATCGCCAAATTCAGCTCCATGAAGGCGGAGACGGTGCTGGATCTTGTTACACCTGAGCTAACCAGAAACCTGCGACTCGGCCGTCGTGTTCGTGCAAAACCCACAGAAGGCAATATCAGTATTGGACAAGGAACCTCTGTTGAGAGGTCGAACAAGGAACTAATCCTGACGCGTCAGGATTAGTTCCTCCAGAATTTGAACCATTTCCTAATGTTGGAAACAGCCAGAGCGGTTGAAATCGGAACTGATGACAGAGGGAATGAAAATTTTCATCAGGATGACAATGCCCAGGCCATGAGGCCTAGGCCCCTGAATCATCAATGCAATTGGAGAGTCATCAAAAAGCCTCCATCCACTTCAGACGAGAACCTTGGTGTGTCTTGAGATCCGTACGGATGGTTTAGGGTGCATATCACGAGTCGAAAGAGGGCTAAATTATAGAAAGTATGAGGTATGGCCCCCTTTCTTCAACAAGCAACTTGTTGTTTGTTGAAGGGAACGCCAATCAATGACTGATCGCACACTCGACCTGACAAATGCACTACAAGAAGCTCAGCTTCAGCGTCTTGAAGCATCTTTGTCAGCCAGATCTGCCACCCCACCCGTGAGAACGGACAAAACTATCAAAAGCAAACAGAGCCTTACAAACTGTTAATTGGTTGTTTATAAATCTAAATTTTAAAGAGTGCTGACGGTGATTAATCAACTGTCAAGAATAGCAGAATTTGTGAAAACTGTAGAGATTGCAAGGTAAGCAAGTTGGCATCAGATCGAGCACTTGGACTAAATGTTCGAAGCCGAGTCAGAAAAACTTATTCCAATGAGGAAACTCGGGAGTCATTTGATGAATAATAGAAACTTAAAATAAAGTGCCAGACGATTAATCCAACCTTGAAAACTCAGAGAATTAAACGGGCGGACATGCAGAACAGAAACAGATTAAACATTTAAAACGTGCTACTCAAAAAGAGTTTACGAAGACGAACGGAATATGCGCAATGAATTAGAGGAATGGATCGAAAGGATCCGATGATCATTTCAATCAGTTCACAATATGAAAATATTATTAGCAAAAAATACGAGCGGCTTCTAGCGATAACCTTTTTATTGATCTCTGAATGAAGCAGTTGTTGATCCACCAATAAGAGATCTTTTGACAACAGCATGTGAGCAACACCCATAAGGGAAATAGCAAGACCCATATCTTTATCCGCAACTTTCGCTACATTCCTAGAAAGTTTTTGATGTTGTTGCCAAGTGAAATGCATGAAACTGAATAACACGACCCTTTTCTAAGCCACGGAACGACTACAGTCACTGTGGCAAAGAGATTTAGGACATGTCTTGTAATGACAGAAATGTATTAGCTTAAGCACTAAATCCGTAAAACAGTTGCTAAGACTACAAAGTTGATTTGATCTTTTAAGAATTTTCCATTACTTTCTACACATCAAGTCACCAGCCAATGGAACCAAACTCTTTGACTCTTGGCCAAAAATTTGACATCGAGAAATTCTCTAGAGAGATTGATCATGCAGATGATCTTCTCCAACTACGTTCAATAGCCAAGGACTTGCTAGTGGCTTGGAAACAGCAACAAGCTTTATCTGCATGGGCTCTTCAACAATCCCAGGGGCTCTGATCGTAAAATAGTAAACACCCGCAAGTTGTTCATTGATGGAACAGGATCAGACCGTTGTATCAATTAAATTAGGTCTGGATGCACTTCGGCTGATGCATCGAGCCGTTCACCAATCCTACGAAAATTGGCCAAGTGGCTGTGCTGAAGAACAAGAATGCCTTTTCGCCATGAGAAATCAGCTGTATGCGGCACTGATGGATCAGTTGTTGGACATCGAAGCAATTTAAGATTTCCATCAATTATTGAGTGATGAGCTGATAAAAATATTCACTTTCTGTTTAATTCGATTCTATACTTCCATTCTTAATCGCAACTCGTCTCAAGATGACTCTCTTCATCGACAAATCAAGTAGGCCCTGAATAGAGCCATTGTTTGATCATTGATTCTTCCAATTGGTTGGATACCTTGCTTCAACCCAACGTGACTACAATAGATGACATACCAGGCAGTCGTCGGAACTAATGTCTTCTCATGCAAAGCAATTATCAAGTTCTGGAATCAAGTCTTTTCAGGAATTTATCCAAAATGCAGACTATTCACTTACAACTTGTTTAAAAGCGGATCCTGCATCTAGCCAAGATGGGGAGGATCATCGTGCTCGAGAAGTCTGTTCAGGGCACTTTGTGCCGGTTACTCCGACGCCTCTCCTTAAGCCGTCCTACATCATTCATAGTCCTAGCTTGTTTAAAGAGCTTGGTCTTCAAGATGAATTGAGCAAAGATCGGGATTTTATAAAAATGTTTTGCGGGGATCTCTCCTCCACCCAACAGCCTCGAGGATTTGGCTGGGCAACTGGGTATGCCCTATCTATTTATGGAACAGAATACAATCAACAATGTCCATTCGGCACTGGCAACGGTTACGGAGATGGTCGGGCAATCTCCGTGTTTGAAGGCCTATTCAAAGGCAAGCGCTGGGAAATGCAATTAAAGGGTGGTGGTCCAACGCCGTACTGTCGTGGCGCCGATGGTCGTGCCGTACTGCGATCAAGCGTGCGGGAATTCATGGCACAGGAGCTGATGCATGCCCTAGGAATTCCCACGACTCGATCATTAACGTTATTTGTATCTCAATCGCAAACAGTGATGCGACCTTGGTACTCAGAGCAATCCAAATCACAGGACCCTGATGTTTTAGTAGAGAACCCCATAGCGATTACCACTCGCGTTGCGTCATCGTTTCTACGTGTTGGGCAGCTGGAGTTATTTGCACGGCGGGCCCGCCGCGATGCCCATCCTGATGCTTTCGAGGAGCTGAAAACGATTGTAATGCATTTAATCGAACGAGAGTATAAAAACGAGATTGATCAATCTCTTGATATATCAGATCAAGTCGTCTTATTGGCACATACATTTCGTGAACGTCTTTGCACGTTAGTGGCGAATTGGCTAAGGGTTGGTTACTGCCAAGGAAATTTCAACAGTGATAATTGCGCAGCAGGAGGATTCACCCTTGATTATGGACCATTTGGTTTTTGCGAGCTCTTTGAGGCACAGTTCCAGCCATGGATTGGTGGCGGTGGACATTTTGCTCTTTTGAATCAACCTATTGCAGCAGAAGCCAATTTCCATATGTTTTGGAAGTCGGTCCGCTTGTTGCTTTTAGATGATTCCAGAAAACTGGAGGAGTTAGATCAAATACGTAAAGATTTTGAGCCCCATATGCAATCAAAGATCCAGGATATGTGGTCTAAAAAGCTGGGCTTATCTCAACACAATCATCAGCTCTGCGAGCGGCTGCTTGAACTTCTTGAGCTTTCAAAAGTCGACTACACAATCTTTTTCCGAGAACTTTCGCACCTCCCGCATAATTTTTCCGCTCTTAAAAAGAGTTTTTATGAATCCCTTCCAGAGCAGCTAGAAACGCAGTGGACATCTTGGTTTGATCAATGGTACCAGCTCATTACGCAGGAAAATGATCAACAAATGGTGTCTAAAAGAATGCTTAAGACAAATCCGAAATACATTTGGCGCGAGTGGCTCATTGTTCCAGCCTATGAACAGGCGAGTCGTGGAGATTATTCATTAATTCATCAGATACAAGCTGTCTTGAATCATCCCTACGAGGAGCAGACCCAAGCGATTGAAGACGAATATTACCGTTTACGCCCAGAGGCATACAGTTGTGCAGGAGGGATATCCCATTACAGCTGCTCTTCATAACAATCATTTTAAGCCAATACAACGTATTGATATATGGACTTCATACCATCGAACACATGGATGATTGCTGGCTTTACGCTGTCATTAATATCAGTCATAAGCAATGATTCATTGCAAACCTTAGGGCCATATCTTTTGGCCAATCAGAGTCGAGTTCCAAAGTCATGGCAGATGACTTTTGTTTGCACGATAACCATCAGTGTGTTGATGCTCGGCTGGCTTCTCAACGGAGGCGATCCGGCTTGGGGACGTCTCGATGTAGCAAGTCATTCCTTTCCTCAGCCAGAAATATTCACCTGGGTTTATCTGATTCCCCCCCTTGCGATATTGCTACTTACCCAGTGGGGTGCGCCTGTAAGTACCTCATTTCTGGTTTTATCCACGTTTGAATTTAGAAATAGTTCTTCCCTAATTCAGATCTCGTTATCGGGCTACATCGTTGCATTCCTTATTGGGGTGATCATCTATGGACTTGGTTTCTGGGTCTTCGAACGATGGGTATTTGAATCGAATCAGTCCGGTTCATTGATTGGCAACCATTGGCTAATTGCGCAGTGGTTATCGACCGCATTCCTTTGGGGGGTTTGGTTGGTACAAGATCTTGCCAATGTATTTATTTTTTTACCAAGACAGCTCGACCTTTTAACAATGTTGATGTGCACATTCTTACTTTGTTTCGGATTGTGCTGGTTGATTAGCATTGGAGGGGGGGCGATTCAAGGAGTTCTTCGTACAAAAACCAATACATCAGATGTGCGTTCTGCCACAGCAATTGATCTGTTATTTGGCAGCTGTTTATTAGGATGTGCATGGTTCACATCATTCCCTCTCAGCACAACATGGGTGTTTCTTGGACTACTGGGTGGACGTGAAGTAGCCCTTCGTTTTCAATCTCAACGCAGCGATGGGACATTTGCGAACCAGGACGGTGGCCGCTGGGGTCAGGTGGTGGGTTCTGATCTCTCAAAAGCCTCTTTTGCGTTGGTGGTAAGCGTGCTGATCGCCTCTGGCCTTCAGCCTCTCCTGTAAAGCCCCTGCTGGACCTTGCTGCATCGGCATAAATCCACATCATGGTGGCCGTTATTTTTAGACGCGGAAGAAGTAGATGGATGAGACCCGGCATGGGGCGCGTTGTCCTTCTACTGATCTTGAAGTATCCGCTGTGCGCGGGAGTCGCCGATGCAGCGTCGCAGCCAACTCCTGCACTAAAGCTGCGTCAAACAATTCTTGAAGCGAACCGAAATCTGATAAATGAGGGATGGCAACCCTCCCCTAAGTCATTCCCAAGCCCTGAGGAAAGGCGTTGGTCAGCCGTTCGCCAGACCAGTCTGTCCACTTGCTCTGGCACTGGGGTTGGTTTCTGTCGGTTTGATTATCAGAAGGATCAACAGCAATTGTCGGTAATCACTGTGCCCAGTAATCCAGGACAACCATCGGTGGGCCAGGTGTCTCGCTGGTGGTGATTTAAGGGTTGAGGTCTTCGCTTCGCCAGTTCTGATCCCGCAGCCAGCGTGTTCGATGGTGTGGGTGTGGTCCGAGATGCAGTCGTTCAACGTGTTCAATATCAATCTGCAGTACCGAGAAGTGATCCGGCATTGGTTCATCGTCAGAGAAGGCCTCAGGAAACGATGCTCCAGGGTTCAACATCTCTCCAGGTCTTGGCCATCCCCATACCGCTCGCCCAGACGGACTCAAACTCAGCCATTTCTTTTGACAGAGCTCACGGTTGTTATTGATTTTGATGACGTTAGCAACACCACTCAATCGATATTGTTCTCGAGCTTTCGTGAATAACCAACAAATCTCAACGGATTGTTGATAGTCGAGATCCTGGATCTTTTCACTGCGCGTGTCAGTCAACAATTCCAATTGATTGGATTCAGTCCATGCCCGAAACACTAAGGTGCGCACACGTGGTTGTCCGTTCTTTGCAACGGTTGCCAGTTGCAACCAACGTGCTGACGGTGATCGCCCCTCACGCCGTTGCGCGGCTTTGAGAACTGATCGCCACGGAGGAAGAACTGAAGTTGTCATGCCAGGTTGAAAAGACGGGCCTGTTCTGCCGCTGCACGAAACACAATGGCGTGTCGCCGCACCAAGGGCTTCAAACTGTCGTATCCGCCACCGATCACAGTTGCAACAGGGATTGTTCGACGCAAACACGCATCCAGAACTAAACGATCTCTCATCAAGAGCCCATCATCGCTCAAATCGAGACGACCGAGTCGGTCGTCTCGATGGGGGTCAACCCCCGCGTTGAAAAGTACAAGTTGTGGATTAAAAGCATCCAACACATTAGGAAGTTGATCACCAATAGCGGCAAGATAGTCATCATCCTCGGTGCCATCGGGGAGGGGAATATCGAAATCGCTGTTCACTTTGCGAAGGGGAAAATTACTCGCAGCATGTACCGAAAAAGTAGTGACGCGTTCATCCGCTTGGAAACATGCGGCGGATCCATCGCCTTGGTGCACATCCAGATCCACGATCAGGACCCTGTCGACTTCGCCACGCTGGAGCAGGACTCTTGCGGTCACAGCACAATCATTAAAAATGCAAAAGCCACTGCCAAAGTCAGGATGTGCATGATGTGTTCCGCCTGCCAGGTGATTGGCAAGTCCATGCCGAAGCGCCAAGCGTGCCGTCAATAGCGTTCCCCCCACGGCGAGCCATGTGCGTTGCACCAGCGCAGAAGTAGCAGGCAGTCCAATACGCCGTTGTTCAGGCCGCGTGAGTTGATCACGGCTAAACGTCTCGTGGTATCGGCGTGGATGAATCTCTTCCAAATCACGCCGAGCAATGCTGAGGGGCACATGGATCTGCTTCTTCTCAATCAGGCCTTGATCGAGAAGAAGCTGATGCAGCAGCTTGAACTTCGCCATCGGAAAGCGATGGGTACTCGGCAGTTCAGCGGAGTAACGCGGGTGATAAACAACAGGACGAGCCAAGGTCGGAGACTGATGCTCAAGCTCACAGGCTGTAATGCTCGCTTAACCTGGAGAGAAGTGGGGTTGACGAGAGCCAACCAAAAAAAGACTTCCAACTTTTGCAGGAAGCCAGGGGTCCGTGTGAGGGGAGTCTCAAGCCCCGCACGAATTGTGGGCGATGGCCCCTGAGATGAGATGACTGAATCATCTCTAGTTGCTTCTAGTTGTGATTCAAGATCAAGATCTTGGCTGTTGAAAGTCGGGAACACGAATCCGACCACGTGACCAGATCAGTTGGGCACCCTCAGAGGCACTTATTAGCCACAGCCCGTAAACAATCTCATCTCCGAGATCGATTCGCACCCTGCAACTGCGTTGCATCTTCCCTTCCATCGTTGTGGTCTTCCACCGCCCCAGGCGTCGTGCGGTGAGCTGATCGCCATTGGGAAGGAGGATCGTGAGTGTTGTGTTGTTGTTGAATCGACCTTGCAGGGAGTGACTGACACCCCATTCGTACAAGTCATGGGTGAGTCCAACGATTCAGCCCATACCGGTGGAACAAATATCAACGCACTCGTGAATACTGAGGTAGCGAGGAGTTGCCAACAACGTCTGACCATCGTGTTATGGCTGGGAAGGAATGATCTGATCAATCGACACACAACGTGCCCAAGCTGTTCTGAGGGGAGTGGGATTGGAACGATCAACAATTTTGTACATCAGCTTGAACTCGCAAAACCCTTTGCTGTCTTTGATTGGGGGGATATGAACGCGAACCTCCGGGAGCATGAGGAGAGTCTGTTCGGAGGCGTTTGGTGCTGAATAAAAGCGGGTATTGGGTTTAACTGTGAAAATCGATGCTCCAGCCTGGGGAGCAATGGCCATGAGCAAACAAGTTGTCGTTAGAAACGCTTTCATGACAAAGAGATGAGACGAAGAACGCCAGGTAGCGGGGAACCAAGCGTCAAGATGGATGGAGTCGCACGAAGTCATGTCCAAGCCCCGGAGAAGTCATGCTTCCCTTGTGCTGATTGAATCGGCATGCTGCTGATCTCAAGACTTTTGATAACGACCCAGATTGAGGAATTATTGCTTGAACAGCAATCTCTTAATCAAAGGAAATTCTTATTTCCAAATTGAATCAAACCGTGAGTCAAAGGTCTCAGATCAATATTCGCAGCTGGCTGTATTTAGGACAGACAGCTTTGGAAGACATGATCCTCGGGATGGATGAATGTGCCATTCGAGACACAAATAATGTCGTCTCGTTTGATGAATTTTACGAATGTATAGCCATTGTTGTTTGTCAAATGGGAGACAATATATTTGCACATGCCGCACAAATTGCTGGACATTACAAAAGTGATGCTGCCGGCGTTTGGGACCGCAGTCGAGGGGCTGGACCTCCCCCTGGGCGTATCTACGAAATCAAGTCATTCAGCCGGTCCATCGAGTTCCCAATGGTATTACGGGGCCAATGACTGATCATGGCATTGCAGATCATTGTGGAGTGGCAGTCCTGCATTATCTGCTCGACATGGGGTGATAGTCAACACTGGAGAAGATATATCGGTATAGAACCCAGTTGATTGTTGATTTAATTCTAAAACTTTGTTGCTGATCACCGTTTTCTCGATCATCATAGTGCCATGAAGCAACAATCCGCCTTAAAAAAAATACTGTCAAGCATGCTTGGCTTGGTAGACGAATATTGGGCAATGAGACGTCCATGGCAATATGGGAACGAAGATCCGCAGTGTGGATTGAGCTGTGAGGGTGATCGCTGTCAACCCAGTGATCTTTCATCGAGTCGTTAGTTGTTCTGCCTCGCAGGGGCAACATCAAACGACGACTGATTAACGATTCATCGTTATGGACCCAGATGTTCGTCAGTTGATCATCAGCCAATTGATCGTCATAATTCTGCCTGTTGGAACACTTTTTGCCGTTTGGATTTGGATGTTGGGCTTGAGGGGTAAAAGCCGTTAATGGCCCTACGCCTCAGCGAAATCCGAATCCGCCTTCATGGGTTTTCGAGGAGCAATACGAATCAGAGAGTTGATTCAGCATTGATTGGATAAATCGATCATCGGCACCGGTTTCCTTTTGCAATGTCTGAATAAGATCCCGCAGTTGCTTGATTGTCTTGGGTATTTGATTGTCGAGATGCTCTTTGCTCGGTTTATAACGCACAGTATCGATGCCTCCGGCCCACTCTAGCCAGATTGGTAGACCTGCTCTTTTCGCAAAAAGATCCCCGTAGTATCGATACGGGGAGATTCAACGATATGGATGAAGAATTCCCCATTTTGGGGAGTGGGATCACTCTTCGTCGTCTTCAGCTCCAACAGGAACCAAGCGAATCGCTTTCTTGCCAAGTTTGATTGTGAATTCAGCGCCTGGTTCAAGTTCGAGCATGGCGGTATAAGCCTTGCCAACCAGAAGATTGCCATTTCCCTGAACTTTGGCTGTGTAGCTCAACTTGCGGCCACCTTTGCCAATCCCAGAACCACCACCAGTTGCCAGGCTTACACCTTTAGCTTCTAGTAGGGCCTCATAGAAAGCTGTGAAATTCAAACGATCTCCACCATCCTTTTTGGTGGATACGTAACCACAGGCTTTGACAAGGTCGGATTTGGACACATCGCCAAGGTCCTTTACTTTGGCAAGGAGGTCGGTACCGGTGAGCATTGATTGTGTAAATCAGATATCTAATTAATAACTCATCAATCCATACGTTGTCAATTCTCCTTTGCCATTTTTCTGTCTTCTAAAGTCGCCTTGTCGATCGACTCTTCTAGATATTTTCGTCTGTCTGGAGAACTTTATTCAGGCCTTGCAGGGTGTTTAAGGCGTCAAGGCAGGGCAGCGTGTTGTTTGTGTTGCAGTGGATATTGGTGAGGTGTGTTGAATCCAGCTCGAAGCCATCTTTCAACCTCTCTCATTCCTGATGCGTTACGCCCAGTGATTCTTGGCCCATAGCGAATGTTCTATCTATAAGGTCTTCAATCCTCGCAATAGCGTTCTGCATCGCTGCAACGCCTGTCTCAAGCCGGCGTTGCTTGCCAACTAGAAAAATCACGCCCATCAGCACAGCAATCACGTCGTCTGCACACAGGTTGATTACGAACAGAGCGATGGTGTTTACCGCCTGAACGGTGCATGGGGGAAGAACAAACGTCATGTTGCGGGGTGCTTCCTTGTAGTCCCTCAACCAGTAATTCCTCACCAAGTGGTGATGTTGAAATCGACAATCCAAACGGTTCGGACATCAACATCCATTGGTGAAAACGGCTGAAAGCGTTGATGCTCAAGAAGCAATGGTGGAGTGGGCTAACCATCGCTTCTCGTGGCAGCATCGACTTGGTTGCCGTTGTCCCGCTCGTGTTGCGGGATAGATAGGTGAAAGAACCTGTTGTTTTATTAACGCAATCAGGCCACAACAGAGGGAGATTGCTTTTACGAATGGCACGGCGACGTTTTCAGGAGACCCGTCCTCTGACAAATGAGCAGGGACTCTTGGCCTTGATCTTGATGAGTACGGGATTGACCATTGGCGGCGTCGTTGCCACATGCTTCCTCGCTTTAAGTGAGGGGGCTAGCCAGGGGGCTGAGTTGTGGCTCTCAGGCAAGTTGTCTTTCTAGTGTCGAGTCAACCCTGACGATGTCAGCGGGCTGTTCCTTGACCCTTCAACACCCATCTTTAACGGACACAACATATAATCATCAGCACAAACGAACCAGCAATGGACGCATGCAATGCGATCGATTGATTGGACACCCCAGCGGGGCGGGGATCGCTTTGATCTTTGGTTATCCCAAGACTGGTGACTGATCGAAGACGAATGGCATCGATCAGCTGGGGGCGGTCCGACGGGTTGGCACAAGTCGAGTGAAGGATCTTGCACCGAGGCGGTAGCAACTACGAAAGGAGTTGCCAGTCATCAAGCTGGTCGACATTGGATCGGAATAACCTCTCTAAGAAGGCATAATAACTGGGTGAGGAAAAAATACTTCACAGGGTGGAAACAAGGAAACACTCCTGAGAAGAATTTCGAAACCCCTGCCTTTGGCGGGGGTTTCTTTTTGACAAGTCGCCTGCCATTTTTAGTATCTCTGGGTAGAGCATGGTCATGTTGCAGCCATCGTGCACAAAGAGGTTGATCGGTTAATGCGGGCATCGATCAGCTCCGCCCTGCAAATTGCCTTGGCAGCTGTTCTGTCTTTGGCCTTGGCACAGGCCCTGCAGCTTCCGGACGCCTACTGGGCACCAATATCTGCCATTGTTTGTTCCCTAGAAGCTCTCGATCGTGCCTTTGAGACGGCTCGGCGGCGTTTAATTGGGACACTTCTCGGCGTTGTGTTGGCTGCTCTTCAAGGGAGCTTTGTTCCACAATCACTCTTGTCCTATGGAATTTTTATTGGACTGTTGGGGTGGCTTTGCTACAAGGCACGGTTGCATCCAAGTTCATTGCGATTTGGCGCGATCGCCTTCACCGTGGTGGTCACCGAGGCTGATCGGGCAACAATTTGGCTAACGGCATCAACCCGCTTTATTGATGTTGCCCTTGGCATTGTTGTGGCGTTATTGGTGATCCAATGCTGGCCAGGAAGATCGGCCTTGACTGCTAACAAAACATCATCGCCTTCAAGCTCCAAAGATTCAACAAAACAGCATCAAGATCAGGACTAAACGATTAGCTTAACTCGCTTCACTTACTTCATATGAATTGGCTGGGTACTCGATAGCCCATCGCGAGAGGAGAAGAATAGAAGATATTCTTTTGTAGAGAATTTGATGAGATCATTAATTCATCAGCCTTTTTTATTCAAGTCTTGGTTAATCACTCGTATCGCATTAATGGATACGGCGAGTCCAAGTAAAGCGATAAAAATCGTCATTATGGTGAGGATGAAAATTGAAAAATGGTGCTAATGCAATGATTGGCGTGCCCACACGTCATCGGATATGGATGAATTTGGAATCATTCACGTTGTCATCAAGCACTGGTCCTTAAAAGGGTGATCTTGTGATCCCACATTCGCTTTGAAGCCTTCGTGCGACATCACCCATCTGGGGGATATTGACGAATGTTCTATGAATCGTCCGCCTCAGCTGCCATGGCTGCTCCGAGAATCGTCAAAACGAAGTCCTGCCAACCCCTTTCCCTACCAAGACAAGTGCTAGTTCAGTTGAAACACGGCTGTCTTAATGCTGCAGTGATGCATCAACGTTGAACGTATGCGAATGGGATCACACGACCGACGGATCCTTTTCCCACTGAAAGCATTTAGTTCTATTGAGCAACCAAGCCAAAGCCGCAGACTGTTGCGCTTATTTCATGAACTTACGTAAATCGACGGGTCGATCGCCGCGAAACTGCAATCAACGGACATGTTGGAGCTTCAGATTTACTTTAGATTTCTTGGAGAGATCCGCATGGGCTCCGCCCTGATTCCAATGGTACAAACACCAAAAGAAATAGCCCTGCTTGGTGGCTCCTTCCTGATTGGATTGGGTGCTTTAGAAGTTTGTCTTCGCTTCAGCGGCTTTTGAGGCAACAACCACGAGAACTTGCTTGCAACAGGGGTCGACGCTGGCTCAATTGTTCCGAAAGTAAAATTTTTAACAGCAAAACTTACCAAGTCATGTCATATAAATATTGAAAAATATCAATATGACATGACTTTTTTAATGCACTGGTCTTTTAAGACTGGTTATCACTAAATTGCAGCCAAGAAATTCTTGGCCATGGGGCACCTTTTCCTGATTGCAAGTCATGGAAGAGATTTCATGCTCCTGGTTCTGTCGAAGGTTGGATTCTGGTCGAAGCCGATAATGCGAATGCTTGCTATGAGCATGCTGCCGAATGGGCTGAATGCCTGAATTGGGAGGTAACACCAGTTCTTACCGATGAAGAAACAGGTCCTCTGATGGCCAAGGCCTACAACTAATTAGCGATCCGTTAAAACAACGCAAACATCACAAAGCCAACTCATAACGCTGGCCTTGCAGACCTATGATCTGACAATTGATCGTTGATTATTTCAATAATGCTAGCAAAGTAAGAGGATAAAATTTATCCATCAAGTTTCAGCAAATATAAATTTTTAGTGATCTAGAAAATTACTTTCTGCCGCAAATACTCACACAAGTTGAATTGCTAATACCTCGTTGATAATCGTTAGTCAAAGCATTATTGATGAATACCTTACTCAGGCTGTATAGGCATTGCCGCAATCAAGATCGAAGACAGATCTAATCTTTGCGAAAACGACCGAATAAACGTAATAATAGTTAAACGACATGGGCTAAGGGATATATGCCATTGGCATTCCTATTCGTGGTGCTGCAAGACCAATTAGATTTTCAAGACAATCCAGTTGTATTGGCTCAAGTCACCGTCTGATTCCCGATGATCCGCACCACGCTTACAACGATTGCCATCGCTCTCTCAGCGATTGCCACACCAGCAAAGGCCGATACAGCTCAAGTTTGGTGCTTCACCCAGCAAGCCGGTCATCAACCAACAGAAACCAAGACATGCAGCTTCAGCCAGTCAGCTGGCAATGTCAGCGTATACCGCGGACGTATCGAATATCGATTTAACGCTGATCCGCAGGGGAACTTTTATACACGCACCAACGACTACGGCGGAATCGTATTCCGATCGCCTAACGGCATATTGCGTGTGTTTTGGGAACAGCCCTGCAACGAATGGAACGGATGTGCTGGCGATGGATGATGTCGACTATAGCCTTATCTATTTCGGTATTCCGTTGAAATAATCGGCACTCCTTTAAGAATAAATAATGGATCGATTGGCTGTCATTTGATACATCCTGAATAGCAAAATTAGCAATATAGATCAATCAATGCAAGTACTCCAACAAGCATCATATTCGCATTAATTTTAAATAAAAAAACTTAAGCTAAATCTACTTCGTCTGGCCGTCACCGCATTAGGCATCTTTATTTCTATCTGACTTTTTTCTAAGACCAAAGCTCAGCTAGAGGTAGAAACAATGCCTCGTCAAGAACTACCGTTGGAGCAATAGAATCAAAGACTGAGCTATTCGGTATCGATTGAGTCTTGAAATCATGAACATGCAAGGGTTAGAGCGTGATCAAGAAGCGAATCAAACATTGCCCGAAATCCATAGCTGCATCTCTTTTATTGAACAAGCCGCCGGACTGCCGTTTGATCTGATGATTGAGTCTGGAGACCTACCGTTCCAAATGTGCAACATGGGCGGTGAACTGATTTCTAGAGAAGCTCTGACGGACAGCATTAGGCAGGCCCTTGATCCAACTCTGCTCGATGAACCTGCGTGGCAGACCCGCGAGGCCTGATCGCGCAGGGCTAACTGTTAGTAATAGTCAAAAAACAATAGCTCCCGTGGCATCGATAACTAAATGAATGACTCCTGCAACAAGGGTATCGCGTTGGGCTCCATACGGAATACAGAAGATCAAACGGGCCTGTTCAGAATTGAAAGCTTGTTTGTGTAGTCACATACATAGCCTCTGATATCTGCATTAAGGTGTAATTGTTATTGAGACACACTTTGTGAGGCGACTCCTGAAAAACTTTTGGAGAATACTGATCAGCGCGATGTTGAGCGTCGTGCTCTTCTCAGTCTTGATTTCTTCAGCATGGTCATTGACGCCATCAGCCAATGCCGGCGGAGTGAAAAAAATCGCACCGTCAATGGAGCCTCGGCAAGATAATTTCATCCCGATTGAGGAGCAACCTTTCTACAACGAATTAGAGCGGCGTTACAACATCTGGATTGACAATCCGATCGGCGAAGTCGTTGGGAATTCTGCACAGGAAACCCTTTTAAACTTTTACGCAGTGATGGCTATTGTCGGCAACAGATCCGATGAAATTAGTCAGTCATACAAAGAGAGTCCTGGTCTTTTCTGGAACGAGGAAACCCAGTATGAAATCGAGAATATTGAGCACTTGTTCGAAGTAGCTGTCAAGGCATTGGATGCCACACAGTTCCCCGAAAGTGTCCGAAAGCATCTTGCAGACGAGTCGGCAATCGAAATCAAGCATCTGCTTGATTATATTTTCTACACCTCCATTGAGCCCATTAAGCTTTTCGAAGGTGAGGTAAAGCAAGATATTTCAACCAAATCACTCGACAAATCCTATATTTGGCGATTATCCGGTACGCCAATCTCTTTAACGAATCGACTGGTCACCAACGAGACAAGTTTCGGATATTTGTTCTCCGCTGAAACCACAAAAAATGCGGGAAAAATGTACAAGGAGATTTATCCAAGACTTGCAGAGATGACGGATAGTAAATACAAAACGCCGACATTCTATGAAGACTTCATCCATACGCCGGGTCATCTCGTTCCACCAAAATGGTACGTTGCCATTCCAAAATGGGGCCATGACTTCTTAGAGAAAGAAATCCTCGGTGGCGAAACCATTTTTCAAACAACATTTGGAATCATCGCTGTATTTATCTATGGCTTCACACTCTATATTATTAGCATTTATAGTTTCAAAAAATTCGCCAAACTAGCTGGCAAAGAGCATCCCGATCCAACGGAGGTCATCTCCACTTACTGGAAGGTTAGTGCCGCCATTGCCCCGATCGTTGTACTAACAAAATCCGTAGAAATCTTTATTGAAGAATATCTCAATTACACAGGGATACTGCTAATTATTATCACTTTCTTATTCGAAATAATTTATTTCACCCTTCTTGTTGTTCTTACATACATCACACTGGAAGCCATCGGGAGAAACCTAAAGCATCGAATGAATCGTTTAGAGAACAAAAGCTCAAGCCAGATCTTGGCGCGTCGACGTCAAATCAGTTTGATTATGCCTGTGTGCAGAACCCTGGGCGTCGCTTCAGGAGTTGGACTGATGTACCGGCTGCTCTTGGGACTCGGATTGTCACCCGGAGCCGTCCTGGCTTTGTCCGCGGTTCCAGGTCTAGCTATCGGACTGGGAGCATCCAAACTCCTTGGAAACCTGTTTGCCGGTCTCGCCATCCAGGCAGATCAACATCTCCGAATCGGTGAACTATGCCGCGTAGGTGAAGCCACAGGATTTGTGCGAAAAATCGGACTTCGATCAATTGAGATTCAAACGCAGGACAGCCTCATTACCATCCCCAATGCCGCCGCAGATGAAAACACGATACAAAACTACAGCAAGCAATTAGGCAATGAAGAGTGCCAAGGTCTTAGCTTAAATATTGACATCACAGACAAACTGAGTACAGGGCAA
This sequence comes from Synechococcus sp. AG-683-C23, assembly GCA_003208835.1. Classification (GTDB taxonomy): domain Bacteria; phylum Cyanobacteriota; class Cyanobacteriia; order PCC-6307; family Cyanobiaceae; genus Parasynechococcus. Next base: position 11,491 of record QCVD01000012.1, on the reverse strand, counting down.
ATTAGTGAACTAATTCGCCTTACAAGAAATTACATAAGCAGCCAGCAAGCTTTTGTCAAAAGCTTTGTCAGCATCAACCGCCAGGACTCTCAACTTGTACTAGACATTTATTGCTTACTTCAGACAAAAGATTTAGACACTTGGGCCGAATACATAGAACTGAGAGAAGCAGTCTTAAAAAGAACACTTCAGTTCCTTTCCCAAGTACGCTTAAGTCGTCAAATTCTCAGGCTTGGACTACGAACTCCAGCAGATCTTATTGAGAAATTCCCAAGTATTCTTAAGGGGGTTGTCCTAGAAGATCCGATGCTAGAATTTGATGGAGCGCACCTACGCATTTCCGATGATTGCTACAATTTTATTCTCTTATACGTTGCTAAACATGAAACGTATGGCGCCTTTTTGCACGCCCTAGACCGCTTGAATGAACGCATCATCAGAAAATATGAAGATCTATCACTTCAAATACCTTTTCCAACAACAAAGTTCATTAAAGCTGTCAACGAGAGTTAATGGCAAATCGCTATCTTTGACTTTTAATGATTAACAAACTCATCATGAGCATCTTTAACGTAACTAAGCATTTGAATACTGGACAACCCCCATGAATCCTGTATCTGCGTCGTTAGTTCACTAAGATCCCAGCCTTCACCGATCATGCGAAGAACGTAGGCACGACGCTGCTTCTTTTCACTAACAGTGGCGCGCTGAGGAGTCATGGCTATCTAGATAGCAGTGGATTAGAGGTATTTGCGTGAGCTGGACAGCTCCTGACTGGGTTGGAATTAGCGATTTGGACTACAGCAAATTGCTGCAGAAAAAGGCTGTAGCAGTCCTAGACGCGACAAAAAACGCGGTGGCACCTACTCGTTTAGAGAAGCGATAGAAGACATCGATGAGGCATTTCATCGTTGTAAAGGCTTCGATCCTTACGACGGTTCCAAGCTCAATCCAAAATTGCTCGGCAAGTACGACAACAAGGCAAGCAAGGAGAAAGGAGCTGCCTATAAACGGGAGATGGCGATGCTGCCAACCGTTGATCACGTCAAAGCAGAACCGGTGCCTGACTTTGAAATTGTCAGCTGGCAGACCAACGATGCCAAAGGAGATATGGCACCTGAGGAGTTCGTTGCTTACTGCCGACGAGTTGTTGAACTCGCAGATCAGCATTGATCAAAGCAACCCCGCAGAGATAAACGCTTCTTCGACCTGCGATAACGAATCAGGATCTAAATTCATATCAGCGATAACTCTTTGAATCAGTTCGCGAGTGATGCGAAACCACTTGGTGCGTGTTGTTGAGCGAGGCCATTTGTCCACAACATCCAGAACCAGTGTTGGAGCGATGTGATCCAGAATTAGGGTCTTTTTTCAGATAAGGCGTGCGTAGGGCATTGCTTGCGTTGTTGGTACTGACAGCAGTGCCTGTATGGGGATCGGAACCCATTCGCCTGCAGGTGATTCCTTATGGAGAAAGGCCGGAGGCAATACCGGTCCTGCCGTATTTGCTTCTGCCACCTCCGCCGCTGCTTGAACAAACCAAGTCCAGGAAACGCAGGCGAAATAGCGGCAGGGGTCAGGTCTGGGAGGACGATTTTTATTGGCTGATGGATTAGTCGTCACCCATCTCCCGCGCATCAAGCTCACGCTGCAGCCGGTCCCGAAGGTCAGCAGCAGCATCACGATCATCAAGAACACCACCAGCGATGTGTTCGAGATCTTTGTTCAACCCATCGATCTTTAGATCGAGGTAGGTGATGTGTTCTGTGATCTGCCTTTCGTAGCGGTGCAGGTTGGCAGGCAACCAGGTTTGCCACGTCCAGTCGATGAACGCTTGCGGCACACCGCTATGGATTGGTTCTGCCTCTAAAGCAGCATCACGGCCAACTAGTCGCTGCCATGCGCATCACCCAAAATTTTTGCGCATCATTTTGCGCATCAAGAGTGATATCTAGCCATTTAGGCACTAAAAAGACGGCTTTCAAAAGCCGCCGAAAAACTTGTCAATGACTGGTTTATTGTTGAAATGGAGCCAAGCGGATTCGAATCGCTGACCCCCTGCATGCCATAGAGGCGTTTAACAGCTCCAAAACCATTGCCAATACTGGGCTGACTCCTAATTAATACAAATCATATGCGTAGAATGGTGAGCAGATTTGTCCTACTTGGTTTCACTATTCGTTCAAAAGTCAATGCTTGCTCAATCAGAATGGACTAACTCAGTTCTTATTGGGCTGAACGAAAGGTCTTTTTGGCCATGGCACGAGCAACAGCAGCAGAGACCTCCGAACGTATCGATGCCCTCCAGGGAATGATCCTTGCTGGCACTCCAAATACCGAGTGTCTTGCTTTTACCAGAAAGGAATGGGGGATCAGCAGGGCTCGGGGTTACGAGCTAATGAAGCGTGCCTGGACTCAGATCAAGGACGATGTAGATGAAACAGGTATTGTTCGACTTGAACTGCTGGCATGGTCTATTCAGACGCTGATGGCCGCGGCTGGTCAGGCGAAGCAACAGAAAACCCTGGAGCTGTTGTTGCTTGCATTAAGCAGCTCGACTGGATGACTGGATTGGGGATCAACTCAACATTAGGAACTGGCCGTCAGCGCAGACGCTGAAGCCTCAGCTATTAATGCAAAATCGAGTACATAAACAGGCTGCTAGATTGGCAACTTAGCAGGACTTTAGATGCATCATTGGGGATATAAAGATCAATAAGAACTTTCAGACCGTGATCAAGGTTACAGCTCTAAAAGGCGTTACCAATTATATTGATAATAAATTATGCTTCAGAACATCTAGGTATGCCGTTAATAATTATCAAATCTATTGAGGAATTGCCATGAAATCCTTTATGAACGAAATGGTGCCTCTCAGGCGGCTTACCCACGATAAATTTAAAAGGGAATACTTTTTATATGTGCCTTCAAGTTATTCTGACAAAGATGAATCTCCCATTGTTCTAAATTTTCACGGGTTTGGAGGCACAGCTGCAGGACAACTTCATTACTCCGACTGGCGCGAACTGTCAGATAAGTTTGGATTTATTTTAATTTACCCTCAAGGGCTTGAGCTGCAAAAAGGGGGAAGCCATTGGAACCCTGACCCTATTACAAGTGATGGGAAAAGTACTTCGAATGACTTGGGATTTATCAGGAAATTGCTCAAGAAAATATCAATAAAATATTCAGTAGATGCATCTCGCACGTATGCAACTGGCTACTCCAACGGAGCTGGAATGGCATATGGCCTAGCACATCATGCGTCCGGCTTGATTGCAGGGATTGCACCTGTATCAGGGCTTATGAGTGATCGAAATTTGTTAATAAGGCAAGACGTTTCCCCTGTTGGTCTGATAAGTTTCAATGGAGATCAAGATTGGGTCCGTCCAGTTAGCGGCATTGAAGGGTACTTAGCATCTACTTTTGATACGTCGCACTACTGGGCACAAGTAAATAATTCATCCAGAACTCAACTCAAGCATTTTGAGCAAAGCTCTGGTGATCATATTGAAAGGACATCATACTTTCGTGACGATGGGTCAGCGGCTATTGAGCAATACATAATAAATAGAGGTGGTCACGAGTGGTTTGACCTAAATATCGGGGGTAAGAACCTTGATCATCTTGCGTGGGACTTTCTTTCAAAGCTAAGCAAGGAGAAGGGAGACCTTATAATTGCCCAGGATAATTCATTTGATATTCATATACCAGACTCCTTTACACGCAGAGTTGTCGACAAAATCACCAACTTTAATCCTTCAATAAACACCCTTGAGATAGATGTCGATAGTTTCAACCTCGAAAGATCTGCAACCTTTACATCTGGCAATAATACGAAGAGCGTCAAGAAGAAGCTCGCAAAACATGACTTTGATTTTCTTTATGATGAGAAGAAAGGTGGGCTCTACTTCAACGAAAATGGTGCCGACAAAGGCTTTGGTGATGGTGGCATCATTGCCATCCTTAAAGGCGCTCCTGAGTTGACTGCCAAAAATTTGGAGTTCATCTGAGGTGTAAAGCCGCTCTCTCCGCATGCCCACGCAAGCTCGATTGGATGACGGGGTTAGGAATTAACTCAACTGCTGGGCAAAGGGGGCATAAAGGTCATCGCTGATATGGATTTTGATCCTGATTCGTTATCGCAGGTCGAGGAAGTATGTATCTCAGAGACGACCCCCCCCCTCGATAAGGATTTTTGGGGCGATATAAGGGATCAGTGGCATCTGCCTGCAGCTGTCGCATGGTTTCAATTGCAAATCCTGCCAGCCCTCCAGAACTGACCACCATCAAATAGAAGAGTCTCAGTCGGCGCAGATCTACTTCCGCAGGACTGTAGTCAATCAGAACTTTGAAGAAATAAGCCACTGCGCAGCCCAGAAGCAAACCGATGGCTAAGGCCACTAACACTTTGATTCCGCTAAACGGTTTGTCAGAACTCAACTTTGGTTTGATCGGAGTCACTAGCTCACCACACTGGAAATGTCCTTTGCTGTCTTCGACTTGGATTCGCCAATCAGGGTTTTCATCACCACGTAAAAGACCGGCACCACAAGAGTGGAGAGGAAGGTGGCCACCAACAGACCACCAAACACCACCAGTCCCAGTGATGACTGACTTTGGGCACCTGCACCACTGGCGAGCATCAAGGGCAGGAAGCCGGTGAGCGAGGAGATCGCCGTCATCAAAATCGGCCGCAGGCGCGATTTGGCGGAGAACTTGGCGGCCTCCAGTGCCGACTCGCCCTCGCGCATCTTCTGATTGGCCAGGTCGACGATGAGGATGGCGTTACCACCAGCCAGACCGATCAGCATCACCAAATCCACCTGGGCATAAATATTGAGCACCTGACCAGCCGACCCAAGAAATACCAGGGCTCCAAGCAGGGCCGTCGGCACCGTCAACAAGATGATAATTGGATCTGTGTAGCTCTCATACTGAGCCGAAAGCACCAGGAACACCGCCAGGATGCCCAAGGCGAATATCACCACCGCAAGTGAACCTGCTTTGACCTCCTCGCGAGAGATGCCGGTCCAGTCGTAACCGAGTCCAGGGAAGCTTCCCTGGCTGAACACTTGCTTCATCGCTGCGATGGCCTGGCCGGAGCTATTGCCCTCCTTAGGGGTGCCCTCGATTTTGATCGAGCGGTAGAGGTTGAAGTGAGGAATGACGCTGGGGCCCACTGTCTGCCTCACGGTGAAGAACTCCGAAAGGGGAATCTGCTCGCCCTTGGCATTGGCGACGTAGATCGCTGATAGTTTCTGCGGTGTCGCGCGACTGACTTCGTCAGCCTGCACATAGACCCGCCGAACCTTGCCTTCCTGGAAGGTGTCGTTCACATAGGCGCCAGCGAAGTTGATACTGAACGCAGACAATGCTGAGCCGAAGTCGACACCAAGCGAGGCCATCTGCTCTCGGTTTACATCAATTTTGTATTGAGGTGCTTGGGGGGAGAACAGTGAATAAACCCGGTTCAAGATCGGGTTGGCGTTGCCAGCCTGCATGATTTGTCGCGCGGAACCGAAGAACTCGTTCAACGCATACACACCACTGCTCTTATCGAGCAGCTGGAACTCAAAACCGCCACCGTTGCCATAGCCGGGGATCGACGGGGGCTCCACTACGAACACCCGAGCACCATCGATCGAGCCATACATCTTGGCGTTGAGTCGCTTCACAACAGCCCCCACGGTGTGTTCTGGGCCGGGCCGCTCATCCCAGTGCTTCGTCCCAAAGAAGAAAAAGCCTTTATTTGGTGCGTTTCCATCAAGGCTGGCGCCACTGAAAAGGGCTGCTGAAGAGATGTCCTCTTCTGAGCGCAATACAGCTGATACCTGACGGCTAATCGCCTGGGTTTTCTCATTAGAGGCACCATCGGGGGCTTGGATGAAACCGATCGCATAGCCCTGGTCTTCAATCGGAACAAAGCCACCGGGAATGCGAGTGAAGGCAAAGCCCGTCAGCAGAATGCCGGCCGCCAAAGCCGCCATCACGACTGGACGGGCCTTCAGCACTGCATCCAGGATCAACGCATAACGCTGCTCGAAACCGCTGTATAGGCGGTTGAAGTTGGTGAAGATCACTGGGATGAATTAGCCGACTCCCAGGCCGATCGTGGTGAAAAGAAGAACTGGAAGTGGATTGGAGAAGAGCACTCCGGTGATCACCAGACCCACCACCGCTCCACCGACTGCCAAGGGAAGCCGCAAGGGCATGCCGGTGATCTTGGAAGCGATGAAGCCAATCAAACCACCCGCAACCGTTGGAACGATGACGGCTGCGGAGCCATTGCCAGCACTCAGTAGGCCGTATACGAAGCCGAGCGCCACGCCGGCCGTGGCGTACTGCTGACGGCTGAGATCTTTTGTCTCCTTAGACAACAACAGCGCCGAGAGCATCGGCGAGAAAGTGAGGGCGTTGAAGGTGGAGATACCGATCGAGAACAGGATCGTGGCGGCGAACTGTTTATAGATCGTGCCGGTGGCACCGGGGAAGAACAGCACCGGCAGAAACACCGCCATCTTCACCAGAGAAGTGGCGATCACAGCGCCAAACAGTTCGTCCATGGTTTCCATGGCCGCCTGCACCGAGGTCATACCTTCCGCTTTTTTCGCTGAGGTGTCTTCCACCACCGTTATGGCGTCATCCACCACCAGACCGGTAGCCAGCACAAGACCAAAAAGGGTGAGCTGATTGAGCGAGAACCCGAATGCCAGCACCAGAGCAAAGGTGCCTATTAGCGCCACGGGGATTGCGATAGCCGGAACGAGAGTGGCCTTCCAGTTCTGCAAGAAGAGGAACAGGATCAGCACTACCAGAATCACTGCGTCCCGTAGGGAGTTGGTCACACCTTTGATCGACTGGTTAATGAAATCGGTGGTGTCGTAGATCTTCTGCACCCCGAGGCCAACGGGCAGGGTCTGTTCAAACTCAGCCAGCACGTCCTTGACGCCATTGGATACTTCAATGGCATTACTGCCGGAGAGCTGATAAATCGCGAGGCCGACCGAAGAAGAACCTTTCAGGTCGATGGCATCGATTCCGTAGGTCTCACCACCCAGCTGAACCCGGCCCACATCCTTGAGCCGCACCAAACCACCGGCGTCAGTAGTTCGCAGGATGATGTTCTCAAATTCCTCGGTGCTGGTCAGACGACCCTGAAGCTGCACCGTCAAGGTGTATTCCTGACCTTCCGGGGCGGGAGCCCCGCCAATCTTGCCGGCTGGAACGAGGCGGTTCTGACTGCGCAGCTGGTTGACCACGTCAGTTGCCGAGAGGTTGTTGGCGGTTAACTTCTCGGGATCGAGCCAAAGGCGGAAGGCGATCTTGCGGTTACCGAAATAGGTGATGTCGCCGACGCCCTTCACCCGTTTGATGTTGTTGGTGAGGTTCTTGTCGAGATATCCACTGATCGTCTCCACCGAATATTCGGTTTTCGCTGGATCCTCGTTGACGAAGTTGTAAACGAGCAGGATTGAGTTGGAGGCCTTGTTGACCGTGACGCCTGACTTGCGCACCTCCTCTGGAAGCTGCGGTTCCGCCAAAGAAACGCGGTTCTGAACATTCACCTGATTGATGTTGCCGTCGGTGCCGCTGTCGAAGGACACCGAGATGGAACTCACGCCGTCCGAGGAGCTGTTGGAGGTGATGAAGTCCATGTTCTCCACCCCGTTGATCTGCTGCTCCAGCACGGAGGTGACCCCCTGCTCAACGGCAACCGCATCAGCGCCCACGTAGGTGGCCTGCACCTTCACCGTTGGAGGAGCAATATCTGGCAGATTTTCGATCGGAAGGATCGGAATCGCGATCAAGCCGACGATCACGATCAGAAGACTGCAAACCGTGCTGAGAACCGGTTTGGTGATGAAGTTATTGGAAGCAGACATCGTTCAACCTCAGTTCGCCTTGGGCGATTGCACCTGCACGGGCATGCCGTGTTTGAGGTTCAGCAGGTTGGTGGTGGCCACCTTCTGATTCAGTTTCAGGCCTTTGGTGATCGGGTACAGGTCGTTCTCCAGCTCGCCCACCGTGACTGGCGTTTGCAAGACGAACTTGATTTCAGCGGGAAGCCTGCCGGCCTTAATGCCCAGCTCCAGCCTGTTTAAATCAGCCTTGCCAGGGTTCTCCTTGAGCTCATCAAAACTTCCCAGCCGGAAGACAAAGCTCTGACCAGAGGTCTGTGTAACGGCAGCGAACGGCACTGACAGCTCGTCCTTGGACTTGATCTGCACCCGGGTATGCATGCGCTGACCATCCCGCAGTGTTCCGTCGGTGTTTGGGAAGACCGCCGTCACTAGCAGCCCTTGAGTGTTGGGGTTGATGCGTGGATCGATTGATTCCACTGCACCTGTGGCAATTACTTCTTCACTGCCAGGCGCCCTCAGCAAAACGGGCTGGCCCTCCTCCAGTCGCGCCGAGAAGATCGCCGGCACCTCCACCCTCGCTTCCAGCTCATTGTTCTGAACCAGGCTGGTAAGTACCTGACCCTGCTGAATCACGTCACCCACTTTCACCTTCACGTCAGCGACTGTGCCGGCGGAGGGAGAACGCAGATTGCTGTAACTGAGCTTGGCCTTCGCCTCGATGTACTGAGTCCGGTAGCGATCCAACTCCTTCTGCGACGTGGCTCCCACCTCAGCCAGGTAGGCGTAACGCTCGTAGTTGGCTTTAGCAGTTTCAGCTTTGGCCTTTTCCTCGTCTTGATCAAGCACCAGCAGCAGCTGACCGGCTTCGACTTCATCGCCCTGGCGAATCTTTAGTTGCTCAATTCGTCCACCCGATTGGGCTGCTAACTCGACAAGGTTGCTGGCCTCAAGCGTGCTGACTGTGTCGACACCCTCGGTAAATTCCGCCAGCCGAGTGGCAGCAGCCTGAACCTTCGGCGGCGGTGGCTGCGGAGGAGCTTGCGGTCCACAGGCGCTGACAGCGACCAGTGCCGTGAAAGGAGCAATCAGGCGCAGCAGAAAACGCACTGGGAAGTAGCCATTCGCTGAATTATGTGAGCCATGGGCGGGTTCGGCTTGATCCTGATCAGAAGTGCTGTACCGGAGGCAGTGCTCTTCCAATGTCGAATAAGGACCTCTTGTCCCATCAGGGAGAACAGCATTGCCAGCGCCATGCTCCGCTTGCGGATCGGATAGGCACTTAAACCAAGGGATTGAGATCATCTGCATTACAAACGCCTCAGAGTTTGACCCTGCTTACCGGCGACGCACCTGGTGCGTGTAACGGCCTCTGTGGTGAGCAGCAAACTGCGCATCAAATTGCGGCTGCTCGATCAAGTCGCTCTGGATTGCGCCCTCAAGCAGGAATCAGCATTTACAGAACTTGGGCTTACTCCTAAGCAAGACAGGTTTATTACTTGCTTCAGCCCACTGCAAACCAAAGCCCGCAGTGCAGCTGAAGAGGTACGGGCCACCACCTACCCCAAACCTTGGATTGGCAGCGAACAAGGCAGCGCCAATAGCCATGAAAATCGCCGCTTCCACCACTTTCTTGATCACTGCCACCCATCAGTTGGTGATGAAATTCTGGCCTGCCATACAGCAGTAACAGCGGTGACAACAACCAACACAAACCTGCTTGCGTAAGGCCGATTCGTTGACGGCTAGGACCCTTAGGGGGCTAATACACCTGTACTACTCAGCTAGTCCATGGAGGAATGGGATTTCATCGACGATCACGAGCTTCAGGGTTGGAAGGGCGCGCGTATCTGCATGACCTGCCAACACTTCACCTATGGCGTTGACCAGCACTGCCGCACGGTCCTTGGCTGCAACCTCCGCAAAGGTCAGCTGCAACAGGGTGAGCACGTCACCAAGCAATGCAAATACTGGTCTTCGGTGTCCAAACACCTGCGCTGCAAAGTTTTAGGCCGCTCAGAACTTCCCAAATCAGCGGCGTCTTAAGATTTTCGCAATGTTCTAAGCGTCTGCGGCGGGCGGGGTCATGGAATTTATCTTTGATCGAAATTATTATCTGGCTCTTGCGACTAGCAGTTACCAGGACTCAAGGACAAAGGCCAGGCAGCTGGGGGGGACATTAGTAGCAATTGAAAGCCAAGAGGAAAATCAATTTATAGCCGATAATTTTTCTTCTTCATATTGGGCCATCTATGCAGGAAGCCGTTCTACAGGAGGCACGAGAAACTGGGACGACGGATCAAGATTTTCTTATACCAATTGGCAACCAACCAGCAATGGGATGCAGGAAAATGTCAAAATAATACTGAAGAACGACTTTGCCTCTTGGGAAAATGGGTGGACAAAAGGAGGATGGCACGGTGTTCCAATTAGCGACATGGCAGACCCATTGAATACAGAAAGATTCAACGGAAGAGCGACAGCAAGTGCATATTTATCTGAAATACCACTCTCCTACTTCACAATATCAGATACCACCTTCAGAGAAGGCAAGGGTGGTGATGTCACGATTACTAGAACTGGTGGCACAACAACATCACAGATATTGAAAATCGTTTCTACTGATGGCAGTGCAACTCTGAGTGATGATGACTATGCACAAGTCAATAAGACAGTCAGCTTTGCAGCAGGAGAAACATCAAAGACAATCAATATCTCTACAACAGCTGATCTCAATGTCGAAAGCGATGAATCCTTCACGCTGACAATGACTGCAGAGGGATCCGACGAAGTTCCTCCACAAATCCCTGAAGGTTCAGCAACGGTCACCATCAAAGCTGATGATTTTAAAAGAGAAAATAGTCTTTATACCATCGTCGATGGTCCAAACTGGACACAAGCGGAGATAGAAGCAAAGAGACTTGGTGGCAATCTCGTAACGATAAATAATTCTAGTGAAAACGACTTCGTAATCAATAGCTTCCTAGATAATAATCAAGGAGTTCACAACAACAAATGGATTGGGCTATCAGATCAATATAATGAAGGTAATTTCACTTGGGCAAACAATTCGACATCCACATACAGAAATTGGGCTAGCAACGAACCTAATGGGGGTAGGAATGAAAACTACGTCCATATCATGTACTTGGACTCTCGCGGGAAAGGGGTCTGGAATGATGGTCCAACCAATCCACTACCAGCGTGGAGTACCTACACAACAGAAGGCATCGCCGAAATACCCCTCGGTGGTACTCCCACTTACTCCCTTTCACCTTCAACTTCATCCATCGACGAGAAGTCTCAGTCCTCTGTTCGCTTTAATATCTCAACAACTGATGTCGATACCAATACCCGTCTCTATTACACAGCCTCTGGCTCAGGTGTCACTGCCTCTGACTTCTCATCTGGAGACATCAAAAGCTCAAGACTCATCGGTTCTGATGGCAAGGCAACCTTTGTTCTTTCTGCTGCTGCAGATAAAACAACAGAAGGCAATGAATCCCTCAACATCAAGCTCTATTCCGATTATCAGCGCACAAAGTTAGTTGCGACGTCCTCTTCCGTCTCCATTGCTGATACCTCCAGAACACCAGTTAAAACTCCCACTTACTCCCTTTCACTCTCTC
>QCVD01000011.1 GCA_003208835.1 Synechococcus sp. AG-683-C23 | reverse complement strand
CAAGGTGAGCAAGATCGGCTCACCATTCACCAGCGCCAACATGTGGGCGCTGAAGTTGCTCTGCAGCGGTGTGAGCTTGAACAAGTTGTTCAGCACCACCTGCGGGTAGGCATCACGACGCAACTCGATAACGATCCGCATGCCATCGCGATCGCTTTCGTCGCGAATATCAGAAATTCCTTCCAGTTTCTTGTCGTTCACCATCTCAGCGATGCGTTCAATCAACGCTGCTTTGTTGGTTTGGTATGGGAGTGCCGTAACGATCACGGCATCCCGATCAGGGCGACCGGGCGCTTCGATCGTTTCAACCTCAGCCACACCGCGCATCGTCACCGAGCCGCGGCCAGTTAGATAGGTTTCGCGGATCCCGGTACGGCCCAAAATCTGACCACCGGTGGGGAAGTCTGGCCCTGGGATCAGAGTTATCAACTCCTGTTCCGAGATCTCAGGGTTGTTGATCAAAGCCATCAGGCCATCAATCAGTTCTGAGAGGTTGTGGGGAGGAATGTTGGTCGCCATCCCCACGGCGATGCCCGCAGAGCCGTTTAACAACAGCTGCGGGATCCGAGCCGGAAGAACGGTTGGCTCCTGCTGGGAGCCATCGAAGTTGTCGGCGTAGTCAACCGTCTCGGCTTCGATGTCTTCCAGCAGGCTGTCGGTGGTAAGCGCCCGCAACCGCGATTCGGTGTATCGCATCGCCGCCGGAGGGTCGTTATCCACCGAGCCAAAGTTGCCGTGCCCATCGATCAAGGGCATCGACATTGAGAAGTCCTGAGCCATCCGGACCAGGGCGTCGTACACCGCTGTGTCGCCGTGGGGGTGGTACTTACCCAACACCTCACCCACCACACGGGCGCACTTCCGATAAGGCCGATCGCTGGTGAGCCCGAGCTCATACATCGCGTACAGGATGCGCCGATGCACCGGCTTCAATCCATCGCGGGCATCGGGCAAGGCCCGACCCACGATCACACTCATCGCATACTCCATGTAGGAGCGCGACATCTCGTTACGAAGATCTGTCTGGATGATCCGTTCGTCGGAATCGCCGGGACCGCCGCCTCCTGGTCCCACAGAATCCGCCATACAACACTCGTTTGCCTTACTTAAATTTTATCGCGCGCGCGGTTTTTCGCTTAAAAAACACCGATAAGCTGCTGGTTAGTTTTTTGCGGGTGTGATGGAACCAAGCGACGATCCGCTTCAGGCCGCCGAATCAGCTGACAATCCTGCAAGTCCGTCGGCTAATCCTGTTCCACCATCACCCCAAGTATCGGAGGCTGAACCCGTCCAGGGTTCCCCCACAGAGAGTGCAACCCCAACAGAGGTTGAGGCCGTCTCCGAGGCCGAGCCAGCGCCAGCTCCCGAAACCGCTGCAACTGCTCCCGACCCCGTGATCGCCTCGACGGTCACCATCCCCGCGCAAGAGAACTCCACCGACGCTGGAGGCGAGTGGGATTTGCTCGTTGAAAAAATCAAAACCTGGATTGATTCCAAAGAACTTGGATCGGTTTGGTCCCAGGCTCAACTGCCACTCAGATTGATTGGCGGCTTGATCCTCTTTGTGATCGTGAGCACCGTCTACAGCGGCATTCTCGGCACGATCAACAAAGTTCCACTCGCCCCTGGGCTTCTGGAACTCACCGGTGTGATCTGGCTGTTGAATTACGCCCGTTGCAACCTCGTGCGCAGTAGCGATCGCAAGCGGGTGATCAATTCCATTGGTTCCACATGGAACAAATTTGTAGGGCGATAACCACAAACCGATGCATCCGAATTGGTAGTTTGAGTCGACTTCATCAAAAGTCGATCGGTGGATATTCAGCTTGGACGCTCCAAAACTGTTCGCCGAGCCTACGGAATTGATGAGATCGCCCTGGTGCCCGGAGGGCGCACGGTTGATCCTGAGGTCACAAATACCAGCTGGAGCCTCGGTGGTATTACCCGAGAGATTCCAATCATTGCCAGCGCCATGGACGGCGTGGTGGATGTGGATATGGCCGTGCGGCTCTCAGAGTTGGGTGCCCTTGGGGTTTTGAACCTGGAGGGTGTTCAAACCCGTTACGAGGATCCCAATGAGGTTCTTGACCGTATTGCTGCCGTCGGCAAAACGGAATTCGTTCCGTTAATGCAAGAGATTTACAGCAAGCCCGTCCAAGAGCAGCTGATCCGCAAACGGATTCAAGACATCAAAGCCCAAGGGGGAATCGCTGCCGTTAGCGGAACCCCAGTGGCGGCGATGCGTTTTCGCAAGGCCATCGCTGAAGCAGGTGCAGACCTTTTCTTTGTGCAAGCGACGGTGGTGTCGACAAACCACATCGGCCCTGAAGGCCAGGACACCTTGGACCTCGAAGAGCTGTGCCAAGGCATGGGCTTGCCCGTGGTGATCGGTAATTGCGTGACCTATGAGGTTGCCTTGCAACTGATGCGCGCGGGAGCTGCCGGGGTGATGGTGGGCATTGGTCCTGGCGCAGCCTGCACATCAAGGGGCGTTTTGGGGGTGGGCATTCCCCAAGCCACAGCGGTGGCTGACTGTGCAGCAGCCCGAGCCGACTTCCAAAAAGAGAGTGGGCGTTATGTGCCGATCGTTGCCGACGGCGGCATCGTCACTGGTGGCGACATTTGCAAGTGCATCGCTTGCGGCGCTGATGCAGTGATGATTGGATCCCCGATTGCTCGCGCGGACGAAGCACCAGGACGCGGTTTCCACTGGGGCATGGCCACGCCAAGCCCTGTCTTGCCCCGCGGTACACGTATCAACGTGGGCAGCACAGGAAGCATTGAACGCATTCTTCGTGGCCCCGCCAAGCTCGACGACGGCACCCACAACCTGCTGGGTTGCCTCAAAACCTCCATGGGCACCCTCGGCGCTCGCACCATTGCAGAGATGCAAACGGTTGAGGTTGTGGTGGCACCCTCTCTGCTCACGGAAGGAAAGGTGTACCAGAAAGCTCAAAATCTCGGAATGGGCAAGTAGAGGAGAGCTAATCTGATTTCGTGTGCGGGCTAGCGCCCACACACTCCTCACACCCCTGGCTCGACGCGTTCGAGCTTTCATTCTTTTCTTCAGGCAACCATCACAGATCTCTTCGCTCCAAGCATTTTTGGCTGCCGAGAGTGAAATCGTTGCTAAGTTCGATAAATACCTATTGAGCTATATGTCGAGCGCTGCCGCTGTCACCGACGCTTCTTTCGAACAGGACGTTCTCCAGAGCGACGTGCCGGTTTTGGTCGACTTCTGGGCACCTTGGTGTGGTCCTTGCCGGATGGTGGCTCCCATCGTTGAAGAAATTGCCAAAGAATTTGAGGGTCAGATCAAGGTGTTCAAGCTCAACACCGATGAGAACCCCAACGTGGCCAGCCAATACGGGATTCGCAGCATCCCAACTCTGATGGTGTTTAACGGCGGTCAGAAGGTCGACACCGTTGTCGGTGCTGTTCCTAAAGCCACCCTTTCAGGCACAATTTCGAAGTATCTCTGAGGCATCCGCCTCGTCGAAAGGGTTGATCGATTGAGCCTCAATCTCGGTGTCATCGATTACGGCATGGGCAACCTCCACTCCGTTGGAAAAGCCCTTGAACGACTTGGAGAAACAGCAGTTCCTGTGCACAGTTCAGAGGACCTCAACGCGATCGACGCCTTGATTCTTCCGGGGGTTGGTTCCTTCGATCCAGCGATCGACAACCTCCAAGCCACAGGGTTGGTTCCCCACCTCAAAGCTTGGGGCGAGAACAACCGGCCCCTCTTGGGCATTTGCCTAGGACTTCAGCTGCTGTTCGAACGCAGCGATGAAGGAAATAAAGCTGGCCTGGGATTGCTCCAAGGTTCCGTTGAAAGGCTCAAGATCCATCCCAACGAGCGAATTCCTCACATTGGTTGGGCACCTCTCAACGTCGAGCGCAATTGCCCGCTTCTGCACAGCGACGACCCCACCCCTTGGGTGTACTTCGTTCACAGTTATGCCGCTATGCCCGGAAACAGTTCGGTGTTGTCTGCCACCGCCAACTACGGCAACGCCGCTGTGACGGCCATGGTGTGGAGCGGACGGATTGGCGCCTGCCAATTTCATCCCGAAAAATCCTCATCCGCCGGTGAAGCGATGCTGAAGCGCTGGATCCATTGGTTGCACCAAGGTGCAGAACCCGTCCATTGAAGGGATCAGCCCAACTACGCCTTACTGGCGGACGCCGCCTGTTAAGCCCGCCAGGCCATGACACAAGGCCCACCACGGCCCGTGTTCGCGAAGCGGTGATGACTATTCTTGGGCCTCGCCTCGATGGCTGTCGCTGGTTGGATCTCTGTAGCGGTAGCGGAGTGATGGCCTGCGAAGCCCTTCAACACGGTGCGCAGGCGGTTGTTGCCGTGGAAAACCACCCAGCCACGGCTCGCATCTGCAGCAAAAACCTGCAAATCGTAGGCAACAGCCTCGCCAACGAGTCTCAGATCAAAGTGATCCGCCAAGACGTGGTGCACTGGTTACAACGGGATTGGACCGGACCGGCCTTCGACCTGGTGTATTTCGATCCCCCCTACGACGCGGATCTTTACAACCAAGTGATCCGCCAACTCAGCCAAGGCACTTGGCTGCACGACGACAGTCTTTTAATTTGTGAACATCGTTCCCGACGAACGCCTGCCATAGACCAGAACTGGACTGTGCGCGATCAACGTAAATACGGCATCAGCAGCCTGCTGATGCTCAGCCCCCCAGAGCGCTTCCACCCCGTCGATACTGGTTCCATGCCGCCACAAACAGACCCAAAAGCGTTACTGGAATTAAACCCAGAACGATGCCGCACAGCAGAGGTTCGATCATGACGTCGCATCACCTATCAAGATTGACCAGAATTCTGTCATCGACACCCCTGGATTGTGATCGAGCCGTCATCAACTGCAGCTGAACAGCCGGAAAGAGGTCGTGGTCTCATCACCGCCCTCGTTGTTTTGGCGGCAGCAGCTTGCGTTGTTCTCGTGCTTTGGGTGCTTGGCAACGCCCGCCAAGATCCCTACATCCGCGCCAGCCTGGATCTGCAAGGCTCCACCGAACATGGCGGACAGTTGTTCCGCATCAACTGCGCCGGTTGCCATGGCCTCGCCGGTCAGGGCCTTGTGGGCCCCAAACTTGTTGGGATCACAGATCAGCGCAAGGATCCCGTGCTGGTGCACCAAATCATCAGCGGTGAAACACCACCCATGCCGAGCTTCCAAATCGAGCCGCAGTCGATGGCCGATCTGATCGCTTACCTGCACGACATGTCTTGAGTTCTCCCTGTCGCCAGTCTCAAAGAGCGTCCGTCTCTAAGCGTCCCCTTTTGACATCAACGCTGTGAACAATGTGGTGGTGGTGCTGGTGGAGCCGGCAGGGCCCCTCAACATCGGCAGCGTTGCCCGCCTCTGCGCCAACTTCAACGTTGATGAGCTCCGGCTTGTGGCTCCCCGCTGTGATCACCTCAGCGAACCTTCCCTGCAGATGGCCGTGCATGGCCGCTCGATGCTTCATACCGCCAAGCTCTACTCCAACCTTCTTTCAGCCATTGCGGACTGTCGCCGCAGCGTGGCCAGTTGTGGACGCATCGATCACGGCACCATCCCCTTGCATACCCCTACTGACGCACTCACATGGTTGCTCGCGAAGCCAACCCAAGCGCAGCCCCAACCCGGTCCCATCGCCGTGGTGTTCGGCCGCGAAGATCGGGGGCTTTCCAACGACGAACTGCGGCTTTGCCAAAGGGTGTTGAGCCTTCACAGCGGTTCCGACTACCCATCACTCAATCTCTCCCACTCCGTGGGGATCGTGTTGCATGATCTGGCGCGACTCGGCACCAACCTCAACCCCCCGCAAACCGCAGATCCAACTCCCGACATGGCTTGGCCGGATCCCGCAGCAGCACCAGCCCTCACGGATCTCCTCGACGATGCCACCGATTTACTGCTGGAAGCAGGTTTTTTGTTGCAACACACCGCCCATGCACGCATGGGCAAAGTGCGAGATCTGTTGCAACGCGCCACCGTTCGAACGGAAGAAGTCGCTTTGATCCGCGGCATGGTTCGTCAGCTGCGCTGGGCCATCCGCGCACACCGCCCCTAATCTCAGCCGAGCGATAGGCATCAGCCAGGTTGACCAGCAGCCGACCATCTCGACGGATCCCGGGCTGGGAACGGCCCGCACGCCTGATGACCCGCTTGATTCTGATTGGAATCGCCCTCGGGGTGCTCAGTGGTTCTGCCCTGAAATTGCTCGCCCCCCAAGTGCACCAGCAGCAGTTAGCTCTACCTGAGTGGCTCGCGAAACAGCCCTGGATCGAAAGCATTTCCCCCAAAGATGCGAACCAGTCCAAGAGCTCAGTGGCAACGACTCCCCTCGCCCCCCTCAGCAAGACAGGACTCCCCCAACACCCCTTTGCTCCACAACAAGAAATCACGGCGCTATCCCAGCGTTGGATCCAACAAGCCGCAACCCAACCAGATCTTCAGGTGAGCGCTTACATGCTCATCCTCGATAACGGTCGCTTTGCCCAAATGCATGCGAACCGGCCCATGCCGGCCGCAAGCTCCATCAAAACTCCCATCCTGCTGGCGGTTCTCGAGCGGATCGACCAGGGCACGCTGCAGTGGAACGAACCGCTGACCCTCACAAAAGAACTGGTGGGCGGCGGTGCCGGATGGATGGCTTCACGCCCCCTGGGAAGTCGCTTCCCCACTTACGAGGTGGCCACTGAAATGATTCGGGTGAGCGACAATTCGGCCACCAATTTGATGATTGCCACGGCCGGAGGCCAAGACGCCATCAACGCTCGCTTCCAGGCACTCGACCTTCCGTCCACGGTGGTGAAGAACTGGCTTCCAGACCTTGATGGAACCAACACCACCAGCGCCCGCGATCTGAGCCGCACCATTGCCCTGGTTGATAGCGGCGAAAGTCTTGCGCCACGCAGTCGCGATCTATTCCGCGAGGTAATGGCCACCTCCGTAACCAACACGCTTTTGCCCACCGGCTTGATGCGAGGCCTCGGGGGCGCCCAAGGAGCCCCAGACTCCGCCCTCGCTCGCAAGGGTTATCGGGTGTTCAACAAAACCGGCGACATCGGCACTGCTTACGCCGATGCCGGCTTAATTGAACTGCCGGATGGCCGTAGAGCTGTAGCGGGTTTTTTGGTGAAGGGACCCTTCAATGACCCCCGCTCAACCGAAATGATCCGCCAACTTGCCGCGGCCATGGCTCCCCATCTCAAACCACAACCAGCGCCACCGAAACCATGACGTTGAACTGCTTATACACAGCAACCAGGGTCCAAATGTCTCGCAAACGAGTGGCAAGGGTCTTGGTGACAACAGCCCTCCTCGGGCTAACCACGCCAGCCATGGCGGAGGTTGTGGTGCGTCAGCAAACCGTGCGTCCACTCCCCGGGGCCCTTGATGCCGTGCTCATGGTGAACGACAACAACCCAGAGCTGATTACGAGCGATGGCATCCTGCTGTCCACCTTTCCTAAGGGCGGCGAAGCCGCCTTACCCGTTGTCCTGAACGGCCGTTTTGATCTGTTCAGCCATCACGTCTATGCCGGCGATGCTGAGACCAGTCCGGAGTCCACCCTCTGGTTGGCGGTTCTGGCAGCACCCCTCGGCAATCAGCCCGTCACCCTCAACCTGCTCGAAGGGAGCACTTCCTTATCCCAGGCCACCAAACCAGGCCAAACCGAAGCTCCCTTCCTGCCTCTTCCCAGCCGCATGAGGGAAACCACCGGTGTTATTGCGTCTGGTCCTGGTAGCCGTGTCGCCGGGGATCTTCTTGCTGGCCGAACGGCCCCGGAACTCAGCCATCAAACCTGGACCCTGAAGCCGGGAGAGCCCACCCGCTTGCTTCGCCTGCCGATGCCCGTCGCCGGTCTTGATCCTCTTCTGAACGGCCGGAATGTTCAGTTGCGTCTCCACAGCTCGGCCCCTGTAGCCATCGCCACCCTGGCGGGCCACGGTCAAGAGTCGAAGCCGCCAACAGACCAGGCATGGCGCACCATGCTCAGCAGCGGAACCCTCAGCAAAAAAGAGCACCGGCCCAGCCCCCGCGGCAGCCGCGGCAAGCTGATTTATTCCCGGGTGAGTGGAGTCCAGTTGGGAAGTCGCTGGGACGCCGAGATCACAGATCCCGACAGCAAGGTGCTTGATGCCCCCCAAAGCCCCATCTCTTGGCCGATTAGCAGCCTCGAACGCGGCACCCTGGCCACTGGGCAAATACAGACCGCCGAACTCAAGGCTTTTTATCCCGGCACCGCCTGGGCCGCCCACGGCAACTACGGGGTGGAATACACCCTCCGCCTGCCATTGCGGAATAACAGCGCCAAACCTGTGACGCTGCAGGTGTCACTCGATTCCCCGCTGAAGGGCAACAAAACCGCAGATTCACTCCGGTTTCGCAGCGATCGCAATGGACCCGTGATGTTCCGCGGCCCACTGCAGATCCGAGGGCTCGATGGGACAGACGGTCAGCCGCTTGGACGCCAAACAGTGCATCTTGTCTTGCGCCAAGGGCAACAGGGCCCGTCCCTCGGCCAGGTGAATCTCAAACCCGGCGAGCAAAAACATGTAGTCGTACGACTGGTCTATCCCGCCGATGCCTCCCCGCCCCAGGTGCTGACTGTGCAGCCTGTGAAACAATTCCGTCGAGAGAAGAGATCGCTGTGACGGCACCACGGAAGCGCAGGGTTTTTCCCTTCACAGCGGTGATCGGTCAGGAGGAAATGAAGCTGGCGCTTCTCCTCAACGTGATCGACCCGCGTATTGGTGGGGTGATGATCATGGGTGATCGTGGCACGGGTAAATCCACCACGATCCGTGCACTGGCAGACCTTCTGCCCGATATTGATGTGGTTGCTGGAGACCCATACAACAGCTCCGCCACCGATCCAGACCTGCAAAGCAGTGAGGTGCGCGAACGGTTGATCCGCAACGAAACCGTCGCCACAGAGCAACGGCAGGTGCCGATGGTGGACCTGCCCCTAGGCGCCACAGAAGACCGACTCTGCGGAACCATTGATATTGAGAAAGCCCTTAGCGAAGGCGTACGGGCCTTTGAGCCAGGCCTCTTGGCCAAAGCCAACCGCGGTTTGCTCTATGTGGATGAGGTCAACCTCCTCGACGATCATCTTGTTGATGTTTTGCTGGATTCCGCCGCTTCGGGCTGGAACACCGTGGAGCGTGAAGGAATTTCAGTGCGCCACCCAGCCCGTTTTGTGTTGATTGGCTCGGGCAACCCCGAAGAGGGAGAACTGCGCCCTCAATTGCTGGATCGCTTTGGCATGAGCGTGGAGGTACGCACCGTCCGCAACCCAGAACTTCGCGTGCAGGTGGTGGATCAACGCACATCCTTTGATAGCGACCCCGATAGCTTCAGCGCGGGCGTCGAAGCCAATCAAGAGGTGCTTCAACAACGGGTCGTCGAAGCGCAACAACGTCTCGACCAGGTGACCATCGACGACGATCTCCGTCTGCGCATTTCAGCTGTCTGCGGAGAGTTGGATGTGGATGGCTTGCGGGGAGACATCGTGACCAACCGAGCCGCTCGCGCTCTGGCTGCTTTTGAAAGGAGAACAGACGTGAGCGAAGACGATGTGGCACGTGTTGCCTCCTGTTGTCTCCGCCACCGTCTCCGCAAAGATCCCCTGGAACAGGTGGACTCTGGCGATCGGGTTGTGAAGATGTTCTGCAAGGTTTTTGAACGCAGCGAGGGAAGCGATCGCGCTGATTTCGAACTGGCCCTCGCGGCTTAGAACAACTTGAGGATCCTCGGCATCGACCCTGGCCTGGCTCGGGTCGGCTATGGCGTCATCGACACCAGTGGTGGCCAACAACGCATGCTCGACTGCGGGATTATTCGCACCGAGCCGGGGTATTCGGAGGGAGATCGCATGGTGGTGATCGCCTCAGATCTCCGCCAGCTGATCCGTGCCTGGCGACCGGAATTAGCCGCGGTCGAAAAATTCTTCTTTTACCGATCGAGCACCACAATCAGCGTGGTCCAGGCCAGAGGGGTTGTGATGATGACCCTGGCGCGCTTCAAAGTGCCCGCGGTGGAATTCCCACCCATGCAAATCAAGCTCGCCCTTGCCGGATTCGGCCACGCCGAGAAGGGTGAAGTCCTCGAAGCGGTGATGCGAGAGCTGAACCTCACCGATCCCCCTAGGCCCGATGACGCGGCTGATGCCCTCGCCGTGGCACTAACGGCATGGTTTCAGCGATAGACGCAAAGCATCAGCAGCAACCCAATTCGCCGCAAGGCAAACCAAGGATCGATTGCCGCTTCAATCGTCGAGGCTTGCGTCTTGAACAGATTCCACCACATCGATTTCATTCATCTCTTTGATCTCAAGCCTGTTGAGAAAATGCTCACGGCCCGCATCCGTTGAGAGCAACTCGTTCAGGTCTTCTCGGGTGGCTTGCTTTAAAAGTCCGTTGAGAGTTCCTTTGATCGTGCACAAAAAAACCACATTTTGGTTGTAGCTCATATCCCGTAGTTGCCCTCAAACGATTGATCTTCATCAAAACCTAACGACGCTTGAATTCCGCACCGAACACAGTTTGAAAAAACGGATGTCCACGATGAAGCTCCCGCAGGAAGTGCAGGTGAAGCAACGCTGAAATACGGAGCAAAGGAAGCAACATACCCACATCATTCGTGGCATCCGTCAGCTGCAAAACACGTCGCCTCATACGCCATCAAGACGGCCCACAACGATGGGGATTGATCAAGATCCCCACCACCAATATCAGAGCCATTGCCATATCGAATAAAGGGTTAGCAATCGCGTCTCCGAAGAGATCGAGCAGCGATCAACAAAAAATCGACGGATTTCAGAAACTGAATGGCTTCAGCGCAAAAGATGCGAAGAGCAATGCACCACTTCAAAAACGGCTTACCAAATGCAGACAGGGCGCAGAAAACAATCCGGACATACGGATCAAGTGATGCTTTTTCCCGCCTATTTGTTGACAGGTGACGAGTAATTCAAATATATTTTGGCTATCAATGAGCACCAAACCAATGCTTACAGGTTCA
The DNA here is from genome assembly GCA_003208835.1 of Synechococcus sp. AG-683-C23. Lineage (GTDB taxonomy): Bacteria > Cyanobacteriota > Cyanobacteriia > PCC-6307 > Cyanobiaceae > Parasynechococcus. The sequence continues at coordinate 43,058 of QCVD01000011.1, read as the reverse complement.
GACCTTCTCGCAAAAGTCAAAGATCTCGGCGACGTTTCAAAGTCTGATTTGGTAAGGGCTTGCGGATATGTATCTACAAAGAAGGATGGCAGCGAACGCCTGAACTTCACTGCGTTCTACGAGGCTCTGCTCGACGCTAAAGGAGTAAATCTCACTGGTGGTGGAGCTGCAATTGGCAAGGGTGGCCGCAAACTGAGCTACATCGCAAAAGTTCAAGGCAACGGCAACTTGCTGATCGGCAAGGCTTACACAGCCATGCTGAACCTGGAACCAGGTGATGAATTTGAAATCAAGCTGGGCAAGAAGGCTATTCGTCTGCTCCCAACTGGTGCTGCCGCAACGCACAGCGAAGGCGCTGAAGGCGTTGAAGAGTGATTGAGTCGGCATAGCCGAACCTTCAAACATGGCTGCCCTGTCTCCACGACAGGGCTTTTTTTTATGGGTAGTGACCAACAACATCTTGCACTGATCTGGGACGATCTCTGCATGCAACAGTTGCCGTGGGATCGACATTCACTAAAGACAGCCTCGGAACATCAATGCATCACTCCTAGGACTGCATATCCCCAAAGCAGAACATGCAGGGGTGTCGTAATCGGTCGGATCAAGCACACGCATTCGACACCGCTCTCCAGAATCCGATGCTTCCCATTCATCTAAACAACGATTGTTCGGCAGCCAAAAGGAGAGGTCGATTGTTTGGACCCGAATCCGATCGTGGTGCAACGACATCCCACCAGCAGATCACCAAAGACATCACGATTAAGGATTATCAAAAATGGACCGGATCGGACCCTCTTCTGAAGCCAAGACTTCGAGAGAGAAGTGCATGCTTTCCCTACAATTGTTTGTATGAAGAGAACGCGGGCGCAGGCGTCCGCTTTTTTTTATGCACTCGTCGATCACTGTTGCTGATCACTGTTGCCGAAGAGCACCGATGCTGAACCCATGCGCGACAAACCAAGCCTTCGTCGCCACTATCTGCAGCTTCGACGAACAAATCAGGCCATCCATGAAGTGATCTGCGGAGCAGCACTGTAGTTCGTTCGTCGTACAACCGCAGAAACATCCGTGGTGGGTTTGTATTGGCCACTCGCCAACGAGGTTGACCTTCGCCCCCTGCGCACACAATTACGCAATCCCATGGCCCTGCCCCAGGCCGACGGCAACGGTTGTTTGCATTACAAACGTTGGACTGGCCAAGACCTTGAAAAGGATGGCTGCGGTATTCCCGCGCCAACCAACGGCAGCAACCTTGGAGCAGAGGAGATCAGCCTGTTGCTCGTGCCAGCCCTTGCCGTGGATTCATCCGGGATCCGCCTCGGGTATGGCGGGGGCTACTACGACCGATTGCGCTCAGACCCTCTCTGGGCCAACGTTCCTGCCTGGGTTGTGCTGCCATCGAACTGCGTTCACCCCTCTGCCTTACCGCGGGATTCATGGGATGTGCCTCTTAACGGTTGGATTACCGAAAAGGGGCCTGGCCAGGTGTTGAGACCCAGCGCATCATGAGCGTCATTGAAGCTCGCAGACCATGGTTCGTTTTTTGGCGTCCCTACTGCTCTTTGGTGGTCTCGGGGCGATCCCAACCCAGGCCCATCAAATCGAAAGTGCCCTTCATTATCTCAATGGAGAACTTGAGCTCAGCAGCAGCTTCTCCAATGGAGAACCAACGAAAGGCGCCGTGGTCCGTCTGCTCAACGCCGATGGCAGCGCAGGCCAAGAATTGGGTCGCACCGATCAAGCCGGTCGCCTCACTCTCCATCTCGACACCGTTCGAGATGGAGTCGTCGATCTGCAAATCGACGGTGGCCCAGGTCATCGTGATTACCTCGAAATGCCTGTCCAGGCAGGACAAGTGAAGCTTGATGAGGTGGTTTCCCTACCGGTGAGCCTTGTACTTTTAGGCCTTATGGTTAGCGTGCCACGTCGTAAGAACTGACGAACGGGATGGCCACCAGTACCGGCAGTGAGGCCCTCGATCGGATGGTGGAGCGCTTGGGCGGAACAACAGATCCCAAACGCCGCTACGAGTACGTGCTCTGGCTCGCGAAAAAACTGGAGCCCTTCCCGACCGATCAACAAACCGACGACATCAAAGTGAAAGGCTGTGTGTCGCAGGTTTTCGTGCGCGGCACCCTCGCTGACGGAGTGATGCTCTGGCAAGGCGATTCCGACGCTCTAATCACCAAAGGATTGTTGGCTCTCTTGATCCAGGGGCTCAATGGCCTAAGCCCAAAAGAGGTGCAAGCCGTCGACCCTGCATTCATTGCGGCCACGGGCCTCCAAACCAGCTTGACTCCATCCCGTGCCAACGGATTCCTCAATATTTTGCGGGCCATGCAAGCTCAAGCGAGCCTGCTTGATACAAACACCGCCCCCATGGATTCATAGAGTTGTCGAATGACGAGTCACCAAGGGTTTAAAGGGGAATGAGTTCAAGGATCGGAATTGGTCTGCTCGGGCTGGGAACAGTTGGCGGCGGTGTGGCTTCGATCCTGCAAAGCCCGGATGAGCGCCATCCCCTTGTCGCTGATCTGGAACTCATACGCGTCGCGGTTCGAGACCTGAACCGACAACGGTCGGTCGAGCTTCCCAAAGAGATCCTGACAACCGATCCATCCGACGTTGTCAACGACCCTGCCGTTGATGTGGTGGTGGAATTGATCGGTGGGATCGAGCCAGCTCGAAGCCTGATTTTGCAGGCCATCGCCACCGGCAAATCCGTTGTCACAGCCAACAAGGCTGTGATCGCGCGTCACGGCGAAGAAATTGCTGCCGCAGCCGCCAAAGCTGGGGTCTACGTGCTCATCGAAGCCGCCGTTGGTGGAGGCATCCCGATCATTGAGCCCCTGAAGCAATCCCTGGGGGGCGAACCGGATCAACCGGGTCAGCGGAATCATAAATGGCACGACGAACTACATCCTCACCCGGATGGCCGATGAAGGGGCTGCTTACGAGAGCGTTTTGAAAGATGCCCAAGAATTGGGGTATGCGGAGGCAGACCCCGCCGCCGATGTGGATGGTTTAGATGCCGCCGACAAAATTGCCATTTTGGCGAATTTGGCCTTTGGAGGCAGCGTCGAACGCAGTGCAGTTCCCACTGCTGGCATCAGCCAATTGCAAGGGCGAGATGTGGATTACGCCAAACAACTTGGCTATGGCGTCAAATTGCTCGCAGTGGCGGAACGAATGAAGCTGTCAGGGGAGCCACTGCCGCTATCGCTCCGAGTGCAACCCACACTTGTGCCAAACGATCATCCGTTGGCGGGTGTGAACGGCGTGAACAACGCCATCCTTGTGGAAGGTGACCCCATCGGCCGCGTGATGTTTTACGGACCAGGGGCCGGAGCAGGACCGACCGCATCAGCCGTGGTGGCAGACATCCTCAACATCGCCGGAATCAGCCAGGCCAGCCGAGGTAGCAATTGCTTGGACCCCCTGCTTGCAGCGAGCAGCTGGCGGCGTTGCGTGTTGGTGGATCAAGGCGAGATTCGTCAGCGCCATTACGTTCGCTTCCACACACAGGATGCTCCCGGCGTGATCGGTCGCATTGGGGGTTGCTTCGGAGATGGTGGGGTGTCAATCCAATCGATCGTTCAATTCAACGCCAGCAAAGCCGGTGCAGAAATCGTTGTGATCACCCACGAAGTGAGCCAGAAAAAGATGGAAGACGCGCTCACATCGATCCAAGCCTTGCCAGAAGTTTCGGGTCTTGCCGCCCACCTGGGATGCCTCTAGGTCCCAACCAACTCCGAGTGTCCACTCCTGCAAGAGGGCACTGCGATGCGTCAAAATATAAAAATGTTTCGCTGCAGGGATTGGCAAACGCTAATTCGTGCATCTAACGGTTCATGCCGAACCTCACCCAAACGTCACCTCATCAAGGCTGTCTTCTCCAAGACTCCCCGAACGCGATGAGTATTCATCAAGGTGATTGCGTCAATCTCGATCGCGACCAGAACACTTACCAAGTGATTGGTATTGATGGAGATCACGACCGCTGCTGGCTGCGCCGTTGGCCAATTGAACCGCGGGGTGGATCTCCGGTTTTTGAAATCTCCCTCAATCAAATACGCAATTTGGGCTGACGAGATGTTCACTAGTTTGGTCTTTGCCTGAGCATCGCTTTGAAGCGAGCCAATCAACCCCTCAGGTCGTCAATATCTTCAATCGCTGCTTTGTTCATGGCAGCTCTTACTCAAGCTGGTTGTCAGCCAATCACAAAGAGCCAACGCATCACCGTTGCTTCGGCAGGTTCGATCAGCTCCCTTGACCCGGCACAAGCCAGCACTGTTCATAGCTTGCAGTTGCTCACCGCGATTGGTGATCCGCTCTACAGCCTGAATGATGACGGAAGCCTGCAACCCCGCTTAGCAGCATCGAAACCAACGATCAGCGCCGATGGTCGGCTCGTCACGATCCCGCTGAGAACGGATGTTCGTTTTCACGACGGCACCCGCTTTGATGCGGAAGCCATGGTCTTCAGCTTGCGCCGATTTCTCCGAATTGGAACCCTGAGTTATGTGGTGGGAGATCGGATCAAAGCGGTGGAGGTTGAAGCCCCTCACACCCTGAGGCTGACGCTCAACAGACGCTCCACATCCCTTGAGGGACTGCTTACATCGATCAATTTCACACCCCTATCCCCTCGGGCTTACGCCAAGCACAAGGACAGCTTCCTCCATGACAACTTTGTCGGCACAGGTCCATACCGCCTCACCAAATTCAACGAAAAACAGCAACGGCTTGAACCCTTTAAGCAGTATTGGGGAGACCCACCAAGAAATAACGGTCTTGATCTGATCAGCCTCAGCAACTCCACAACGCTCTTTGGTGCTCTTCGCAGCGGCGAAGTGGATGTGCTGCTATCAGCGTCCATTGACGAAGATCAACGCCATGCTTTGAACCAGCAAGCGAAGCGAGGGGACCTAAATGAAACGGTTGGTCCGGCGATGGAAATCGGCTACATCACTCTGTTGAGTAACGCCGCACCTCTCAGCGATCAACGCCTTCGGCAAGCCATTTCTTTGAGTCTGGATCGCGACGAAGTAAGCGAACGCGTCAGCTACGGATTACGTCGACCATTGCGCGCCTTGATTCCACCGAGCCTCCCAGGGGGGGGGGCGTGGCCTCATGGCCAAAGCACAACCCCACGCAAGCCAAAAAACTGCTGAGTCAGTCGGGCTACTGCCAAGGAACACAACTCGAAGTTCCACTCACATTCCGCTCCAATGTGCCCGCCGACAAACTGTTGGCTCTTACATGGCAAGCCCAAGTGCAGCGGGATCTTGCTGATTGCATGGTGCTCAAGCTCGATGGCGTGGAATCAACCACTGTGTACCGCCAGCTTGGGGAAGGAGCGTTCAAGGCCGTGATCCTCGATTGGCTGGGGAGCTATCCCGATCCCGAGGCCTATCTCAATCCTTTGCTGAGTTGTTCAGACGCGGAAGGCCATGTTTGTCGGGATGGAGAAGCCGCCATCAGCGGAAGCTTCTGGAGCGCACCTGGACTACAAAAAGCCCTTCAACAAAGCGACTCACTTCGGGGCACGCCGCGCATGGAGGTTCTGAACACCATTGAAGAGCTCACCGTTAACGGAGCGGCATACATCCCCGTATGGCTCGAATCCCCAAGATCGTGGAGTCAACGCAGCTTGAATCCACCTGAATACGACCGCAGCGGCTTTCTTCGGCTTGCACAACTGCACCGGGTCTCCCACAAGCAGGAGGATGACTGATGGGACACCCTCGCGATCTATTCCGCTACAGCGCGACCCGTCTTGGGCTTGCACCATTGATGCTGTGGCTCATTGCCACGCTGGTGTTTCTGCTCCTACGAATTGCTCCCGGCGATCCTGTGGATGCCGTCCTTGGCAGCCGAGCCCCCGCTGCAGCCAAGGCCGCCATGCGCGCTCGTCTGGGCTTGGATCAATCACTTTTTGATCAATATTTTAGTTATCTCAATGGGCTCGTCCATGGAGATCTTGGGCAAGCCCTGATCAACCAGGAACCGGTGAGCAAAATCATCGGGAACACCCTGCCCGCGAGCCTGGAATTGAGTGTGATTGCCCTTATTGCTGCGGCCATTGTTGGCCTGAGTATTGGGTTCAGCGGCATTGCGCGGCCGGAAGGAAGCATCGATTTCAGCGGGAGGCTCTACGGCTTAGGCACCTATGCGCTGCCCCCGTTCTGGGTGGCAATGATGATTCAGCTGATCTTCGCTGTGAGATTGGGTTGGTTCCCTGTGGGTGGCCGCTTTCCTCCCAGCCTGCTCCCACCAGAAGGCAGCGGCTTCTTTATTTGGGACAGCCTTGTTTCAGCGAATTGGCCGGCCCTCGCCGGAAGCATCCGACACCTCGTGCTCCCAGCCTCAACGCTGGCACTACTACTGAGTGGAACATTTACTACCGCACTACGGCTGAATCTGCGACGCACCCTTAGAGGAGACTATGTCGAAGCAGCCCGCAGCCGAGGACTGAGCGAGGGCCAGGTCATCTTGCATCACGCCTTGCCAAATGCTCTGCTTCCCATCCTCACAATTGCCGGAATCACGGTGGCCTCACTCATTGGCGGCGCACTGCTCATCGAAGTGACGTTTTCATGGCCCGGCATCGCCTTACGGCTTCAAGAAGCGATCAACCAACGTGACTACCCCGTAGTGCAGGGCATCGTCGTCGTCATCGCTTTACTCGTGGTGCTGGTCAGCGTTGCCGTCGATCTTTTGGTGGCCGCCCTTGATCCGCGAGTGCGCTACTAGAGATCGCCGGTGAGCTGATTGGCTGCGCTGCGATCTAAACGATGCCAACGGGTTGTTCCCGCATCGAAGTGACCCACTGCTGCAGTTGAAGTCTTCGCTTCAAGTTGCTCGAGGAATCGAATGATCTCTTGAGCAATCAGCGTTTGAACCGTCAGTGGATTCACGCCCACCAACTCTTCTCCGAGTTGAAAGAGATCATCTCCCTGGAGTGAGCCCCCTTGACTCTCAATGCGAATTGGCGAGAAGTGACTCGCACCTTCCACAACCACCACCCGACTTAATGGATGGTGGCCGAGCCCTCTCAGCAGAGGGATTTGCTCATCCAAAGGTGGCGTAATCAAGTCTAGGGTTCCACCAAACAGCAGTAACGGCATCACCAGCGGTCTTGTTTGCTTACCACTCGGCCAAATCAACCCACCAAAACTGTTTAAACCCACGACCGCAGTGGGCTGCGGATCCATCGGAGCTGTTTTGAGCGCTCGACTATCGGCTAATTCGCATTGCAAAAGCTCAGACAAATTGGTAAGCGGGATCGCAGCAAGTGACTGACGACAACGGCGGTCGATACCAGGGACAGGATCAGCCCCCGCAGCCAACAATGCGGTGAGGCCTCCAAGGGAGTGGCCCACCAGTACCACATTCGTTCCCTCCACAGGAATATGACCCTTGCGCTGCGCCTCCAGCACCGCATCAAGATCTAAGAGTCTTTGACGCAGAGCTCTAGCGCCGTCAAACGATTGACGCCCATCCAACAGAGCTTGAATCGCTTCAGCATCACTGCCTGGATGTTCAACGATTACCACGGCCCAGCCCACCTCAGTGAGTGCTTCGGCTAACCAGTGGAAATGCTCCGGATCTCCGCCCAAGCCAGGCATGAACAGCAGCCAAGGCCGATCAGATGGCGCTGAAGACACCAACGAAAACCACGATTGAATCTGGATCGGCGACTCACGATGGCGCACTAACAAGTCCATCAGCTCGGGGCCATTGGATTGCGACAGCTCCAATCGGACAGTCTTCACCCGTTGGGGATTGGCCTGCCGCGTACTCGGTTCAGCGGCAAGAACAGCCATCAAGTTGTTGTGGCGCTCGAGCTGCTGTCGCCAATGGCTCGCCGCCCTCAGCAAAGCATTGAGATCCAACCGCAACTGCTCGTTGGGCAAGGCCTGCAGAACGTCAAGTGTGGAGACTTTCTCCTGTTGATCCAACAAACGCTCCAAGGTTGGAAGCACCTCAGCACTACTGATATGGCCACCACCTTCCACACGAACCAAGGCCCCTAAGGCATCGATCAAAGCGCCAGCCCCCCAACTGCTGAGAAGCTGTTGCCCAAGGCTGCTTCGGGTGAGCACCGGCGCATTAAGCAAACGCGCCACCCCCTCACGGCTGGAGGGGTCCAACAGGTTCAACCATGCGGCCAACTCACTTCGGCTGCGGTTTCCAAGGCGCCCAAACGACCTGAGATCCTCAACCAACACCGGCAGAACGATGCCGTCGATTTCCACTTCCAGTCGGTCAGTCGCACGCGCAGGCCACGATCCGACCGACAAGAGCAGCAGACTGCCCGTCAAGCCCATTGCGATGCATCGTCCTGTTAAGCATCCGCGCAGCAATGCCAGACCCTCTGCGGTGGTGGAACCAGTTTCCACTAGCGCTGAGAAATGTCACCCGGATCAGGCTGCTGGCTTCGATCGGGGCTGGTGGTGTCATCTTCATGACCCCACTGATCTTTCATGCGATCAATTTCTCCGCCAGTCAGGTCGGAAGCGGCCTGGCTGTTGCAGCGCTGATCGGCACGCTGGTGCGCTTGATCAGTGGTGTTCTGATCGACAGAGGATTGCGCTGCTCATGGCCCATCCGGTTGACCACCCTGCTGGCCATCGCTGGCGACGTGATCTTGGTGCAGGCGATCGATTATTCGCACTTTCTGCTCGGTCAAGTGCTGCTGGGCTGTGCTGCAGGCCTTTACTGGCCAGCGATTGAGCTAGCCGTTCCCCTGAGCTGTGCCGAAGTGCCCTCAGGCCGGGGATATGCCCTCGTGCGCAGTGCTGATGCCCTGGGAATCGGGTGTGGAGCCTTGATTGGAACATTGGCTTCCACCCAGGGGGCCTTGCGGATTGTTTACGGCGTTGAAGCCCTTTGCATGGCTGCAGTGCTGATTTTGATCAGTCTTCGCCCACTTCAAGACGATCGCCCTGTCCAGGGTTCAAACCAAAGCGCTACCACCTCACCAGCGCGCAGAGGTCCGACAACGCCAACCTGGCTGATGCCGTTGTTGCCTGTCCTGGCCACCAGCGTTGTGGCGACAGGCATCCTTGCCCTTCAACAAAGCGCTCTACCCCTCGATCTTGTCCAAGGCAGCCTGCAGCGACCCAGCCTCACAGAGAGCCACAGCAGTGCTCTGATTGCCCTGCAATTAATCCTTCTCGTCAGCCTTCAATGGCCCGTTGGTCGATGGTTATCGAACCGCAGCGTTGGCTTCGGTTTAAGCATCAGCCTCGCCAGCTTCAGTTTGGGATGCGTGTTAATCGCTTTGTCTTCCCTGTTTGAAGCCGGAACAGCCCTTGTATTGGTGAGCCTGCTGCCCATGGCCTTTGCCCAAGCAGCCTTTCTTCCCACAGCCACAGAAGCCGTCATCGAAGAGACACCCCCGGAACATCGGGGTTTCGCGATGGCGCTGTTTTCTCAGTGCTTCACGGTAAGTGCGATCGTTGCGCCCCTTCTCGGTGGCGCCATGTTGGATAACCTCAACAACGGTTTATTGCTTTGGCTCTTGATGGGGGGAGCTTGCCTGGTGATGCTTCCGACACTTCGCACCTTGCGTCCACGCTTTACAGCAGATGGGTCGTCCTCTGAGCTGGACTCCGAAGCTCAAGTGGCGGAAAAAACCTTATCGGTGCAGTAACAGGGCGTCCACGCCAGCTTGGGTTCAATCTGCTCTAGCCGGCGATTCATCGTCGTAAAGACAAAACTCACCGTTCTGCTGGCATTCAGGTCACGTCACTGTGACGTCTAAGGGGTCAAGTTCAACCCGAAATAGCATTTCAAATCTGGCCTATGAAGTCAGAATGGTTGACCGATGCAACGTGCAGGACACGGCATTCGCGTTCGGCGAACCAAAACCGGGCCAGACACCCCACATCCACCAAGTCCGACCTAGATCACCGATAACGTCAGACGCAGGATTTCAAAACAGTCCGAGCAAGACCAGGGAGCAACCCGTTTTGATCCTGCATGCAGGTACCCATAAAACAGCCTCGACTTATATCCAACAACGATTACATCTCAACCGAGAATTGCTCAAGCAACAATCGTTCGCTTACCAGGATCCTTGCTGCGATCTCCCGAAGGGAAAAAGATTGCGGGGGAATTATGCAAACGCCGCGAAAAACGCTGGAGGAGGATGCTCTCCAAATATAAATACGGACAACACATCTTTTGAAGCGCAGAACAATTCTCTGACCCATTAACCTATCAAATATGCATTGAAAATCTCGAAAATATTGCCAACGCATATGACTTCAAGTTGCACATCGCAATCTTCATATGAAGCCAACTAGAATACACAAACTCACGCTACATCAATTCTTTAAGAAGGTTTTATTACAGTCAAATCATTGAGGAATTTGTCGCCGATTCCCTATAAGGCGAGATGCGCAGCCACTTCTACTCTTGGCCGGGCAACGACAAAAAATGTAAACTTACCAAAAAGACGCCACGCACAAAAGCGAAGTCTTAAGCCATATCAATACAAACCCCTATACAAATAGTTTTAATGACTAGTATACTCAAAACCATTTAGACAAAATCTATCGTCATTCAATAATTGACGATGACGCAGTTCTCAATAAAGACCATGCCTCCCTCCATCTATTATCAAGCCCTATCAAACTTTCAGCGCATGCCTGCAAAGGTGACTTAGAACGGGAGGGTTGGGAAAAATATTTCGCGCTCTGAATCAAAATAATACTGGCTGACGCCACATTGGCCAACCCAAAACTTTTCCCATGATTTATACTCTAATCTGTACATAATTTTACCAATAGACTTGCTAAAAGCAGATGCAGTCATGATACGCCAAGCAAAATAAGATGGACTCCATCTACCACTTACATCAGGGAGACTTCTGGAGGAATAGGCTCCAGGAAAAAAATTTTGTATTTGATTTGTTTGCCGCCTCTGGCTTATTCGACTAAACCATAACTCGTGATGGGTACATAAAGTAACGACACTAAAGCTTCTCGAAGATTTGGCGATATACGCAAGATCTCTCATCCTATCTTCTCTTCGAGAACTGAGCATATCAATATGAATGATTGCAATTTTGCTCTTGTTTATGGATTTATTTTTGCTAAGCTTGCGTTTATTGACGAGCCGTTGGGTATTCATTTTTGCTCTACTTGCGCGAATATTCAAACCAGCTTTGCCAAAAATCTGAATAGTGACGTAACTATCGGCAAGCAATTTGCCTATTAGTGTTGACTTTCCACTGGCGGACGGCCCGGCTATCACTAAGACATGCTTCTTGCTTAGCCGATCAGACATACAAATAGCTTTGAAACCAATACAATCTAATACTTTTTCGCAAATAATCGAATAATTTTTGATGTTAATATACAGCATTAGGGAAATCTGGGTTGTGAGGCTTACGGAAGCAGCCATTGCTGATCCCATAGGCCCAAGCATCCACGTACACCAGAACCATCAACATCTTCTTGATCACGGTGTTGGTAGTAATAACCAACTGATGCTTTTAGAACTGGAGTGATGAAATAACCAGCATCCAATCCTTAGGTGTTCATTGCACCGCCTTGGTAAATGCTATTGAGCTTTTGCTCCACATCACCCACAGGAATCAGTCCATAACCGTTCAATGTCCAGCCATTGGAAAAAGCTCCAGCATTCAGTGCGATCTGCTGGAACCCGACATTCTTCTTGTTTTTAACATTGATGCCGGTATCGGCATCAACCGATTTCAACGATCAGCTGTCATATCCACCATTCATACCAAACATCTAGCTGCGGTAGCTATTTAGCCAGCGATAACCCAGGCGCGTTGACGTTGAGAATCCACCACCGACATCGGTATTGATGATGATGCTGTAGCCCTCACGATTAGCAAAGCTTGCGTTGACCAGGGCATCCAGGAACCAAACACTGTTCTCGCCAACAGACAGTGGAAGAAAGCCTCCGATGCCAGCCTGATGCGGTGTTCCTGCACCTTGCAATGAGCCTTGAAACCCAATGCTGGGTTTGACCACATCAGCCAAGCTGATGCTCATCACACCAAGGTCTTCTGCTGAGCCCTCATGTGCAGTGGCAGCCAGTAGTAGTGCAATAAAATCAGCAGTAGCAAGCAGTCCTGCAGAAAGACGACGCAGCATCAATCAAGGTCTGATTGACCAGACGGTCGCAGAGATCTAAGCCGGTAAAGCCCCGTTGAACAAAAGAACTGTGGATTAGCTGTTCAGCCGTTCCGGGCCATGCCTGGCAAAAAAAAGGGATTAACACCGATACCCAGTACAAAGGGGGGGCTCAACCCTCAGATACTGGAGTTGTATCACAACGTCATGACATTGAGCAATAGCAAAGAGTTTGAAGTACTGAATAGACAAATACTAAAAAGGAAGAGGACAAACCGCCAGATCGAAGGTCAAACAGCCAGGGGTACTGGGGTTATTTCTGCGTCCAGGCACATACGAATACCCCTTCAGATATTTAAATTATCTTTTATTGGATTTTCATGGACAAAAAAATATGAGAGCTACAATAAGCGGGTATTACTCTAGATCAATGAAATTAACTATTTTCTTGATTTCAATTCTCTTTGCACCCTTAGCGGTTCAAGCACAATATCAAATCAATAACCCCGTAGTCAACCAAGAGGAAGATGATTATAAAAAAAGACAAAGATTACAGACTGAGCAGATTAAAATGCAACAACAACAGCAGATACAACGACAGCAGATGCAATTTATGTATCAACAACGATGAGAATCCTTTTTGTATCGATGCTACTTGCTGTTTCATTGCCAGCACTTGCTGAGGGAAAGCCGAAGACATACAAGGAATGCATCAAGAATGCATCCGACACAAATTCAAAGTGGATTGAATACAAAGCCGACGTCAACAAGTGCAGATCTAAATTTGGTATAGCTGGTGAGTACTAATTTATTTGAAGAGATGCGAAAATTTAATTCGATGTTGCTCTAACCCAAAAGCAACGACTGTATCAATCTCCTCATTATTTTAAATATATAATGTTTAAAAATGTGCTGCTCCACCATAGAAGATAATAGAGACTTTCGTATTGATTGATTGTGCTTGAATTGATTCGTTCTGATATTTGACACCAGGAGTTGGCTCACGCATAGCGTGTTGCCGTTAGTATATATTTTTAGAAATGTCAATAAAAGTATTTAAGTAAATTTGTTTATTTGGTGTGAATCAAACGGCTTCCTTTAACTTGAGTATTCATCATTTCAAGTCCAAGCCATCCATCCCATATGCCTATATTCTTCCATTTGATACTATCTTCCATTCCTTAGACGTGGCATAGGAGAATATACGTAGGGATTCTTGTCAAGTCAAAATGCAAGCCACCCACCTTGATTGTTTCAAGATATTGGTAGACGGCCACAAGCTTTACAAGCAAGTTGAATAGCTTGTTGAGTTGTCTTTGTATTGATGCCATTATTTGTATGGTTTACAGCACCGCAATCAGTACAAGCAAAACGGTACAAACCCTATTATTTACTTTAATCTATTTTGCAGTTTTCATTTCTTAGAGGGCATAGGTAGATTCCCTATCTCACAAAGGAAAAAGGAATCCTCCCTAATGTGAATTAAAGGAATCGAACCTTGATAAATATACCAGTCATTCACTATCCAATTAAAGACTACCGCCACCGAGGTCGGCTTTTTTAAGGTTAAGAAGGGAACCAGTCCACCCTCTGAGGCCAGACAACCTGCTAGCAATGCTCCATTACTTACTTCATTTGAAGGTTGTTATGCATGTCTTTTCATGCATGTATCAACTTATCATTGTGTATACCATTGATGCAAAAAAATAAATGTAGAGAATAAATCTATGTCTATGCTTCACTAGCATCCCAGGCATCGAATGATGATGGTTAGTTCATTGCATGCCTAGTGAACATACCAACAAATATTACTAGTAATTAGTTCACTGAGCATTGCCCGCGTCTATGCCATCGTTACTGACATAGCTGGAGTTGATTTCAGCCAGACTTTCTAACTCGCCTAGACAAGTTAGAAATAGTAGATCTTGATGACATCATCAAGATACCTCGATCGTTCAACCATGTCGAATAGAAGTTGCCACCGAAGTCATTCGTTCTATTCATTGACTTTTATAGTATTTATCCTCACTTAGAACGATTACAATTATATGCTCTACTTCATATTTGAGACATTAACCCCGAGATGTATTGCAGCAGAGCAGGTTGCGGCGATTTAAGCAAATTGCATTGTATATCTTATAATTCAAGCGTGCATCCTTATTGACAGTGTTTAATTTCAATTTTTCAGACTCTAAGCTCAATCGTGTCGTGAAAACAGTTTTGGGGGTGAAGGTAGCGCTGTTCCTTATTCTTTCGGGAGTTGAGAGTTTATACGATATATTTGAAAGCGTTAAGGTTGATGATTGCATAGAGGAGGTAATCTTGGAGCTGAAGACAAAGGATATTGGAAGTCCCAATGCAAAAGCTATTCATTATTGTGAAGGCGGAAATCTTGTGAGTTTTGACGGCCGAGCGACTCTTTTGGATGATTAATTGAACATATATCCAGACTTCAACACCATATTCAGCTCACTATCTAGTTGAGGTAGGCGTGGTAACTGCTCTTCACTGACGTCTAAGTCGTCTGCAATACCTGACATAGAGTCTCTAGAGAATATGAAAGGGGAAACCCCGTCCCTAATCTTATCCAGTGCTTTGTCCATATCCCTATGGAGCACTCTAATGCAGTCGTGGATGACGGTTATTGGATGCTGCCATTTGCTGAATGATTCTTTGAGAAGTACTGACTCATAAAAATGCACAAATACCTGCGGGTAGAATAATTACTCATCTTTGAAGTCCGGTAAACCAGTGTTGAAATATGCATCTCTTATCTTTCCATTGAATGTCAGATACATAGTCTCCACATCAATTGAGTGCTTGATGCCGTGAACAGTGTCTTTCGTTGGCGTCGTCCACATTAATGATCCAGAATCATTCTTATGAGTTTGCTTAGCTAGAAGCTTCAATCATTCAAGTGCTTCATGAGTTGCTGGAAATACTTATTTGCTTGCATTCAATATCAGCTTTGCGAGTTCGTTTAATTCATAGCTGTCAAGAAATATCTTCTCCTCTGAAAGTGCTTCTCGGATGTCATGACTGATTGAATAGAAAAAACCTCTATAGACGGACAGCTCAAAAGGATTGATATAACTGGGATACTAGACGTTGAACAAAAACTCCATGACGTCCCCTTCTGCTACCACATAATCCTTTCCTTCACTGCGCAACCAACCTTTGCTTCGGGCTTCCAGCAAAGAACCCGCTTCAAGCAACTTCTCACAGCCAATCGTCTGAGCTCGGATGAACCCACGCTCAAAGTCGGTATGGATAACACCGGCCGTTTGCGGTGCTGTCATCCCTGATTTAAACGTCCAAGCCCGGGTTTCTTTTTCTCCTGTCGTGAAATACGTCCGCAGCCCAAGAAGCCGATAAGTCGCCCGAATCAAACTGCGCAGACCCCCTTCATTCACCCCTAATCCTTCGAGATAGGCGGCACGTTCCTCGTCGCCAAGTTCAACAAGTTCCGCTTCCACTTGGGCTGAAATTCGCACCGTTTCAGCCCCTTCCTGTTCGGCAAGAGCCATCACTTCAGAGCAATAACTATTGCCATCGGCCAGGTCGTCTTCACTCACATTGGTGGCATAGATGATCGGCTTCGCCGTGAGCAGACCCAGAGGTTTAATCATTCCCTCCTCCTCTGCGGTGATCTCCACACTTCGCGCTGCACCTCCCTGCTCCAACACCTGCTGAATCCGCTCCAGGGCCGCATCTTCGACCTGCGCCTCTGCACTAGTGCGCATCTGCTTTTTCAGGCGTTCACGACGCTTCTCGATTTGCGATAAATCGGCGAGGCCCAACTCCAGATTGACCACCTCGGTATCTCGTGCCGGCCCCACGGAGCCGGAGACATGAATCACATCATCATCTTCAAAACAGCGCACCACATGCACGATGGCGTCGACTTCGCGAATGTTGGACAAAAATTTGTTGCCCAGGCCTTCTCCCTGGCTTGCCCCCTTCACCAAACCAGCGATATCAACAAACTCCATTCGCGTTGGAACGGTGTTTTGACTTTTGCTGAGGTCCGTCAGCAACTGGAGACGGTCGTCCGGAACCGACACCGTGCCCACATTGGGCTCGATCGTGCAGAACGGAAAATTGGCAGCCTGCGCTTGAGCATTGGCCACAAGTGCGTTGAACAAAGTGGACTTGCCCACATTGGGCAATCCAACAATTCCAGCTTTAAGCATGCGGCGAAATCTACCGGGCGACAGCAAAGGTGTTGTTAACTTTTATGCGGCAATGCCGCAGTCCCAGCGACGACCCCGCACAACTTTGTCCACCCCCTCTTCCTCGTCCGCACCGACCAGCTCTCCTGACGGGATGTCCAAGGAGTCAGCTGCTCGCTGGCGTCCGAGCCAAAAAACCATTGCAATTGCCCTACTCGCCTTACTAGGCGGGGGGGTGTTACTGGCAAGGTTTGCCCCTTGGAATCCAAAACGAGACCTCACGTCCTACGTCACAACCGCCGAGCGAGGCGCCCTTTCCGGAGTCGTCACCGCTAGCGGCGAACTGCAGGCCATCCAAAAAGTGAACGTGAGTCCTCGACAGCAGGGGGTTCTCCAGCAGTTGTTAGTGGATGAAGGTGATGTGGTGAAGGCGAACCAAATTTTGGCGGTGATGGATCGCGGTGATCTCGACGACCGTCTGCAAGAACGTCAGGCCCTGCTCCAACAAGCCAAAGCGCAATACACAATAAAAAAGCAGGAATACGAGCGCCGCAACAAGCTGTTCGCCATGGCGGTGATCAGCGCCGACGACTTCAGCACTGTCCAAAACGAGATGCTGTCTCGTCAGGCGGGCATGACGGCCGCACAAGAGCGGGTCGAGCAACTCGAGCATGAAAACCAAGAGCTCGATATTCGCGCCCCCTTCGCTGGAACGATCACGGCCCGTTACGCAGAACCGGGGGCGTTTGTCACCCCGACCACCGCAGCCTCAGCGACCGCCGGTGCCACCAGTTCATCGATCGTGGAGCTGTCACAGGGGATCGAAATATCGGCTCGCGTTCCCGAAAGCGACATTGGACGCATCGCCATCGGCCAAGCCGCAGAAATCCGCGTGGACGCCTTTCCCGATGAGCGTTTCAAAGCCCTGGTGAGTGAGATCGCACCGAGAGCCGTGAAACAAGACAACGTGATTTCCTTCGAGGTGAAACTCACTCTCCTGAATCCCCCCAAGAAATTGCTGATCGGGATGACCACCGACGTGGACTTCAAAACAGGCCGCAGCGCGATCAAAACCCTCGTCCCCACAGTTGCAATCGTGACGGAAGGCGGCAAAACCGGGGTACTTCTTGTGGATCAACAGCAACAGCCGATCTTCCAGGAGGTGGAACTCGGCAGCAGTAGTGATGCACAGACTGCAATTCTGGAAGGGCTTGATGCGGGAACGCGCTTGTTCATCGACCTGCCGCCCTGGGCCAATCGAAACCGCGACTAACCCCTATCCATCCGTTCCCGCCATGCCTGAGGCCGTCACCAAGCCACTGCTCCTGCTTGTGGATGGCCACTCTTTGGCCTTTCGCAGTTTTTACGCCTTCAGCAAGGGCGGCGAAGGGGGCCTGGCCACCAAAGATGGGCGGCCAACCAGTGTCACCTATGGCTTTTTGAAGTCGCTGCTTGAGACCGGTAAAACGTTCAAGCCCCAGGGCGTCGTGATTGCTTTCGACACCGCAGAGCCCACATTCCGGCACAAAGCGGACACAAATTACAAAGCCCACCGGGACGTGGCGCCAGAGGTGTTCTTCCAAGACCTCGATCAGCTGCGGCAGATCCTCAATGATCAAATGAAGTTGCCCCTGTGCATCGCACCGGGATACGAAGCCGATGATGTCCTCGGCACCCTTGCCAACCGAGCCGCCGACGCCGGTTGGGGTGTTCGAATCCTGTCGGGAGACCGCGATCTGTTTCAGCTCGTGGACAACAACCGCGACATCGCTGTGCTCTACATGGGTGGCGGACCATATGCAAAAGGCAGCGGACCAACGCTGATCCAAGAAGACGGCGTGGTAAGCAAGCTGGGGGTCATGCCCGACAAGGTGGTGGACCTCAAGGCACTCACCGGGGACAGCTCCGACAACATCCCGGGAGTCCGGGGGGTCGGTCCAAAAACAGCCATCAACCTGCTGAAAGACAACATCGACCTGGACGCGGTGTACGCGACCTTGGCGGCGGTGGAAGCGCAAGGTCCAAAGGCCAGCCGTGGTGCGATCAAGGGTGCCCTGAAAGTCAAGCTGCGCGCCGATCGCGACAATGCCTACCTCTCGAGGATGCTGGCTGAAATTTTGGTGGACATTCCTCTCCCCACCGATCCAGAACTCGGCTTACAGCAGGTTGATGCTGAAGGATTGAGCCATCGCCTCGAGGACCTCGAGCTCAACAGCCTCGTCCGTCATGTGGGTGGATTCGTGGCGGCCTTTTCCAGCGGTGGATATGGCGCCAATGCCAGTCGCGATGACAAACAGCCTCCAAAGCGCGCCGCAGAAAAAACGAACCCTGATTCCGCCAGCCCAACCGAGAGCATGGGCTCACCGAGCCAGGCTTCAACGGAATTGGAGAGCGGAGCAATCCCTGACCTCCAACCACAGCTGATCGAGAGCAACGAAGCCCTGCAAGCCCTTGTGAAACGGCTGATGGACTGCACAGATCCCAAAGCGCCGATCGCCGTCGACACCGAAACCACAGATCTCAACCCGTTCAAGGCCGAACTGGTGGGGGTAGGGGTTTGTTGGGGCGAAGCCAACGATGCGCTTGCTTACATCCCCATCGGTCACAAGCCCCCCAGCGACCTCACCGAGACAACCCCGCCACAGCAGCTTCCACTGGAAACTGTGCTGATGGCGCTTTCGCCTTGGCTAGCGAGCCCGCAGCATCCCAAGGCTCTACAAAACGCCAAATACGACCGGCTCATCCTGATGCGCCATGGGCTCAGCCTCAACGGCGTCGTGATCGACACCCTGCTGGCGGATTACTTACGGGATGCCGCGGCCAAACATGGTTTGGACCTGATGACCGAACGGGAGTTCGGCTTTAGTCCCACGGCCTACAACGACATTGTTGGCAAGAAACAAACCTTCGCCGATGTGGAAATCCTGCCTGCCAGCCTCTACTGCGGCATGGACGTGCACGTCACCAGGAGATTGGCCGTGCAACTGCGCCAAACCTTGCATGACATGGGCCCTAAGCTCCTGCCTCTCTTGGAGGGCGTGGAGCAACCGTTGGAACCGGTTTTGGCCCAAATGGAGGCCACCGGCATCCGCATCGATGTGCCCTATCTCAAAACACTATCGGACGAATTAGGCAGCACCCTGCAACGGTTAGAAACCAGTGCCAAAGATGCCGCTGGGGTGGAGTTCAACCTCGCCTCTCCCAAACAACTCGGCGAGTTGTTGTTCGACACGCTTGGACTGGATCGCAAGAAGTCGAGGCGGACAAAAACCGGGTTCAGCACAGATGCCACCGTTCTCGAAAAACTCGAACACGACCATCCCGTCATTCCCCTCGTGCTTGAGCACCGCGTATTAAGCAAACTCAAAAGCACCTACGTGGATGCTCTTCCCCAACTCGTAGAAGCAGAAACCGGACGCGTCCACACCGACTTCAACCAAGCGGTAACGGCGACGGGCCGTTTGAGCAGCAGCAACCCCAACCTGCAAAACATTCCCGTTCGCACTGAATACAGCCGCCGCATCCGCAAGGCGTTCCTCCCTAAGGAGGGCTGGACTTTGCTAAGTGCCGACTACTCCCAAATCGAACTAAGAATCCTCACCCACCTCTCCGGAGAAGCAGTGCTGCAGGAGGCATACAGCACGGGCGATGACGTGCACGCACTCACCGCACGCTTACTGCTGGACAAGGACGAGGTGAGCGCCGATGAACGCCGGCTCGGTAAAACCATCAATTTCGGGGTGATCTACGGCATGGGCGCCCAACGCTTTGCGCGGGAAACAGGTGTGAGCTCGGCCGAGGCCAAAGAGTTCCTGATCAAGTACAAACAGCGCTACCCCAAGGTGTTTGCATTCCTTGAGTTGCAGGAGCGGCTCGCCCTCAGCCGCGGCTATGTGGAAACAATCTTGGGCCGTCGCCGCCCATTTCATTTCGATCGCAACGGCCTCGGCCGCTTATTAGGAAAAGATCCACTCGAGATTGATCTCGATGTGGCACGGCGGGGTGGGATGGAAGCGCAACAACTGCGCGCCGCCGCCAACGCACCCATTCAGGGCTCCAGCGCCGACATCATTAAGGTGGCAATGGTGCAATTACAGGCGTTGCTTCTGGGCCAAGGGGTTCCGGCACGCCTGCTCCTGCAGGTGCATGACGAACTGGTCCTCGAAGTGGCTCCAGAAGCGTTGGACACCACACGAAACCTTGTGGTGAACACTATGGAAAATGCCATCAAGCTCAGCGTGCCTCTCGTGGTGGAAACCGGTAGCGGCTTCGACTGGATGGGGGCGAAGTAAGAGGCTTTTTGAACAGAGAAAGAGCCCTTTAAGGCTCCTTGACACTTGCATTAAAGATTTAAAATCCGCCATTATTGAGAAGCAGATATTCAGGCAACTAAGACTTTCAAGATATATTATTTTAGCAAGTCCAGATTAATTTTACTCATTTAAAGCACATAAAAGAAGCTTTCAATCCAAAAAAAGGAGCCTTTAGAGGCTCCTTTAAATTCAGCACTTGAGATTCAACTAATTAAATGGCCAATGTATAATTTCCTATTGCATTGACCTGAAACGCGGACAAGTTGGGCGAAAGAATATCGAAAATATTATCAGGCATAGCCAATAGAGTCCCAGCATCAATCGAACTAATCTGATCAGGTTGAAGTGCCTCTGCTAAAACCGTTTTCATCTTCTTTCCTTGCTTTTCAGTCATCCCCTCTAATGCCTTGGGCGCAAGTGAAGCAATCAATGCTTCATCCATCTTCTTAATTAAATTGGGCTTTAATTTGCCAAATTGATCATCATCAATTTGGCCGATCAACTCATCAGGCAAGCCATTAAACTTCTTCGGTTTAAATCCACCAAATGCATCTGGATTAATTTCGCTAAAAGCACTCGGCGCCATTTCCGTCAATAGATCCTGCGAAAGTTTTTTCATCTGCTTGAGCTGGAAGCCACCGAATGCAGCCGGAGGCAAGTTCCCAAACTGCTTTGGATCCATCTTGCCCATCACGTTCGGCGGTAACTCCGCCAACTGACCTGGTGCAAATTCACCCATCACATTGGGAGGTAATTCGGCGAATTGACGTGGATCAAATCCACCCATCGCTTCTGGTGGCAAATTCCCGAAGTCCTTGGGGGAGAACTGACCCATAAATTCAGGTGGCAGTGCTCCGATTTGGTCGGGCTGGAATCCACCGAATGCAGTCGGGGGCAAGTTCCCAAACTGCTTTGGATCCATCTTGCCAACCACTCCAGGCGGAAGCTCTGCAAACTGATCAGCCTCAAAACCTCTCATCGCCGTCGGAGGCAATTCCGCGAATTGCTTGGAATCAAATCCACCCATTGCTTCTGGGGGAAGTAAGCCCAGGCTATTGGGATCAAATCCACCCATCGCTTCTGGGGGAAGTCCAGCAATTTGATCAGGATCGAATCCACCCATCGCTTCTGGTGGCAAACCTGACAAGCGATCAGCATTAAATCCACCCATCGCTTCTGGTGGCAAAGCATTCACTTGATGTGGTGTAAATGCCCCGAAATCGTCCGGTCTAAAATTGCCGATCTGATCAGCACCGGCTTGGCGCGGGTCTATACCGCCAGCCAATTCAGGAGGGGGACCTGTCGGCGGAACATAGGCTCTAGCTGGTCCTGCTCCACCCGGTCCTCCGTTAGGGACTCCATTCGCTCCGCCAGGTCCGCCAGCTGCTCCGCCAGGTCCGCCAGCTGCTCCACCACCACCACCACCGTCGCCTGGAGGTGGCGCTTCTTGAGCAGTTTCACGCCACGTCAAATCAGTGACATCGCGAGGGCGCTTCAACGCGAAGCTGTTTCCTTGCGAAGATTCGGGGTCAAAAAAATACGCTTCGGGAAAACCTTTCGGAAGAAACCGCTTCACGAGAACTCATCTATGGATAAATAAAGGCTATTGACTCGCCTTAAAGCATAGAAGCTCAATAACAAATAATTTAAAATAAATACACATTAATCAATACTGAATATAACGCTATCAAAAAGCACTTTTAACGCACGGCGCAAAACAATACTAAATTTCAAGGCCTGCAGAAGCAATAAAAATGTTAGTCGAAAAATGGCTTTTATAAAAGCAAATTAGCAGATTCTTGATTAAATCTAGAAAAATAAATATAGCGATCCAAAATACTTTACAAATTAGAATTAATCATAAAAAAATCTCTCTGACCACGGGATTCACCATCCGGCCTTGCTTTAACTTTGAATACACGTTCCTTGTGATTGATTGCTGGCATCCAAACAGGCTTTTGCAACTGCATTGGATTCAAGCCACATCAATCCCTGAAAAATCAGTCCACCATTAGCTCTTGTCATGGCCCTGCGGCTCACCAGTACTCTTACCCGCCGCACCGAGCTCTTCAAACCTCTGACCCCAGGGAAAGCAAGTATTTATTGCTGCGGCGTCACGGTCTATGACCTTTGCCATCTCGGTCATGCCCGGAGCTACATCAACTGGGATGTGCTGCGTCGCTATTTGATCTGGAGCGGACTGGACGTGAGCTTCGTTCAGAACTTCACCGACATCGACGACAAAATTCTCAAACGGGCTTCGGAAGAGAACTCATCTATGACCGCCGTCAGCGAGCGGAACATTGACGCGTTCCATGCCGATATGGATTCCCTCGGAATCCTGCGACCCGACAGCATGCCTAGGGCCACCCAGTGCCTTGATGGGATTCGTGCCCTCATTGGCGAACTCGAAGCGAAGGGCGCTGCCTACAGCGCCGATGGAGACGTGTATTTCGCAGTGATGAAGCACGCCGGTTATGGAAAACTGAGCGGCCGAGATTTAAGCGAGCAACAGGACAACGCTGGCGGTCGCGTCGCTGATGCCGAGGGAGCGCGCAAACAACACCCCTTTGACTTTGCCCTCTGGAAAGGCGCCAAAAAGGGGGAGCCCAGCTTCCCATCGCCGTGGGGGGCCGGCCGACCCGGTTGGCACATCGAATGTTCAGCCATGGTGCGAGCCGAACTCGGCGACACGATTGATATTCATCTCGGTGGAGCCGACTTGGTGTTCCCGCACCACGAGAACGAAATTGCTCAATCCGAAGCCGCTACCGGGAAAGAGCTCGCCCAGGTGTGGATGCACAACGGGATGGTGAATGTGGGCGGCCAAAAGATGAGCAAGTCGCTCGGCAACTTCACCACAATCCGCGCGCTGCTCGAGAGCGGTGTTTCGCCCATGACCCTGCGTTTGTTTGTGCTCCAGGCGCACTACCGCAAGCCCCTGGATTTCACCGCTGATGCCCTTGATGCCGCAGCCACCGGCTGGAAAGGGCTGAATGCAGCCTTGGGCTTGGGTGAACGCCATGGCCAGTCGTTGGGATGGCCCGCAACACCGGCCTTAGCGCCAGAAGCATTGGTGGGAACAACAAACGATCCATCCGAACCCTTGGGACCCCTCCAACAACGGTTCATCGATGCGATGGACGACGACCTCAACAGCTCCGGAGCCCTTGCGGTGCTGTTTGATTTGGCCAAGCCCCTGCGTGCGTTAGCCAACCGTCTTGACCGAGGAGATGGTGCCGATCGACCGGCGGACGAGGTCGTTGCCCTAGCCCTGCGCTGGCAGTTGCTGCGCGATCTCGCTGCGGTCCTCGGCCTTCGATGCGAAGCGGACTCCGAAACTACGGGCAGTGGAGATGACAGCACCAATCAGGTTGAAATTCAAGCCGCGATCGATGCCCGAATCACCGCAAAATCCACCAAGAATTACGCCGAGGCTGATCGCATCCGCGATGAGCTCAGGGCTCAAGGAATCGAACTCATCGATAAACCGGGGGGCATCACGGAGTGGATTCGCCGCTAAGCCCGTCAAACTGCATAGAAGTGATCACACCTCAACGGCATGCTCTGGCTTAAGAAGCTGAACTTCATGGAGACAGCAAAGCTGGAGATGGAGCTGATGAAGGCTCTTGATGCTGGTGAAGATCTCGACATCAAGCTCAAGGATCAACAGCGGTTAGCGGAGCAAACCAAGGACGCAGAGCAGGTCTGGAAACTCGAGGTGTGGCAAAAAATGCTGGTGCGCATCCGCAAGATGGAATCGATGCTGAATCAACCCAAAGATCCCGAGTCCTGAAATAACGCTCCAGCTCAGCCCTGCACCAGGTCGATCACGCTGATCACCAGACCCGTAGCCACGATCGGAGGGGACACCCAGCGCAACAACACCAGCAAGAAACGGCGCAAGGCAGGGGGAGTCGACGACTGGGCCAAATCGTCTGAGAAGCGGCGAGGCACCACCCAGCCGAGCAAAAGAGCCAACAGCAACCCCCCCAGGATCAGCAGCAAACCACCAAACACCGAGTCCATCCATCCCAAAACGCCAAGGGATGTTGCAGCGGGCAACCCCAGCACAAAGACGATGGCAGTAGAGACCCAAACGGCACGGGAGCGGGTCCAATTCAAGCGATCCATCAGGCATGCCACGGGCACCTCAAGCAGCGACACGGCCGATGTAATCGCGGCAAGAAAAGCCAATCCAAAAAACAACACCGCCACGAGTTGACCCGTGGCACCCAGGGAAGCCAAACCTGTAGGCAGGGCAATGAAGATCGTGCCAAGCGTGGACCCACTAATCACATCCTGAAGTCCAAAACTCATCACCACGGGGAAGGTGACCATGCCGGCCAACAGACCCACAGCGGTATCCATTCCCACCACGGCCACGGCCTCCCTGGGGAGGTGGGCGTCACGATCTAGGTAGGCGGAATAGGCCAAAATGCAGCCAATGCCGGTGCCGATCGAGAAAAAGGCCTGAGTGAAGGCATTGCGAATCGTGGTGAGATTCGTGAGTTGAGCGCTATCCCATCGCAGCAAGAAGGTCCGGTAGCCCTCTCCCGCACCATCAAGGCCAGCGGCCCAGATGGCCAGGCCGATTAACAGGGCAAAGAGCAGCGGCAAACCCCAGCGGGATAACCGCTCGATGCCACCGCGCACGCCTGCCGCCACTACAGCGGCCGTGAGCACCAGGCTCACCAACTGACCGAGCAGGGCGGCACGGCCACCACTTAGGCCTGCAAAAAAGGCTTCGGCTTCACCGATATCTGCAGGGAGGCCTTGGGTTAAAGCCTGAATCAAGGTCACCCCAGTCCAGCCCATCAACACGGCGTAAAACGCCAAAATCCCGCAGGAAGCCAGCACAAAGAGCCAACCCATCGGTTGCCAACGCTCGCCAGCGGCCGTGACCGGAGCCAGCAGCGGGCTATGGCCCGTGCTGCGACCCAGCACCATTTCCGCCACCAACACCGGCAGACAGACCACCAAAACAATCAAGAGGTACAGGAACAAAAACGCTCCGCCTCCACCCTGGGACGCGCGGTAGGCAAACCCCCAGAGATTGCCCAATCCAACGGCACTACCGGCCGCCGCCAGCACAAATCCGAAGCCAGACCGCCAGTGCTCCTTGATCGCCATTGCGCGGTGGTGTTCCAAAGCTCTAAATCAGCTTGCCAGCGACTGAGCACCCTGGTGCGGGAGACTGTTGAAAACGACTGGAACCGCATGAAAGCCATCAGCGTGCTGGGTTCCACGGGGTCGATCGGTACGCAAACTCTGCAAATCGTCGACGACTTTCCAGACCAGTTCCGCGTCGTAGCGCTGACGGCAGGCCGCAATTTGGCCTTACTCGTTGAGCAGATCCAGCGGCATCAGCCCGAGCTGGTGGCCTTGGCCGATGAAGCCTTGCTGCCGGAATTGAAGCAGCGCTTAAACGCCCTTGATCCCTCCGACCGCCCCGCTCAATCTCCCCAACTGGTGGGGGGAGCTGATGGTTTGGAGGTGGCCGCTTCTTGGAGTAGTGCCGACCTCGTGGTCACAGGAATTGTGGGCTGCGCCGGCCTCCTGCCAACCCTGGCAGCGGTTCGAGCTGGCAAGGATCTCGCTTTAGCCAATAAGGAAACACTGATTGCAGCAGGCCCCGTCGTATTGCCGGAGCTGAAAAAAAGCGGCAGCCGCTTGTTGCCAGCGGATTCAGAACACTCCGCCATTTTTCAATGCCTGCAAGGCACCCCATGGGCGGACACCGCTCGCCTCTCCACCGGCGTACCAACCCCTGGGCTGCGACGCATCCAACTCACCGCATCGGGTGGCGCATTCCGCGATTGGAACGCCGCAGACCTTGAAAAAGCTACGGTTGCCGATGCCACGAGCCATCCCAACTGGAGTATGGGCCGCAAAATCACTGTCGATTCCGCCTCATTGATGAACAAGGGCCTCGAGGTGATCGAAGCCCATTACTTATTCGGGCTGGATTACGACCAAATCGAAATCGTGATTCACCCCCAGAGCATCATCCACTCGATGGTGGAGATGGCCGATTCCTCGGTGTTGGCGCAACTGGGCTGGCCTGATATGAAACTGCCCATCCTGTATTGCCTCAGCTGGCCGTCCCGCCTGGAAACACCCTGGCGTCGCCTTGATCTCACTGAAGTTGGACAACTCAGCTTCCGAGCACCCGATCCCAAGAAATACCCATGCATGGACTTGGCCTTTGCCGCGGGCCGAGCAGGAGGGACGATGCCCGCTGTGATGAATGCCGCCAATGAAGAAGCCGTGGCCCAGTTCCTGGAAGAACGCATCCACTTCCTTGATATTCCTGAGGTGATCGAAGCGGCCTGCGAACGCCACAAACCCGATCTGATGGCCCATCCACAGCTGGATGATGTCCTGAACGTGGACCAGTGGGCACGAATGGCGGTGCGGGAACAGGTGAGCCGTGGCACCACGCGAATTCCAGTCCCCGCCATCGCGGCATGACTGCAGACAAAATCAGTCATCACCTCCTGCTGTGCGCCACCCCCAGCAAGGCCAAATGCTGCGATCCCGCATTGGGCGCAGCCACTTGGAATGCTTTGAAGCAGGGTGTCAAACGCCTTGGGCTCGAAGCCTCGTCGCGCTCTGAAGGACTTGTGTTGCGCACCAAAGCCGATTGTCTACGAATCTGCGAACGAGGCCCCATCCTGCTGATTTGGCCCGATGGCACCTGGTATGGAGAGGTGACTCCAGACCGGATTGAGCGCATCCTCACCGAACACGTGATCGGCGGACAACCGATCGAGGAATGGCTGATTCAACGATCGACGATGGACCCCAACCAGGCGGCGGCGAGCTGATCACCCCAACAGCCAGCTCGACCGTGAAAACCGTTGTGCCCGCCTCTCTGGGTGAACTGCAATCCAATGGGGCTCGTGGCCTTTAAAGCATCAGCCAAGCTGAGAGCCGCTGAGGCTGGCACCCAGGGATCATCCAAAGCTTGAAGCAACAAGGTGGGCGGGAGCTTGTCTTGCCCGGCGATGAGATGGAGCAACGGTGAGGCCTCCCGGTAATAAGCCTCCACATCCTCAAAACCCCAACGCGGTGCCGTCACGGCGGTATCAAAGGCACGAATCGTGCGCGGTGCTGCATCACCGCTGAGGTCCTGCAGCTCTTTGGCACTGACGCCAAAGGGATCGGCAAGGGTCTGACGTACCAAACGCTTGAGCAGCCAACGTTGATAGACGCGATTGCGGGGGCGCTGAATCGATGCACTGCAATCGGCGAGATCCAGCGGACTGCTCGCACAAAAGAGCCCATCCAGAACCCTGGGGACACTGAGGCAGGCGTTGAGCAACATCGTTCCCCCCAGTGAAATGCCAGCACCCAACAACGGACGATCACCGGCCAGTTCACGGGCACGGGCAATCACGGGCAGGAGATCGCTATTGCAGCGGGCCGCATAGGTGCCACCGGCAAAGTCTCGACCAGGATCCGCGCCCCTCAGATTGAGACGCAGCACTGCAAATCCTGCTGATTGCAGACGCAGCCCCATCCGCCGCAGCCCTTCTCGAGCACTCGACCCTCCCAAGCCATGCAGCAACAACACCAGGCCACGGGGCTCCCGATTCG
Source organism: Synechococcus sp. AG-683-C23 (assembly GCA_003208835.1). Classification (GTDB taxonomy): domain Bacteria; phylum Cyanobacteriota; class Cyanobacteriia; order PCC-6307; family Cyanobiaceae; genus Parasynechococcus. The sequence goes on along the minus strand of QCVD01000011.1, from coordinate 14,849 downwards.
GTTGATCCAAAAGGGCCAAGAGTTGACCTGCTTTCGCCGCACCCGTTGGCAGCGCAGGCACATCCACCAGCACCCGATGACCCGTCTCAACGGGGAGATCCACGGGGCGAAGGGTGTCTCGCAACGTTTGCAGATCACCCCCAAACCAGGGAAAACGCTGCTGAAACGACGAAACCCCCAGCTGCTTCAACAGCTGAGGGTCATCCGACTCCCGAGAGGGATGGTCAGTCACTACTTGCCAACGCCTAGATCCTTGAGTTCCACAAGCAGATCTCCCAGAACCTTTTTGGCATCGCCAAACAGCATGGAGGTATTGGCAAGATCAAATAGATCATTCTTGATCCCGGAATATCCAGCACTCATGCCTCGCTTCACGACAAACACCGTGCGGGCTTGCTGGACGTCGAGCACAGGCATGCCGTACAACGGCGACGTGGGATCGGTCTTGGCCTGGGGATTCACCACATCGTTGGCTCCCAACACCAACACCACATCGGTGGCCGGGAACTCAGGATTAATCACATCCATTTCTTTGAGCTGCTCGTAGGGCACATCGGCCTCGGCGAGCAGAACATTCATGTGCCCTGGCATTCGGCCAGCCACGGGGTGAATCGCGTAGGTGACATCGATACCCGCAGCCTCAAGAGAACGGGTCACCTCACGCAATGTGTGCTGGGCTTGGGCCACGGCGAGTCCGTAGCCAGGAACAATGATCACCCGTTCGGCAGCCTCAAGGGTGAGGGCGCACTCTTCAACACTGCAGCTGGTGATGTTGGTGTATTCGCCACCACCACCACTCGAGCTGGAGCCCGCTCCAAGCGCTCCACCAAACAGCACAGACACCAGGGAACGGTTCATGCCGTTGCACATCACCTGGGTGAGGATCAAACCTGCAGCTCCCACCATGGCTCCCGCCACGACCAGCAATTGGCTACCGACGACGAAACCTGCTGCTGCTGCTGCAACACCGGAATAGCTGTTCAGCAGAGAGATCACCACAGGCATATCAGCACCACCAATCGGCAGCGTGACGCCAATGCCCAACAAACTGGAGGCCACCACCAACAGCCACAAGCCCGTAGCGCCACCGGTGGTCCGCACCATTTCGATGGCACCCACCAAAGCCGCCACGGCCAAGGCAATATTCACGACGTGGCGCAGCCGGCTTTGCATCCAGGGCGGCGTGGACAGCCAGCCCTGCAACTTGGCCATCGCCACAATCGATCCGGTGAAGGTGATTGAGCCCACAAAGACCGACACAACAATCGACACCAGCGCGACGGGTCCTGTCGCATCGAGAGCAATCGGTTCCAAAGCTGCAGCCAAGGCCACAAGTAACGACGACATACCACCACAACCGTTGAACAACGCGACGGTCTCTGGCATCGATGTCATGGGGACCCGCTGGGCCGTAATCACCCCGAGAACACCACCGACGATGCTTCCACCAACGATCCAAGCCCAAGCTTGGGTATCGAACGTTGGTACCCCGACGTAATTCACCAGAAGGCCGACCACCGCCAAGCCCATCGCCACCGCCGCCAATTGGTTCGCCCCTCGGGCGGACCGGACTTTCGATAGGCCCTTAATGCCTAAGGCCAATAACAGAACAGCGACAAGATCAATCGCGTACTTGAGATAGTCAGTCATCAACGGTTCTCCTTGCGTGCGGGCTTACGGCTGAACATCGCCAGCATTCGATCCGTGACGAGAAAGCCACCGATCACATTGAACAGGGCAAAACCCAGAGAGATCGAGCCGAGCACCAACAGGGTTGTATTGCCATCGGCCTTAATGATTGCGGTGAGGGCCGCCAAAACTGTGATGCCCGAGATGGCATTAGCACCACTCATCAACGGTGTATGCAGCGTTGGTGGAACTTTCCCGATCAGTTCAAGACCGAGAAGGCTGCCCAAGAGCAACACCCATAGAAATTCGACAAAAGAGGATTCCATTAGTTGGCTCCTGGGGTGAGAACGTCGCCGCGGCGGATCGTGCCGTCCTGAGCAATCAAACAACCGGCAATCAATTCATCGTCTAAGTCCAAACTGAACTGGCCATCCTTCATGGTGGGCTCCAGTAGGGCCACAAGGTTGCGGGCGTATAACGCACTGGCGTGGTTGGGAACCGTGCAAGGCAAATCATTCCCCCCGATCAACTTCACCCCTTTGCGGTCCACGGTCTGCCCAGGGACCGTATCCGCACAATTGCCACCCTGTGCCACCGCTAAATCAACAACAACGGCACCTGGGCGCATGCGATCCAACATGTCTTCACTGATCAAACGAGGAGCACGGCGCCCCGGAACCTGGGCGGTACAAATGGCTACATCCGCCTCGGCTAATTGATCGGACAATTGCTGACGCTGAGCAGCGAGAAAAGCGTCGGAGGCTTGCTTGGCATAGCCACCGGATTCGGCAGGCTTGTCGTCCGTTTGTGGCGGCTCGATAAAGCGAGCGCCAAGGGATTCCACCTGTTCCTTCACGGCAGGCCGAATATCACTTACATAAACAACCGCTCCAAGACGGCGGGCCGTAGCCACCGCCTGTAATCCAGCCACACCAGCGCCAAGAATCACCACCTTGGCTGGCTGCACCGTGCCTGCAGCGGTCATCAGCATCGGGAAGTATCGATCCAATGCGGACGATGCCAGTAGCACCGATTTGTATCCAGCGATATTGGCTTGGGATGAAAGCGCATCAGCCGACTGAGCACGGCTGATTCTTGGCAGCAGCTCAAGGGCCATGGCCGAAAGGCCGCACTGTTGAAGGGTCGTTGCCAACGCCGTATTGGCATAAGGCGCCATCAGACCCACCACCAATGCCCCCTGATGCAGACGACGCAAGTTATCCGACGACGGCGGCTGCACGCAGAGAAGGATGTCCGCATGAGACCAGGTGTTGGCATCTCCAACCGCAACCAACGTTGCACCCTGATTGGAATAGGCGGCGTCTAAGTAACCCGACGCCACACCGGCGCCGCACTCAACAGAGACCGAACAGCCGAGCGAAATAAATTTTTTGACCGTGTCGGGCGTTGCCGCGATCCGGGTTTCCCCCGGTGTCGACTCCACCGGTATTAGAAGTCTGGGCAAGGCGAATACATCCACCAACCCAATCAAGATTACGAGGTCGTCATCTTGAGATCCGCAGGATTGTTGAAGAACGAGGACGAAAGCAGCTGGTGTGGCTAATTGAAAAGCAACATCTCGTGGTTTGTATGGGTCTCACCGCAATCGAATGTCCAGATGGCGTTTGCCACAGCCACCACGGTGGTCATGCGGTGGAACGTGAAACGATGAAATCCACCCTGCAGGACCACGGCAGGGACTGGTGCGAACGCCTGGCTGAGCGGATTTATGAGATGTCGGTCGACACGTTCTCCCAGAGCGTGATGCCCAGCCTGCATGCATCGGGCTGGCAGCGTCGCCATCTGGACTGGGAGTTCAAACTCGCCGAGAACGACTCCGAACCCGATCAAACCCTGGTGGACGGCATCATTGATACCACCGAGAGCTTCCTGCGCAGCAGTGAAGTGCATCGCTTGTTCATCCAAGAACTTGTACAGGGCAAGTTTGCCGAGGCGAGTGAAGACGAACTTCGTGTCCAAGCGGTTCGCACCCTCGTCGAAAAAGAACTGCTCGCGATGCTTGAAGAGAGGCGCCCTGAACTGCTCGACCGTGTGGCCCACCAGATCATGGACACCGCCAAAGGTGACTTCGAGGCCGCCCGTCACGCCACAGAAAATGCATTGGATGAAGTGGAACGATTGGTGTTGAACCACGCCGACGCCCTTTAATCCGGTTTGATCGGCCGTTTTCCCTACACAAAACGGCCACAAGTCCTGCTACCAATTAAGAGGACAAGGCCCCTGGCGAGCCAGGGTCCTGACTGGCCCGAGGCGGTGCGAAAGCCGTTCGAAATCGTTAAAAAGACTCATCTTCCACAGGAACACCATCAGCGCCTGCAGCTTCAATCTTCCGACGCACTCCGGATCAGCTTCGATCCGACCGCGTGAATGGCAGCAACAGCTCATCCAGTTGTTGCGCCGCCGATTGGATCAACTTTCAAGCGGTTCCCTGGCTGCTGAACATCGAGACATTCTTGTCTTTGCTGGACCAGGAGCAGGCAAAACCCTCGGTGCACTGCTGGGGTTTTGCAGCATGCGACGAGACGGACACTTCGATCGGTTTGTGGTGTTCTGCCATCGAACTTCAATCCTTGGGCAGTGGAAAAAAGCAGCGGCTGGGCTTGGTTTATGCCTGGAGGAATGGCCCTGCACGGATGCTGCGGCGAAAGCTGCTGATGGCCTATTGGTGACCTATCAGGGAGCTGGCCGACAGCTCAAATCACTACAAGAGCAACTCGGTCTGCTTCAACCTGATCGCTGCTTAGCGATTGCCGATGAGGCACACCACTTGGGGTTGGATCCCGATGACCCCAAAGCACCCGCATGGGGACAAACGTTCCAAGCGCTGACCAAAGCATTCAAATTGCGAGTCGGACTAACCGGAACACCATTCCGTGCCGACAACCTTGGTTTCTGCGCAGCCCGACGCATTCGTGTTGTTCAAGACGGCATGGTGATGGAGCAAATACGTCCAGATCTATGCATTGAACCAAGGGAACTCATCGCCGCTGGTGACGTGCGCCCCCTCGAATTTCGCTTTCAAGACGGATGGGTGGAGCACAGCCGAGAAGGAATGCCCGATCGCGACGTGTCACCTCTGTCGGCAGAACATCGGGAAAGCTGGCGAGCCCGTAACCTCCGCCGCGCCATCAGCTTGTCCGATAGCAGCAGCATCGGTCAACAAGTGTTGCTGCGAGCGCAACGCAAGTTGACTGACTTACGCCAAAGCCATCCTGATGCGGCGGGACTTGTCATCGCCAGGGATATTGATCACGCGGAAGCAATCGCCGCGCTGCTCAAAGAAGACGGCCATCGCGTGGAACTCGTCCATTCGCAAAGCCCACAGGCGGCAGAGCGTCTCAATGGATTTCAACGCGGCACGGCCGACTGGCTGGTAAGCATCGATATGTGTGCTGAGGGTTTTGATGCGCCACGACTGAGAGTTGTGGCTTACCTCACCACCGTGGTCACCCGCAGTCGGTTTGTTCAAGGCATCACTCGGGCGGTTCGAATGACGGCAACCCTTGCGACAACGGAGGCAATCCCACGCTCACCCTCCTTTGTTTTTGCTCCAGCCGACCCGCTCCTGATGGAATACGCCCGTTCGTGGTCGATCGCGGAGCCCTATGTCTTACGACCCCGCGAGGATGCCGAGGCCGATGACCTGATAAATGGTGGGCACTGGCGTGGTCCCAGCCTGCCCATGGAAGCTGTCGAAGATGGGGCAGGGAATGTGATCCGCCTCAAGACACCAGAACTACCTCTGTTTTTGCAGCAGTAATTACAGCTTTCGAGAGAGAAAAATGCGAAGTTTTAGTCATGAGGGCCACGAATTAGCTCTTTGATCAACCAAATTGACGCACAACGCGGAGATTGTTATGGATGCTGCGATGGAACGCCGAGTCAATGTTGCTACCAATTGGGCTACGACTCGGGTCGCTTATTTAGATAAAGATGAGCGCTATGAAGACAGTTATGCCATCACCCAAGAATTTCGAGAGTGGATTACGTGCATTGGCGAAAACGTCTCCATGCTCAATGACACCATTTTGACTCCGCCAACCGATTTCAAAAAATCGGGAGGCCTCAACGACCGCCTTTCAAACGATTACCAGCTTGAAAATTAAAGATTTTATTTACTTCAAGGCGGTGTAGCAAATACGGCTTTTACCCAACGCGCAAGAGATCATTCGGGCTTTAGATTTAATTCATAATGATTCCGCATAAGGGCATGGTTTCTGGTGGGACCGAGTCGATTGAAAATCTTGTAATTGTTGGTTCAGGACCGGCTGGGTATACGGCAGCCATCTACGCAGCCCGAGCCAACCTTCAGCCAATTTTGGTCACGGGCTTTCAGCGAGGGGGCATTCCTGGCGGGCAATTGATGACCACCACCCACGTCGAGAACTTTCCTGGATTTCCAGATGGAGTGCTGGGCCCGGACTTGATGGATTTGATGAAAGCTCAAGCGGTGCGCTGGGGTACCCACTTGCTGGAGGCCGATGCAGATTCCATCGATCTCAGCAAACGTCCATTTCAAATCAAAGTTGAAGGGGAAATCATTCGATCCCATTCCCTTGTTATTGCGACGGGTGCTAGTGCCAACCGCTTGGGATTGCCATCAGAGGAGCGATTTTGGAGCCGTGGGATCAGCGCATGCGCCATTTGCGATGGTGCAACTCCACAATTCCGCAACGCCGAACTCGCTGTGGTCGGCGGCGGTGATTCCGCCTGCGAAGAAGCTGTCTATCTCACGAAATATGGCAGCCACGTGCATCTCATCGTGCGTTCAGAACGGTTGCGGGCCAGTGCCGCCATGGCCGACCGTGTGCTTGCCAACCCAGCTATCACGGTGCATTGGAACAGTGAAATTGCCGATGTGAGTGGCAAAGATTGGATGGAATCGCTCAGCTTGCGCAATCGCATCAATGATTCAACAACCGACTTAGCCGTCAAAGGTCTGTTTTACGCGATTGGTCATACACCCAATACCGAGCTGTTGAAAGATCAAGTAGACCTCGACAGCAAGGCTTACATCGCCACAGAATCAGGCCGACCAGAAACCTCCATCGATGGCGTCTTTGCCGCTGGAGATGTAGCCGATGCCGAGTGGAGACAAGGGATTACAGCTGCTGGCAGCGGCTGTAAAGCTGCATTAGCCGCCGAGCGTTGGCTCAGCCATCACGACTTAGCCACCCGAATGAAACGGCACAATGTTGAGCCGGCCAAGGCGGAGCTGCCGGTCAACGTGGATGTCACCACGGAAGCCACCTACAGCGCCGAAGGGCTTTGGCAAAAAGGCGGTTATGCCCTGCGCAAGCTGTATCACGACAGCAACAAACCACTCATGGTGGTTTACACCTCACCGAGCTGTGGTCCTTGCCACGTGTTGAAGCCTCAGCTTCAACGGGTGATTAATGAGCTCGACGGCGCCGCCCAGGCGATCGTGATTGACATCGAATCCGATCAAGAGATTGCCGAGCAGGCAGGGGTGAGCGGAACGCCAACCATTCAATTGTTTCACCACAAAGAAATGGTGAAGCAATGGCGCGGCGTCAAACAACGCAGCGAGTTCAAACAGGCCATTGAAGCCCTGATCCGTTAGACCACCAGCGATCCAGGAACCGAACCCGATCAGCGACGGCGCGGTCCACCGGGGCGATTACCGCCTGGACGTCCACCGGGCGCTCCGGCGTTGCGCTCGCGATACGTGATCCGTCCACGAGTGAGGTCGTAGGGGCTGATTTCGACCAGCACCTTGTCACCAGCCAATAATTTGATTCGAAATTTGGTCAGCTTTCCAGCAGCTCGACACAGACACTGGTGACCAGCAGGCTGCTCGAGGGTGACCAGATAGAACCCATTGCCCTGTTCCTTCTCGATCACACCCGAGGTTTCGATCATGCGCTAGTGAGGTATGCAACCTGTATTACCTCCCACTTTAGGAGGGCGCATGCAGAGCCCAATCGCAAATTTTTCCCTTTAAGGTCGACGACCGGTGAAACCAAATCGATGATGCTCCCCCCCCTAACCCTCGATTTGGGCTTGTTGCTGATCTGCATCGGAGCCGTCAACCTCTGGCGTGCGCGCCAAGGCGATGCCCAATAGCAAAGATTGTTCGACGCAATCGATATTGAGCCTCACCTCAAACAAAGCCGATCCACACTCAAAATCGAGATCATCAATAACAAGTTGATTTTTGATTGAGATAATCTTAATTATTTAAGCCTGAAGATTATTATTGGTCTCTATCTCCAAGAGAGCCACGGGCTTTTTAACTTTTGGTGACTTTGTTGCTTCATAAGCCATACGGTGTCCTTAGTCAGTTCACTCCAGAAGACAACAGCCGCTGGAGTTGCCTGCGAGATTTTGTCGACATACCTGATGTCTATGCGGCCGGTCGTCTTGACGCCGACAGTGAAGGCCTTCTTGTACTCACCAGCAATGGACGCCTCCAACAACAATTAACGAATCCTTGTTTCGGTCATTGGCGGACCTATTGGGTTCAAGTCGAGGGATCTCCCAATCCCGATCAATTACAACAACTTCGCGACGGTGTCACTGTGCAGGGCTACCGCACACGTCCTGCCAAAGCTGAATGGCTGAAAGCTGAAAGCATCCCAACAATCGGAGAGCGCACACCACCGATTCGCTACCGCGCGGCAATACCAACCCACTGGCTGGAACTCTCCCTCCAGGAAGGCAAAAATCGTCAGGTGCGTCGGATGACCGCAGCAGTGGGACTACCCACTCTTCGCTTAATCCGATCCAAAATCGACCTGATGGATGGGGGCACTCCGCTGGATCTGACAGGACTAAAACCCGGAGAATGGCGTGCAGTGACCAAGACAGAAGAGGGTCGCCTCGTGCAGCTGCTTAAGGGCAGCAACCCGAAGAACCTGGTAGGTCGCCGACGAGGGTAACGGCCCGAAATTCAATTCCTTCAAGCTTCCGCCATGGATCCACACTGCGGTCGGTGTAATGCACCTGCTCAAAGCCAAGGCTTCGGAAGGCCTCGAGAAAACTGGCTTCTTCCCAAGCACCACTAATGCAGCCGCTCCAAAGGTCTGGATCCTCCTGAAGATGCTGCGGCACAACTTGATCGCAAACAATGTCGCTGATGGCGACACGACCACCAGGGGGAAGAACGCGTCGAATGTTGGCCAAAAGCCGCTCTCGATCGGAAGGATTCACCAAATTGAGAACGCAATTACTTAAAACAACATCAACGCTCGCATCAGCAACAAGGGGGGTTCCATCGCTGGTGAGGGCATCAAGCGCCTCAATGGATCCATCAACGAATTGAACATTGGCGTAGCCAATGGCATCAGCAACTTGCGCAGCCGCACCACGGGACAGGGCCAGCATGTCGACGTTGCGGTCGACGCCGATGACAGCACCATCGGCACCAACAATCTGAGAACAAATGAACGCGTTCTTGCCGCTGCCACTGCCAAGATCCAAGACCCGATCGCCGGAACGAACCCAACGCGTGGGATCTCCACAGCCGTAGTCGCGCTCTACAACGGCCTTCGGGATGACACTCAAAAACTTAGGATCAAACCCCACAGGGGTGCACAAGCAGGCTTCTTGCTCATGGGCGGCCGCGCCATACCGCTCCTCAACAGCACGGGTTTGATCAAACAAGTTCGATGGAGGACAGCAAGAATCCGGCATCAACCAATGGCCTCTTGCAACTCTCGTACGACATTCCACTGGCCATACCAGTAATTGGCCTCAGCCCTCCGGGCCGGGTCTTCCAAAGCATCAATGGCATGTGGCCCCACCGTCTTCCACAGCTCATGCCCGCAAGCTCGGTTAAGACCTTGCTCTGCCTCTTCTGCAAGCAAGAGCAGCCGACGCTGCAGATTTTTGAGCTGAGCGACAGCCATAAGATCAAAAACCTACTTTAGTAGTACAAACGAACCAGCGCAAGCCAACCTTCTAGAAGGGCAGCTTTTTCTTCGCGTCTTTGTCTAAATCTGCCTCCATCTCTCGAAGACGCTTGAGAATGGTGTCGTAATACTCGCGAATGTAACTCTCGATATCCGTCGTTTCGGCTTCATCTAAGCCAAAAGCGGCATAACTGGGTTTCATCGGAGCATCGAGGGCCTGGCCTCCACCGGTGACTTCCGCGAAGGCAAGACGTTCGGCCACGTTGACAGCGGGCTCGAAAAATGAAGCGATGCCCTGCATCAGCTTGATCAAGATGGGTTGAACGCGGAAAACACGCGCCGTTCTACCGCTGCAACGCTCACAAAGCTGCACCAATTGCCCTGTATTCCAGGGTTTGGGGCCCACCACAGGGAACGTTCCCCGCACCGTTTCTGGACGTTCGAGCGCCGCCACTGCAAAACGGGCCATGTCTTGCGTATTCATATACGCAATCGCAGTTGGACTGCCACTCACCCAAACGGTTTGGCTTTCCAAAACCGGGATTGCGAATTGGCTGATCACACCCTGCATAAAGGCTGCGCCTTGGAGGATGGTGTAGTCAAAATCCGAAGCTTCCAGCAAATTCTCAGTGCAGGACTTGATGTCCATCAACGGAACATCCCGATAGCGATGGGCCCCTAACAAAGAAAGGAACACGAATCGCTTCACATCTGCGCGATCACAGGCGCGCAACAGATTGAGCTTTCCGTCCCAATCGGACTCGTAAATACTCTGAGGATCACTAGGACGGCTTGTGGCGGCATCTATGACCGCATCAACGCCGTCAAGGGCGTAGTCGAGACTGTCGGGCTCTAACAGGTCACCGCGAGTGAGCTCACAGCCCCACTCCTGCAGAAACGCTGCCTTGCGAGGGGTTCGGACCATGCAACGGACCTGATGTCCTACATCCAAGGCTCGACGCGCGATCTGCCGACCGAGGGTGCCCGTTCCACCAACCACCAGAACCTGCATGGCACCCCCTACTGCACGGTTGGGAGCTTAGTGGGCTTGAGGCTCCAGCTGCTGAATCAATCACCCTCGAGTTTCAACAGCAGTGCACCGCCAAGCAGACCAATGGGGATCAGAACCCAGAAAATGGCAGCAGTTCCGAAAATTTCTGAAGCCATGGACGGGGCGCAACTTTCACTTCCCATTTAAGTCCCTTCGGAACGCAAATCAGCGCAAAGCCTTAACAGGACTGTTAAATCTGCATCCGTTCGCAATTGCCCGGCCATCACGGCACTGGGATAGGCGTGAAATCCGGCCTGCCGCACCGCAATCACAAGCTGGTTCAAGGGCGGGGGGCCTCCACCACCGAGGCGTCGCGCCAACTCATCGGTGGCCCAAACCGTTGCTGGACTGCCCGGGTCGGCTTCCAACCGCTCAAGTAAGCGCTTCGTCCGATTTGAGATGGCGCCAGGTTCCTGCAGCCAGGGATCCCCGCGCAAACCAGCCAACATTTGAAGATCCTGCAGAGGACCGATCCAGAGAGGACCACTCACACTCCAGCGACCTGATCCGCTTGGGCAACAACAGCTGGGCCAGCCTGTGAGATTTTTCAAAATCTGAACCACCTGCGATCCACAGGCTTCGCAGCGAGCTAAGAGGCCTAAGCGATGCTCCTCCCCCGGCTGGAGATGCCGTCGCATGCGCACGCTCACCCGAAAGGTGCGTCCCTCACTGAAACAAAGCAGAGGTTGCATCCCCCGACCCAGCATCCAAGCCTGACGGGCCACCAAACCAAGTTGGTGGCGCAAAGCCAGTTCCCAGCTCGCAGGATGCACCCGTGCAGCCGCACCCAGGCTGCGAATCGCTCCATCACGGTCATGGCCCGTTGGAGAGCGTCCATCCGTACTGGCTAGCAGCAGCAGCCCCTCGAACCGCAACGCTTGCAAGGCAGGCTGAATCAAAGCCCCTGGGGCTCCGAAAGCATCAAGATCGATCAGATCGAAAAAGCGACCATCCAAATACGCCTGTCCCAACAGCACCTCTGCAGCCTGGGAACTGACCCGCGCCGGCCTCGGCAGGTCACTCAGGTTGCTGTTAAGGCAAGGCAAGCGATCTGGGTCACCGTCGTTCACCCATAACTCGACCCGCTCTGGTCTCTCCTGAAGGGCTTCTAACCCCCAGCGCAAGCTACGGATCCCACAACCTGCCATGAGGTCGAGCCAGCGGAGTTGCCCCTGCGCATGCCGGTGTTGATGACGGGCCAACAGCACTGAACAATCCCGGGAAGGCCGCGAATCCGGACGAAAAAACCCCGATCCCAATGCCAGAGAGGCAGACCCTTCGCGATAGTGATGATCCGCTGTGCCCAGAGCTGTGCCTGCCAATGCACTCCAGCCTGCCGAGCCATGGTGCCCGGAGGCCGAAACCAGCGCCTGGGGTTTCCACAACGAATGGACTTGGGTCCGGCAGGCCAGTCTCGGGCGCCAAAATCAACAATGGACATGCCATTGGCGCGTTTTGGGGCCCAACAATGGCCCGGCTCTAGTACTCCTCCACGGTTTCGGGGCCTCGAGCGGGCATTGGCGCCGCATCGCTCCAAAACTGGCGGCCCAAGGCTGGCAAGTGTTCAGCCTCGACCTCTTGGGATTTGGCGCGTCGGATCAACCGGGGCTACGCCAGGGAGGTCCGCTGGATAACCAGATTTGGGGGCAGCAAACCGCCGCCTTTATTGAGGAGATTGTCCAAAGGCCCGCCGTGCTTGTGGGGAACTCCCTTGGAGGCCTCAGTGCCCTCACCACAGCAGTGCTGACGCCCCATTTAGTGAGAGCACTCGTGGCAGCACCGCTGCCTGATCCCGCCCTGGTCCAGCCGATGCCACGACGACGTTCACCGTGGAGACGGCGCTGGCAACGGAGAGGGCTTCGCTTCGTCGTTCAACTCCTGCCCTTGCAATGGATCGTGCCACTGATTGCGCGCAGCAAGCTGATTCGACTCGGACTGCAAGGTGCCTACACCCGTTCCATCACCAACGACCTTGAGCTGCAAGAGCTCATTCGTCGTCCAGCCCGCCGACCAACCGCAGCCCGAGCCTTACGTGCCATGACGCTTGGGATGAGTCTGCGACCCCGAGGAGCCACGGCTCCAGCCCTGCTGGAACAACTTGCAACGACACGATTGCCGATGCTGATGTTGTGGGGACAGAACGACCGATTTATTCCCCTCGCCGTGGGTCGACACGTGGTGAATCAACACCCCTGGGTGGAGCTCAAAGTGCTCAATAATTGCGGGCATTGCCCCCACGATGAAGACCCAAATCAGTTTTTAAATGCCTTACTGCCCTGGCTGGACCGTAACTTGGGTAACACCAGACCGGCAGGGGACGTTCAGCAGAGATGAAGCACACCCTTTCGGTGCTTGTGGAGGATGAATCTGGAGCACTCAGCCGCATCGCCGGATTATTCGCCCGCCGTGGTTTCAACATTCACAGCTTGGCTGTAGGGCCAGCCGAGGCGGATGGTCAATCACGCCTAACTATGGAGGTGGAAGGTGACGACCAGACACTGCAACAGATGACCAAGCAGCTGGACAAGCTGGTCAACGTCCTCCAAGTCCTGGATTTAACCCAGCGTCCAGCTGTGGAGCGCGAACTGATGCTCCTGAAAGTAAAAGCCCCTGCCGAAACACGAGGCGCCGTTTTTGATCTGGTTCAGGTGTTCCGCGCCAAAGTTGTTGACGTGGCCGATGAGGCTTTAACCCTTGAAGTGGTGGGCGACCCCGGCAAATTGGTTGCACTTGAACGTCTCATGAAACCCTTTGGCATCCTCGAAATTGCCCGCACCGGAAAAGTGGCCCTCGAACGGGCATCCGGTGTGAACACCGAACTCCTCAAGGTTTCACCGAGCGAAACGCGAATCCCGGCTTGAGGTCAATTACTAAGAGAGGTCAGTTACTAAGAAAGATCAGTTCACAAGGCTGACCTTGGTCATGCGATCCCCTTGCCGAATCTCATCAACAACATCCATACCAGCAATCACTCGACCAAAAACGGCATAACGACCATCCAGCTCTGGCAAAGGCTTTAAGGCGATATAAAACTGAGCACTGGCAGAGTCTGGCGCCTGGGAGCGAGCCATCGCTACCGCACCGCGCTCATGTTTCAGAGTGAGGTCGTCGAGCTGGCTTGGATTGGTAATTTCCCGGTTGTAGCGAGGATTTTCTTCTCCTCGAAAACTGATCTCCAAAGGGATCATTCGGGATTGACCGGTTTGTGGATCAACAAAACTGCCGGTACCCAATTGATTCATCGGAACGGAGCGATCCGTTGATTTGGGGTCTCCGCCTTGAACAACAAAAGAAACGGGCTCGCGAACAACGCGATGAAACATTGTTCCGTCGTAGGTGCCACGACGCACCAAATCAACAAAATTTCCAGCTGTAATCGGCGCCGCATCTCCATCCACCTCGACCGTGATCTCGCCACGGTTGGTGCTCACCTGCACCTGGGCTGTCCCCTGCAGGCAAGGAACATTTGCATCAGAACAGGAGGGTGCTGGCGATGCCTGAGGTGATGGGCTGCAACTCACCATCAAGGGAATGAGCAGGACCAACGACCAAACAAAACGAGGCAGGGGTGAACGCATGGGAATCAAATTCCTTCGAGGTTGACGCCAAGGAAACGGGCGAGTTCCGCTCCTTCCTGCTCGAGTTGAGCCAGGGGAAGCGGCTCACCAACGCGAGACAGTGGAAGATCGCGACGACCCTGCAGGCGTAAGGACACCCGGCGGCGGGCATTGAAACCATCACGCACTTCAACTTTCACCGCCTTGACATCTTTCAAGGGAAACTCAACACAAACCGGACGACGAAACCCTCGGCGGCTGATTACCACAACACCAGATTCCTTATCGAAACGGTTGCTTCCGGAGCCCACATCAACAGCAATGACGTACCAGAGATAGGACGCCAGCAATGCAGCAGCGATGCTGTACAAACCCATCACGAGTCCTTGCGGAACAAAGATCAAAGCTGCGGGATGACCAAACGGCAGTAGGTCTTGTCCGAGGTAGCTGGAGAGTGACGCCAAAAGGAAGCCAACCCCTCCAACACTGACGGCTGCAGCCACCAAAAGATTCGAAAGACGCCGGGAGCCGAGCACCGATTGCTCCAGCACTGCTGCAGACATGGAGATGGCGATATTTATTGATCATTGTGGGGGGCGATGGTGCCCAATTGCGAAAGCAAAAGAAATCCCAAAGGAACGAAGCGATACAAGGGATTTCAGGTGACGCAAACACGCCCCACAACAGGGGTTGAGCTTGTTAAGGTCGCTGGCGTAT
>QCVD01000010.1 GCA_003208835.1 Synechococcus sp. AG-683-C23 | reverse complement strand
CTACAAAAACGGAGATGCTTTTTTGCAGCTTTAATCACAATATTGCTGAACCCTTTGAGTGGAAAATGTCGACGTAGATTGAAGACAGAAAATGAGCCAATTGCTGCGGTCGCTTTCTTCCTTACTGGGCAGCCAGCAATCGGACAATGCAACGTTGACGAGCTTGGTGCTGGAACGCCTGTATTACGCCGATGGCCGTCACCACCCGGAACACCCAAACCACGGAAGCTTCCAAGGCCTGACGTCCTTTATTTAGAGCCAGCTTTAAGTTGTAACAACGGCAACATCCTGGTGGGTCATTGCTGCAGAACACTTTGATGAACTGGAGAGCCCCATTTGACGATCGCAGAGGGCTCCGGCAAAGAACGTTTTAAAAGCCACCTGCGCAAGGTGGGCAGTGGAGAACACACCAGTAAAGGGTTGAGTCGTGAAGAAGCGGCAGAAGCTCTCGATCTGATGCTCCATCAGGAGGCAACCCCCGCTCAGATTGGCGCTTTTTTAATTGCCCATCGCATCCGTCGTCCGGAGCCGCAAGAGCTCACGGGGATGCTGGACACATACCGACAGCTCGGTCCGAAGCTCCACTCCAAAACTGACCACATGGCACCGGTGTGCTTCTGCATGCCCTTCGATGGACGCACCCGCACGGCCCCGGTTTATCCCCTCACAACATTGGTGCTTATGGCGCTAGGCCAACCGGTGGTGCTGCAGGGAGGAGATCGCATGCCAATCAAATACGGCATAACCGCCATCGATCTGTTTCGAGAACTCGGTGTTGAGTTAGGCGGACTCCCCCTTGGAACAGTCCAAGACGGGCTCGATAACAACGGCTTTGCTTTGGTGCATCAACCCGATCACTTCGCCATCGCCGAAAGTCTGATCACTTACCGCGAAGAATTGGGCAAACGACCCCCTGTCGCCAGCCTTGAACTGCTCTGGACTCCCCATCAGGGAGAGCACCTCTTAATCAGCGGTTTTGTCCACCCCCCAACGGAAAGTCGGGCCTGGGAAGCACTACGCCTTGCTGGCGAAGCCAAGGTGATCACGGTGAAAGGCTTAGAAGGCGGTACCGACCTCCCCATCGGGCGCGCCTGCATCACCGCACGGGTTAATCACGGCAGAGCACAACGTCTCATTCTTCACCCGCGAGACCACGACTGCCACGCAAGAGATCTCGAATGGACCGATCCTGCAACCTGGGCGCAACAGGCCCTAGAGGCACTCAACAACAGTGGTCCTCTCTCAACGGCCTTGCGCTGGAATGCTGGGGCCTATCTCTGGTTTGCAGGCCGGAGTGCAACCCTCGAGGCTGGTCTTGAACGTGCGCAAGAGGTGCTCCAAAACGGCACAGCTCTCACTGTCTTGCATCAACTTCAGTCCTGGAGCAAAGCCTTGGCCATGCGATAGCGCTCAAACTCCACACCTCCAATCGCAATAGTTTCTGGAGCCACCACCCGCCAGCCGCAGCGTTCCAGCAATGGCCGACTGAACTGACTGGCCTCAGTTGTGAGGCGATCGAATCCATGGCGACGCGCGTCCTCCTCAACCTGCACCAACAGTTGTGAAGCATGGCCTTGGCGCGCCGCCGATCCTCGGCAATACAGCAGCGCCAATCGGGTTGAGGGATAGCGGATCGCAAATGCAGCATCCTCACCACTGATCCAGCCCGACCCCTCTTCAAAGGTGCGATCCAGAATCCCCGGCAACCACGCCAAAGCCGCCCAAGCCTGGACCTGCTCCTGGGAATAGAGCAGCCCAGCCTGAGACTCGATCGCATCGGCATAGATCTCACGCAATAGAGAATGATCGTTGGGAACGATCCGGCGCAGGGCCATAGAACGGGCCTGTGGGAATGTGAGTCTCCTCCGACCGCTGGTCGACTTGCAGCGTCCCCGCATACCAACACTGTTGAGCGCATTTTTAACGCTGCTCAACGATCGACTTAGCGAAAGCATCGTCTTCCCTCTGTTGCCATTTCTCCTGGCACAATTCGCGCCGAATGGGCGAACGCTGGGACTCTTGGCCGGCAGCTACGCATTATCCCAATTTCTCGTCACTCCACTGATCGGTGCCCTGAGCGATCGCTATGGCCGACGGCCGGTGATTGCCATTTGCGTGGGGGGATCTGTCGTTGGACTTGGACTGTTTGCACTCACCCTGAGCCTGCCCTGGCCAGAAGCGAGTTTGTGGCCGTTGCTCCTGTTATTCAGCGCACGCATCATCGACGGCATCAGCGGAGGAACAGCAGCAACCGCGTCTGCTGTTCTTGCCGATATCAGCTCACCTGAACAACGGGCCCGCACCTTTGGCCTCATCGGAGTGGCCTTCGGACTCGGCTTCATTTTGGGACCCTTCCTCGGCGGACAACTCGCCCAAATCGCCGTTCCACTCCCGCTATGGGTTGCCACTGGCTTCGCCTGTCTCAACTTGATTGTGGTTCTCACCATGCTCCCCGAGACCCATCCGGTAGAGGAAAGGCAAGATCTGCCACAAGGTCGAGACCTCAATCCATTCCGTCGCATTGGCCAGGTACTGATCAACCCGAGTGTTGGACGACTTTGTGCCGCATTTTTTCTGTTCTTCCTCGCCTTCAACGGTTTCACAGCAATCCTGGTGTTGTATTTCAAGCAACGCTTCGATTGGGGACCAGAGCTAGCCACAACAGCCTTCCTTGTTGTTGGTGTTGTCGCGACAGTGGTCCAAGGGGGCCTAATTGGTCCGTTGGTCCAGCGCTTTGGTGAATGGCGGCTCACCCTGATCGGCCTTGGTCTCGTTATCGCAGGTTGTCTCTTAATCCCAGCCGTCGGAGCAGCCGATCGAGCTCCCGCCATTTTCTGGTCAGTTGGAATCCTGGCCCTTGGCACCGGATTGGTCACTCCAAGTTTGAGAAGCCTTGTTTCGCGACGACTCAGTAGTGAAGGACAAGGAACTGCACTTGGCAGCTTGCAAGCACTCCAAAGTTTGGGAAGTTTTCTGGGCCCAGCGATTGCAGGGATCAGCTACGACCTTTTGGGTCCAACCAGCCCCTTTCTGATCGCCGCCGCGCTACTCGTCATCGTGATCGCTCTCGTGGCCAGAAGCCCACTCAGCACAAGCCATCCACTGAGCACTTAATTGCTACCTTTCAAGAATCAGTGTCGGCTCCTAAACCCTTCACCCCATGTCTGCAGCTGCCCTAACGCCAGATCAGTACATCAATAGGGAGCTGAGTTGGATTGCCTTTAACCAGCGCGTTTTGGCCAAAGCTCTGGATCAACGCACTCCATTACTAGACCAAGCCAAATTCAGTGCAATTTTTAGCAATAACCTTGATGAATTCTTCATGGTGCGTGTTGCATCTCTGAAGTCGCAAGTGGAAGCAGGGATCAGTACACCCAGCGAAGATGGCAAGACGCCTTTTGAACAACTTCTAACAATTCGAGAACACTTATTACCACTCTTAGAACAACAACAGGAACATTATCGATACCAACTAAAGCACCAGCTAAATGAACACAACGTCCAATTATTTGATTACTCTCAGCTCAATGATCCCCAACGGGCATGGGTCAATGACTACTTCCAAACGTCGATCTTTCCCGTCCTAACCCCCCTAGCTGTCGACCCCGCCCACCCGTTTCCATTCGTCAGCAACCTCAGCCTGAATGTGGCAGCAGTGGTGAGAGATCCCGAAACAGACCAACGGCAACTGGCAAGAATCAAAGTTCCGAAAAAAAATCTTCCACGCTTTGTTGCCATTCCACCGCAACTCAGCAATGACGATCCGCAACCTATTCACACGGCCATTCCGGTAGAGCAAGCGATCGCCTTCAACCTCGAAATGCTCTTCCCTGGCATGACCATTGAAGGACATTATTTTTATCGAGTCACCCGTGATGCCGACCTCGAACTTAGGGATCTAGAAGCAGACGATTTAATGCTAGCGCTTGAGCAAGGCCTTCGAAAACGCCGTATGGGCGGAGAGGTTGTGCGCCTAGAAGTTGCCAACGAAATGCCAGATGATGTCATCGACATGCTCATGACAGGACTGAATGTTGAAGAGGCAGATCTATACAAAGTTGATGGTCCTTTAGGACTCGATGATCTTTTTGGCTTAACAGGTCTTCCAGTATCAAAACTAAAAAGTAAGTCTCACACTGGCCAAACCCCAAGCACACTTGCAAGAACTCAACAAAATCTGATTGACGAAGGCGCAATCAAACCTGAAGAGTTTGAAACTATTTTTTCTGTCATGCGGCAACAGGACATCCTGTTGCATCACCCCTATGACCTCTTCTCAACAACAGTTGAGGAGTTCATCAATCAAGCAGCCGATGACCCAAAGGTGATGGGAATCAAAATGACACTCTACCGAACTTCGACCGACTCACCAATCATCGCGGCCCTCATTCGCGCAGCGGAGAATGGAAAACAAGTCATGGCACTGGTGGAACTCAAAGCCAGATTTGATGAAGACAACAATATCCAATGGGCAAGACATTTAGAGCGCTCTGGAGTGCACGTCGTCTACGGAGTTTTAGGCCTAAAAACACATACCAAGATCGTACTCGTTGTGCGCAAAGAGAAGGAAAAATTGCGAAGCTACGTACACATTGGAACAGGAAACTACAACTCAAAAACATCAAAACTTTATACAGATTTGGGGTTGCTCTCGACACGGCCGGAGTTAGGCAAAGATCTTGTGGAATTGTTTAACTACCTCACAGGCTTTTCCAAGCAACAAAGCTTCCGTCGTCTTCTTGTAGCCCCAGTCACCCTGCGGAAGGGAATGGAATCTCTCATTCGTCGTGAGATTGATCACGCGAAAGCAGGTCGGCAAGGAATCATTCGAGCAAAAATGAATTCTTTAGTAGACCCAGATATCATTGCTTTGCTATATGAAGCATCACAAGTTGGCGTTCGAATCGAACTCATTATTCGCGGGATGTGCAGTCTTATCCCTGGCCGCACGGGGCTGAGCGACAACATCAAAGTGATCAGCATTGTTGGCCAGTTTTTAGAACATTCACGTATTTTCTGGTTTGCCAACGACGACGAGCCAGAAGCATTCATAGGAAGTGCCGACTGGATGACCCGCAACATGGATCGACGCGTCGAAGCCATTACACCGATTGAGGAACCTGCCTTACGTCGCAAGCTCGAACGATTGCTCGACCTCTATATGCAAGACAATCGAGGGGCTTGGGACATGCACGCTGATGGAAGCTTCACGCAACGCATGCCTGGAGACGATCAACCGGAATGCAACTCTCAAATCCAGCTCACAAGCCTTTGGAGCCGAGGACTTCACACAGGGCAATAAATCGCAAACAAACCTTAAGTAGTTTGTGATTTTGGCTACAGATTATTTTTTTGATCTATTGGAATTGAGGTGTTTAAACCATTGAATTTGGACGTGTGATGGAATATTGATTCCGGAAATTCTTCCGATTCATTTCAGTTACTGTTTCAACCTAGTGCTAAATTCTAAACAAATTTAATAGGAGACCAGGGTGATGGGGATCCCTCTGGAGACTTCCACGTCGACATCACAGTCGACCCGGAAGAAGCCTGCTTTGCCGTCCACCGGACGACGCACAGCTTCACGTCAAAGTGGACGTTTGGCGACAGATTCTATTGGCTTTTATCTGAGCAGTATTGGACGCGTTCCACTGCTCACGGCTGCCGAAGAAATCGAGCTTGCCCACCATGTCCAAGACATGAAGCAGCTCAAAGAGTTGCCCCAAGAAAATCTCACCTCACGGCAAAAGCACAAGATCCGGATGGGAAAACGCGCCCGCGATCGAATGATGGCCGCCAACCTGCGATTGGTTGTGAGCGTGGCGAAAAAGTATCAAAACCAAGGTTTGGAATTGCTCGACCTCGTACAAGAGGGAGCCATTGGCCTCGAGCGCGCCGTCGATAAATTCGATCCAGCCATGGGATACAAGTTTTCAACCTATGCCTACTGGTGGATTCGCCAAGGCATGACGCGCGCCATCGACAACAGCGCAAGAACGATTCGCCTACCGATTCATATCAGCGAGAAATTATCAAAAATGCGCCGGATCACCCGGGAGCTCTCGCATCGCTTTGGTCGTCAACCCAACCGACTTGAGCTGGCCAGTGCCATGGGCATCGAGCCTCGCGAACTGGAAGATCTGATCACACAAAGTGCACCATGCGCATCCCTTGATGCCCATGCCCGAGGCGAGGAAGACCGCAGCACTCTTGGTGAACTGATTCCCGATCCCAACGGGGAAGAGCCGATGGAAGGCATGGATCGCAGCATCCAGAAGGAGCATCTTGGCGGCTGGATCTCACAACTCAATGAACGCGAACAAAAAATTCTCAGACTCCGTTTTGGTCTCGGAGGAGAACAGCCCTTAACCCTCGCGGAAATCGGAAGACAAATCAATGTGTCTCGCGAACGCGTGCGTCAGTTAGAAGCAAAAGCAATTTTGAAACTCCGCACAATGACGAACCATCAGCAAGCCGCCTGATTGCTTTGTCAGCATTAGGCGGACCTCTCATCATTGTGTGCTGGTTGATCTTTGTGGTGGCGTTAGCACTGACCTCACGTCAGCTCTGGCCCCATCAACGAGAACTCAGTCGAAAGGTCGTCCACATCGGTACAGGCGCGGTTATGCCACTCGCCTGGCTTTTTGCAATTCCCTCAGTGATTGCAATTCCTTGTGCAGCAGTAATCACTCTGATCACTGCAATCAACCATCAATGGCGATTCATCACTGCGATTGAAGATATTGATCGAAACAGTTATGGAACGATTGCCTATGGCTTAGCCATCACAATTCTGCTGGTGCTGTTTTGGCCGGATCGCCCCGATGCCGTCACAGCCGGAGTGTTGGTCATGGCCTTAGGCGATGGACTAGCAGGACTCATTGGACAGCAACTCAAAACACCGCAATGGATCATTTTTGAGCAAACAAAATCGATAGGCGGAACCACAACCATGGCCGTGGTTTCGATGCTCGTGCTCTTAATTTTGTCCAACATCACGAACCAGGTGATCAGCGCACCGATTGCCATGGCCATTGCTTCAGCAGCCACCGGCCTCGAGCAAATCAGTGTGAGGGGAATCGACAACCTCACAGTCCCCTTGGCGGTAGGCATGGCATGGGCTACCTTGATCAATTAGCTCAACATCACAGCCTAAATATCAATCGTTAAATCACTCAATCCAATACCATTTGAACGCTTGATGCTCTTATTGACGCGCTCCAACAGCATCGGCCAAGTCATTCAAGATCTGTTCCGTAGTATCAAGGCTGATGCAAGCATCCGTAATGCTTTGTCCGTAGGTGAGTTGTGATAAATCAGCCGAGAGTTTTTGATTTCCCTCAACCAAGTGACTCTCAATCATCACTCCCATCAAATGCTTTGAGCCAGAACGCAACTGATCAGCAATCGAAGCCAACACATCGGATTGACGTCGGAAATCCTTATTGGAATTGGCGTGGCTGCAATCCACCATCAAGCGATCTTCAAGATCAAATTTTTTGAGTTCAGCCGCGGCCTCAGTGACAGCATCGACGTGATAATTACTACCTCGATTACCACCACGCAGAACAAGATGCCCATCAGGGTTACCCGTTGTACTCACAATTGATGCCTGCCCATCCCCATTAATGCCAAGAAAATGATGTGGCTTCGAAGCCGCTTGCATGGCGTTAATGGCAATCGTGGCACTGCCATCCGTGCTGTTTTTGTATCCGATCGGCATCGACAATCCAGACGCCATCTCCCGATGGGTTTGGCTCTCGGTGGTGCGGGCACCAATCGCAGTCCAGCTGATCAGGTCGGCGATGTACTGGGGAACAACGGGATCCAACAACTCTGTCGCGGCGGGCATACCCACACGGGCCAAATCCAGCAACAGTCCGCGCGCGCGTCGGAGGCCTGTATTGATGTCGTAAGAGCCATCCAGGTGAGGATCATTAATTAGGCCTTTCCAACCCACAGTTGTTCTCGGCTTCTCGAAATACACCCGCATCACAACTTCCAACCGATCCTGAAGACGCTCTCGGATCGGAGCCAAGCGTTCCGCGTACTCCCGCGCCGCTTGAACATCGTGAACGGAACACGGACCCACCACCGCCAGCAAACGTTGGTCATCCCCACGAAGGATGGCTTTAATGCGTTTCCGCGCCGATGTCACTGTGTTCAGTGCGCTCGCATCAGGTGCCAGCTCTTGATGCAGCAGAGCAGGTGCAACCAGAGGACGAGTCTCCACCACATGCAAATCAGAGGTGGTGGCCATAACCAGAAACCCGTGTGAAACCAAGATTACGCACCGGCATTCGATCAACCGACCCGTGTCCATGAAGAATGGACATCTGCCACGCACTTCGATCTTCATGCTGAACGCCTACAGCAAGCTGGCCGCAGAACGAGAAGCCCAGGGCGTTCCGGCATTACCGCTCACTGCAGAACAGACGAAAGACCTAACCCAACTGCTCGAGAATCCTCCGACAGATGGGCGGCAGTTTCTGCTGCACCTGCTTATCGATCGCATTCCACCTGGGGTGGATGAAGCCGCGTATGTGAAAGCCACATGGCTTAGCGCTGTGGCCCAACACAACACGATCAGTCCTCTAGTCACTCCACTTGAAGCAACACGGCTCCTGGGAACGATGGTTGGCGGCTACAACGTGGCTGCGCTGATCGATCTACTGAAGAACAGCGATGAGCAACTGGCTGACTGTGCAGCCCAAGGCCTCAGCCGCACTCTGCTGGTTTACGACGCCTTCAATGAAGTAATGGACTTGGCCGCCAGCAATCGGTTCGCAAAGCAGGTGGTCGACAGTTGGGCCGAAGCTGAGTGGTTCAAATCACGAACCGAGCTAGCCGAATCGATCACCGTGACCGTTTTCAAGGTGGACGGAGAAACCAACACCGACGACCTCTCCCCAGCCACCCATGCCACCACACGGCCTGATATCCCCCTGCATGCTCTGGCGATGCTGGAAACGAGCGCCCCTAACGGGCTAAACACCATTGCCAAGCTGAAAGAGAACGGCCATCCCGTGGCCTACGTGGGCGATGTGGTGGGCACAGGCAGCTCACGAAAAAGTGCGATCAACTCAGTGCTTTGGCACACGGGTAATGACATTCCCCATGTGCCAAATAAACGTGGTGGTGGAGTGATTATTGGCGGCAAAATCGCACCAATCTTTTTCAACACAGCGGAAGATTCTGGCGCTCTTCCCATCGAATGTGATGTCAGCCAATTGAAAACGGGTGATGTGATCACGATCCGTCCCCATGCCGGCACGATCGAACTCGACGGAACCGTCATCAGTCACTTCGATTTGAAGCCCAGCACCATCAGCGATGAGGTGCGGGCGGGGGGACGAATCCCTCTCATGATCGGCAGGGCCCTCACCGACAAAGTTCGCAGCCAACTGGGACTCTCTCCATCAGAGGTTTTCATTCGTCCCAGTGCCCCTCAGGACAACGGCAGGGGATTCACACTGGCCCAAAAGATGGTGGGCAAAGCCTGCGGACTCCCCGGCGTAAAGCCTGGAACGAGCTGCGAGCCGCTCATGGCCACGGTTGGCTCTCAAGACACCACAGGTCCGATGACCCGTGACGAGATGAAGGAATTGGCTTGCTTGGGTTTCTCGTCCGACTTGGTGATGCAGAGCTTCTGCCATACAGCGGCCTATCCCAAGCCTGTCGATCTCCAAACCCAACAGGACCTACCTGACTTCTTTTCACAGCGTGGTGGAGTTGCCCTGCGCCCCGGAGACGGCATTATCCACAGCTGGCTGAATCGCATGCTGCTGCCAGACACCGTTGGGACAGGAGGGGACAGTCACACCCGATTCCCCCTTGGTATTTCGTTCCCAGCAGGCTCGGGCTTGGTGGCATTTGCCGCCGCCATTGGCGCGATGCCTCTGGATATGCCGGAGTCTGTTTTGGTGCGCTTTAGCGGCGCACTACAACCGGGCGTGACCTTGCGTGATGTGGTGAATGCCATCCCGTGGGTGGCCATTCAAAGAGGCCTACTCACGGTGGAAAAAGCCAACAAAAAAAATATTTTCAATGGCCGGATCATGGAAATCGAAGGTCTGTCTGATTTAAAACTGGAACAAGCCTTCGAACTCACCGACGCCACAGCAGAGCGATCGTGCGCGGGCTGCACCATCAAACTCTCCGAAGCAACGGTGAGTGAATACTTACGCAGCAACGTGGCCTTGCTGAGAAACATGATTGCAAGGGGCTACAGCGATTCTCGAACCCTCGCGCGACGGGTGAAAGCGATGGAGGACTGGCTTGCGAATCCCCAGCTTCTTCAGGCGGATCCTGATGCCGAATACGCCGAGATCCTTGAGATCAATTTGGATGAGCTCACCGAACCGGTTCTGGCCTGTCCAAACGATCCCGACAATGTGAAGCTGTTGAGCGAAGTGGCTGGGAACCCAGTTCAGGAGGTCTTCATTGGTTCATGCATGACCAACATTGGCCATTACCGCGCCGCCGCAAAAGTGCTGGAAGGTTCCGGTAGCAACAAAGCCCGGCTCTGGGTTTGTCCACCTACAAGAATGGACGAAGAAATGCTGAAGCAAGAGGGGTACTACGCCACCTTCGAAGCAGCTGGTAGTCGCATGGAAATGCCTGGATGCTCCCTCTGCATGGGCAATCAAGCCCGTGTCGACGACGACACCACCGTGTTCTCCACCAGCACACGCAACTTCAACAATCGCTTGGGCAAAGGAGCCCAGGTGTATCTCGGTAGCGCAGAGCTGGCGGCCGTTTGTGCACTTTTAGGTCGCATTCCCACCCCCGAGGAGTACCAACGCATCGCCGCAGAAAAAATCAAACCCCTTTCGGATGAGCTTTATCGCTATCTGAACTTCGACCAAATTGCTGGATTTGAAGACCAAGGGCGTGTGATGAGCGCCGACGACGAAGCAGCTGTTCTGGCGCAGGCCTGAAACCAACTTTGCAAGACAACAGCAACCAAAACCAAAATCGCGATCCTCTGATCTCAAGCCGCAGTATTCGACGCCTGCTCGAACGCCGCTGGTTTGTTGTGGTTCTGGCCCTGTCATTGACAGGGCTTGGAGCCACGATCGCCGGTCTTTTATTTCAAAGCGGTATTCACTTTTTAAGCGATTGGCGCCGTGATCTCCTTCACGACATTCCCGCCTGGATTGTGTTGCCCGTTTTGGGCACGTTTGGAGGTTTTGTATCCGGGTGGTTGATCAGCAACTTTGCGCCAGCTGCCGCAGGGGCAGGGGTCACCCACATCATGGGTTTTCTCCATCACAAGTCGGTCCCCATGGGCCTGCGCGTTGGTCTTGTGAAGTTGGTGGCAGGAATCATCGCCATCGGCTGCGGCTTCCCCCTTGGCCCAGAGGGTCCAGCCGTGCAAATGGGTGGATCCGTCGCCTGGCAAATGTCGCGATGGCTGAAAGCACCCATTGCATTTCGGCGCGTCATTGTTGCTGCCGGCGGAGGTGCTGGCATCGCTGCAGTGTTCAGCGCACCGCTCGGTGGTTTCATCTATGCGATCGAAGAATTACTGCACTCGGCAAGACCAGTGGTGCTGTTACTGGTTTTGATCACTACATTTTCTGCCGACACATGGGCGGATGTGTTGGGTGTGTTCGGACTGGGATCTGGAGCGAAGGGATTCCAACCGAATCTGGGATTTTTACTCGAACGAAAGTTTCCAATTGATGTGGAATTTTTTCCCATCGATGTTATTTATCTAATCAGCCTTGGGGCCGTAATTGGTGTTTTAGCAGAGCTTTACACCCGCTACGT
The DNA here is from genome assembly GCA_003208835.1 of Synechococcus sp. AG-683-C23. Classification (GTDB taxonomy): domain Bacteria; phylum Cyanobacteriota; class Cyanobacteriia; order PCC-6307; family Cyanobiaceae; genus Parasynechococcus. The sequence goes on along the minus strand of QCVD01000010.1, from coordinate 43,739 downwards.
GCTCATGATGCAACGCCAAGGACAGCATTGGTTGGGCAACAGGCTGATTTTGCGCATGAGCCTGAGCGGGCTCGTCTTAGGCAGCGTCTATGCCGCCTTGCCATCCAGTTTCCACAACCTCGACGAACTGTTCCACGTGATTGGCTCCAGTGAAACAGGGGTGACGCAAGCGTTGGCGGGATTCTTCGTGCTGTTCTTTAGCACTGGTCTCGCAGCGGCTTCCGGCGCACCAGGCGGATTGTTTATGCCCATGCTCACGCTTGGAGGAGCCATGGGGTTGGCCTGCGGCGATTGGGTCCAATCCATCACCGGCCATCTTCCCAACACCTACGTTTTCGCAGGCATGGGCGCTTTCGTGGCGGGTTGCTCACGCACACCCATCACAGCAATGTTCCTGGCCTTTGCATTGGTGAAAGACCTACTCATCCTGAAACCGATCCTGGTGGCCTGCCTCACCAGCTTTCTGATCGCCCGACTCTTCAGCCCCCATTCTATTTATGAACGACAAATGAGCATGGAGGCAGCTGACGAGAAGCGAACAAAAGCCCAAATCAATCAAAAAATTCCAAGCAAATAAGAAAAATTAATAAGAGCGATTAATTCAAAAGATATCAATCTGAATCTCGACCAACCTCGCTAAACTCTCTTAATCCATTGAGGTATAAGAGGAAAATAATGACTCTTCAATGATTCATTGATGTTCATCCGCTGGATTCATTATTGACACCCATCGCATTGATCGCATCAAATTTGGTGGGCTTCGAGCTAGCAAAACCATGCAAAGGCAAGTCAAAGCTGCAGGATGAGAAGACAGCCAGTCTTGATCTCCTGAATCAGGAAACTCTCCTATTTGATCCTGCGACGCCGGATCCTGACGCTCTGCGGGCTGTACTGGCCTTTCCCAGCACATATTCCGTTGGCATCACAAGCCTGGGATACCAAATCGTCTGGGCCACCCTTGCCCAACGCCATGACGTCGACGTTCGCCGTCTGTTTACCGATCAAGGCGATCCGCTACCGCGACGCTGCGACCTCTTCGGTCTGTCCCTGAGTTGGGAATTAGATGGACCGGTGCTGCCTGAGCTCTTACGCAACCAACGCATTCCGATCTGGGCCATCGAGCGCAGCGAAGATGACCCCATCGTGTTCGGAGGGGGGCCTGTACTGACCGCCAACCCCGAACCTCTCGCTCCCTTTTTCGATGCCGTGCTCCTTGGAGACGGCGAATTGCTGCTGCCTGCCTTCATCGATGCACTGCAGGATTGCCGCCACGCTCCCCGCAACGAACGCTTGCGGCACCTTGCCCAAGTGCCCGGGGTGTATGTGCCTTCGCTCTATCTACCTCGCTACGACGCAGATGGAACCCTGATTGCTGTGGATCCGATTGAAGCGAATATCCCAACGCTTGTTGAAAAGCAAACTTGGCGTGGAAACACTCTTAGCCACTCCACAGTCGTGACCCCAGAGGCAGCTTGGCCCGACATTCACATGGTGGAGGTCGTACGCAGTTGTCCTGAGCTCTGCAGATTTTGCTTAGCCAGTTATCTGACCCTGCCCTTCCGCACTCCATCCCTTGACGACGGCCTCATTCCCGCCGTTGAAAAAGGGTTAACCGCCACCAAGCGCCTAGGGCTTCTGGGTGCATCCGTCACCCAACATCCCCAGTTCTCTGACCTCCTGCAGTGGCTGGATCAAGATCGCTTCGATGGCACTCGAATCAGTGTGAGCTCCGTGCGGGCTGCCACCGTGACCCCCGAACTCGCGAGAATCTTGTCGAAACGCGGCAGCCGCTCGCTCACGATTGCGATTGAAAGCGGCAGTGAACGGATGCGAGAGGTGGTTAATAAAAAACTCACTACAGAAGCCATCTATGCAGCTGCCCGCCATGCCAAACAAGGCGGGCTGACCGGACTAAAGTTGTACGGAATGGCCGGGCTACCAACGGAGACCGATGACGACATCGAAGCAACTGCAGAACTGCTTTTGGCTCTGAAACGTGACACCAAAGGGCTGCGGCTCACCCTGGGGGTGAGCACATTCGTACCGAAAGCTCAGACACCATTCCAATGGCAAGGCGTACGGCCGGAAGCAGAGAAGCGACTGAAACGCCTCGCAAAACTGGTAAAACCAAAAGGAATTGAATTCCGTCCGGAAAGTTATGGCTGGAGCGTGATTCAGGCCTTGCTGTCACGAAGTGATCGCCGCCTGGCCCCCGTGATCGCTGCTGTAGGCGACGGTCGGGAAAGCATGGGCGGATGGAAAAAGACGTACCGCGCTGCATTGAACGGTGAACTGGAGCCCATGCCTGGACCTGCACAACCACTCCCACCCTCATGGGCAGACGTGGTTCATAACCCATGGGACACCGAGCGCATCTTGCCTTGGACGCATCTCAGAGGACCGCTGTCGCCCCAGAAACTGCAAGAGCATCACGATCAAGCTTTGGCGGTTGGTTGAAGTTCGCCAATCCAGATAGCAAAACCCAGCCAAGAAAATTCATCCGGCTGTCAAACAGTGGCAAGTCCGTGGCATGCATCGCCACTATCACGAGTGCTGCCGCCCACCAAGCCCTCTCAAGAGGATCTCGCTTCAACATTCCACGTTTCAGCGCGACGACTAACAGCACAAACACCGTTCCAACAATGAGAACGGTGACTGAAATTCCATGACTGATCGCTAACTCGAGCGGCAAATTATGGGAATGGCCATGCCACCGCTTGGCCGCATAAATCGGATAGAGCACGCTGAACGCAGCCGCTCCCCATCCAAACCAAGGGCGGGCCGCCACCAGCTCGATGCCATATCCCCACTGGCCTAGACGGGTGTGCTTCCAAGCCGTCGGAGTCTCCTGTTCCAACAGCCTCGCTGCCATGCCGTGGGGAATAAGACCAGCCGACCAACTTTTCAAACCGATTGGAATGCCGGGCAACATCGCCAAAGCCAAGGGAACGGCCAACACAGCCAAGAGCGGCAGCAACCAAAACCACTGCAACGGGCCGATCACCAATGGCACCGCAAGCGCTAAGGCACCCATGGCATTTCTGGACTGGGTATAAAGCACCGCAACAGCCGTCGACAGGGCTAAGGCCAGGGCAGCACTGCGCCGCCTCCAACCATCAGGACGAAGCACGCACGCCAACATCAGAGGCCACACCACCCCCAACCACGCTCCAGCAATGTTGGCGTAATCGAAGAGGCCAGACAGGCGACCGCTGGGTTGTCCTCCAGGAGCGACAAACCACACAATCGCTCCACCCCCCAGTTGCCAAGGACCAGACCAGCCCAACAACATCTGTCCGAAACCAGTCACCAACACAGGAACCGTGCCAGCCACGAGCATCCAGGCGGCCTGGCGCCGTTGTTTCACCGTCGCGAGATGCGGGCGAAAAGCCCAGAACGCCCAAAAGAACGGAAGCCAATTGGCCAGGCCTGCCCAAGCCAAAGAACCGGATTGGGCAAAAATGCACCCAACCAGCATCAGCAAACCAGCCAACAGCAAGGGCTGCATCCACGGATCGCGCCAAATGGGTTGCTCACGGCCTCGGCTGCCACTGATGCACGACACAACCAAGCAGAGCCCCCCCAACAGCGCACTGGACGGAAGCAAAAGCAAACCCAGTCGAAACGCCTGACCACCAGAGAGCTGTCTCACAGCATCTGCCCCATCACGCGAACACTGCCGTACGACCGCGATACACCATCACCTGCCGTCGCAAATGCAAACGCAGGGCCCTGGCCAGAGCCAACCTTTCCGTGTCACGCCCCTTCCGAATCAAATCGCTCACTTCATCCCGATGACTCACATGCACAGTCGTCTGCTCAATGATCGGTCCGTCATCGAGATCTTCGGTGACGTAATGCGCTGTGGCACCAATTAATTTGACGCCTCGCTCCCAAGCACGGTGGTATGGCTGCGCACCTTTAAAAGCCGGGAGAAACGAGTGATGGATGTTGATCACATCGGAGAAGCGCTCCAGGAAGCCAGGACTAAGCACTTGCATGTACTTGGCAAGTACAACCAGTTCAATCCCATGCTCTTCAAGCAAACGCAGGATCGTGAGCTCTGCCTCAGCCTTCGATGCTGGGATGACCGGAACATAAAAGAAGGGCACTCCAAAACCCTCACATAACTCTTCTAAATCAGGGTGGTTAGCAATCACCAAAGGCACTTGCATTGCCAATTCTCCGCTCTGCACTCGCCAAAGCAGATCCAATAAACAGTGGCTTTGCTTGCTCGCCAAGATTGCAACCCGTGGCACATCATTAGAGAAATGCAGCTGAACCTGGCCTTTCAGCCGCTCAGCAAGCGCACAGGCAGCTTCCGGCAGGGCCTGCCTAGGAATCCCAAAACCCTCGAGCGTCCACTCAATCCGACTCAGGAACAAGCCAGCACCCACATCGGTGTGGTGGTCGGCATGGCGGATGTTTCCACCATTCGCAGCCACCCATCCCGCCAAATCACTGACAAGACCAGAACGATCGGAACAGATCATCTGAAGGATCACCGTGGCCTCACTCACCACAACACTTTTAAAAACAAATTCTCCCGCAACAAAGCCTCTGGTTAAAGTCGCATAAATAATTTTCTGATCATGCTGAAGGCCATACGCCGCCTGGCCGCGTTCTGCCTCTGCATCAGCCTTTGTTGGGGTTTGATGATTCCGGCCAGCGCTGAGGCCGCATCCAGCAAGCCTGACGACCTAACTGTTCTGAAGCGTCAAGCAGAGGCTTTCAAGAACACCAAAGCGCGTTTGCCTGAACTCGCTCGACTTGTGAGTGATGAAGACTGGACCTTCACCCGCAACTTGATTCACGGCCCCATGCAGGATTTGGGTCGCGAAATGCTGTTCATCAACCAAAACCTCGATCGCTCTGAACGGAAAAACGCCGACAAGCTGGCGCGCTCTTTAAAAGACGCCTTAGCAGGCCTTGATGAAGCAGCACGCTTGCAGGACGCCGGTCAAATGCAGAAGGCCTACAGCAATCTTGCTGCAAGCTTTGACGCCTATTCTGATGTAATTCCAGCTGAGGCCTTGAGCTGAGCCATTCCGTTGCTGTCATTGGTGCTGGCGCCATTGGCCTTAGCACCGCTTGGCAGCTATCTCAACAGGGACATCACGTCGCCTTATTCGATCCAAAGCTGAATCAGCCCATCGAAACGGCATGTCATAACAACAATGGCAATGGCACCAGCGCCTCCTTAGGTGTGCTGATGGGGCATGTGTTCCGTCGCTCCAGTGGTCGGGGCTGGAGACTGCGTCAACGCAGCATGGCGCTGTGGCCTGAATGGATTGCGCAACTGCAACGGTTCGAACCATCGCTCAGCCTCGACACATCTCTGGTTCAAATCGCAGAAGACCATACAGCCTTTGAGCGAATGCGGAGCCTCGCATCCGACAGAGGTCACCTGGGATTACGGGCCATCCCGCCCGCCGAAATTGGGACGCTCTGGCCAGCTGCTCAGTTCGGGGCACTTCAATCAAAAAAAGATGGTCGTATTAACCCACTGCTGCTGCAGAGAGCTCTTCGCTTAGCTCTAACAGCATGCACCGTAGAGCTTGTCCCAGAGCCTGTCGAGGTCCTCACTCGGAAGAGCCAGGGCTGGCAACTGAATTGCAGTGGAGGTCAAAGCTTTCACGATGTTGTCGTGGTCTGCGCAGCACTGGCAAGCCCAGCTCTGATCGAACCGCTTGGCCACAGTCGACCGATCAGTCCGGTCTTGGGACAAGCCCTTACCCTCCAAGTCACCGACGGACCCTCTAATTGGCGGGGATGGCCCGCTGTGCTGGTGGATCAGGGATTCAATTTGATCCCCGACGGCCCAAACCGGTTGCTCCTGGGAGCAACTGTGGAACCAGGGGATATAGCGGGGCACAGCCCCTTAGAACTGATGCGATCCCTGAACGACAGGGCACCCGCCTTGTTGAAAAACGCAGAACCCATCGAGCAATGGAGCGGTTTACGCGCGCGTCCTGTGGACCGACCAGCTCCACTGCTCGAGGCACTCGAGCCTGGACTGATCTTGGCCTCCGGCCTTTACCGAAACGGCGTTTTGTTAGCTCCCGCAACGGCCGAATGGATCGCCAATGGCTTGTCTAGTGGTGCCGAACAACCTCAATAAAAAAGGCCCCAATTGGGGCCTTTACTCAAAAAGGTTGAAATCGAAGACCTATTTGGTTTCCGTAAATTCCGCATCGATCACATCATCCGCGACATTTCCACCAGCAGCACCGTTGGCACCAGCGGAATCACCTTCAGGCGCTGCACCGCCCGCTTGTGCTCCGTCCTGTTGATAAACGGAAGCACCGACGGTGTAGAGCTCTTGCTGTAATTCCTCGAGCAGGGTTTTCATCGCGTCGTAATCCTCTGCCTCGACAGCGTCCTTGAGCTTGATGCGCTTCTCCTCCACCTTTGCCTTGGCATCGGCATCAACCTTGTCATCCAGCTCTCCCATTTGCTTCTCAGCCTGATAAACCAGGGTTTCAGCTTGGTTCTTTAGGTCGATGCGCTCGCGCTTCTCCTTGTCAACGCTGGCGTTGGTCTCGGCGTCCTTGACCATTTTGTCGACCTCTGAATCCGAAAGGGTCGATGCACCAGTGATCGAAATCGACTGCTCTTTGCCGCTGCCCTTGTCCTTGGCAGTGACACTCAAGATTCCATTGGCATCGATATCGAACGTCACCTCGATTTGAGGAACACCCCGAGGAGCAGGAGGAATGCCATCAAGTCGGAAGGTACCGAGCGACTTGTTGTCAGATGCCATTTCGCGCTCACCCTGGAGCACGTGAATTTCCACGTTCGTCTGACCATCCACAGCGGTGGAATAGGTCTCCGACTTCTTGGTGGGAACTGTGGTGTTGCGGGTAATCATCTTGGTCATCACACCGCCAAGGGTCTCGACACCCAGGGACAACGGCGTGACGTCCAGAAGGAGAATGTCCTTCACCTCGCCAGCAAGGACACCCCCCTGAATCGCAGCACCAACAGCCACAACTTCGTCAGGGTTAACAGTTTGATTTGGATCTTTGCTCGTGGTCCGCTTGACCAGTTCAAGAACTGCTGGAATACGGGTGGAACCACCCACCATCACTATCTCATCGAGTTCTCCGGAGGACAGCTTGGCGTCTTTCAGCGCCTGCTCCACGGGAACACGGCAGCGGTCGATCAGGTTGGAAGCCAGTTCTTCAAATTTGGCGCGCGTCAGTGTGAGATCGAGGTGCTTTGGCCCCTCAGGGGTTGCCGTTATGAACGGCAAATTGATCTCGCTCTGGGTAGCATTGGAGAGCTCAATCTTGGCTTTTTCAGCGGCCTCTGTGAGCCGCTGCAGAGCTTGCTTATCCTGACGTAGATCGATGCCTTCGTTCGATTTGAACGTTGCAGCCAGGTGATCAACAATCACCTTGTCGAAATCATCACCACCAAGGTGAGTGTCGCCAGAGGTCGACAGAACTTCGAAGACACCATCGCCAACCTCCAAAACGGACACGTCAAACGTGCCACCGCCGAGGTCAAAAACTAAAATGCGTTCGTTACTCTTTTTGTCGAGGCCGTAGGCCAAAGCAGCCGCCGTGGGCTCGTTGATAATGCGCAGCACCTCAAGGCCAGCGATTTTTCCAGCGTCCTTCGTTGCCTGCCGCTGGGAATCATTGAAGTACGCAGGAACCGTGATCACCGCTTGGGTGACGGTTTCTCCCAGGTATTTCCCAGCATCTTCCGCCAGCTTGCGCAACACCTGAGCAGACACCTCTTCAGGGGCGAACTGCTTATCGAGCACAGGGCACTTCACTTTCACGTTCGAGCCGGATTTTTCGACTCCGTAACTCACTTCCTTTTGTTCATCACTCACCTCGTCAACCCGACGCCCAATAAAGCGCTTCACCGAATAAAACGTGTTGGCCGGATTCATCACCGCCTGACGTTTGGCGATCTGGCCGACCAATTGGTCCTGGTTCTTGGTGTAAGCAACAACGGAGGGTGTTGTGCGGAAACCCTCGGCGTTAGCGATAACGGTGGGCTTGCCACCCTCCATCACGGAAACGCAGCTGTTCGTGGTGCCAAGGTCAATGCCGACAACTTTGCCCATCGATACCCTTCCCTAAAAAGTGATCTGAATGGCGACATCCTCATCAGGACACCCCATGAGAGGCGAGGTGGGGTTCCCGAACAGGCAGGCTGGGGAAGCGATCCGGCGACCCGATGATCAACGGCGATACAGGCCTTGTGGGACTGCTCGGCAACCCAGTGCGGCATTCCCTATCGCCGGCCATGCACAACGCTGCTTTCCAGACCTTGCAACTGAATTGGAGCTACCTCGCCCTCCCCTGCACAAGCCAAAATCTGCAGAGAGTCCTTCTAGGACTGCAGGCAGTGAATTGCCGTGGTCTAAACGTGACCATTCCACACAAACAAGATGTCGCCGAGCTTTGCCAAGAGCTAAGTCCCCTCGCAAAACAGCTTGGTGCGGTCAACACCCTGATCCCAATCGACTCCGGCGGCTGGTACGGCACCAACACCGATGTGGAGGGCTTTTTGACCCCCTTGGGTGAAGAATCCAGTTGGAACAATCTCCATGGGGTCATCCTCGGCTGCGGTGGCTCCGCCCGAGCGGTTGCTGCAGGCCTGCAACGCCTGGGATTGGCCTCAATCACGTTGATTGGTCGCCGTCAGGAGGTCCTCGATGGGTTCATTGCAGATCTTCACCACAACGACGCTCCACTCACTCCATGTCTTCAATCCAGTACGGAGCTTACTTCTCTCATTGAGCAAGCAGATTTGGTGGTGAACACCACCCCCGTCGGTATGGCGCAACACGGGGATGCCCAATCCTTCCCTCTCGGTGAGGCGGTCTGGACCCACTTGCAACGGTCCGCAGTGCTCTACGACCTGGTTTACACCCCACGGCCCACCGCTTGGCTCAGTTGGGGACAATCCCGAGGGCACCGATGCATTGACGGGCTGGACATGCTGGTTGAGCAAGGTGCTGCATCACTTCGCCTTTGGAGTGATCGCAACGATGTTCCAGTCGAGACGATGCGACTTGCTGCTGTAGCAGCCCTGAAGCCTTAGCTAACGTCAATTCAAATCATTGATCGACCGTGGAGATCCCCCTCTGGCAGCGATGCGTCGCCCCGTTGATCTACCTGCTGCCATGGGGTGATGCGGTTCCATTCGGCCTTGGCATGGATGGACTCTTCAACCAAATTCCCCTGTTGCGATTGCTCATCGTTCCAGCGATTCCGTTTATTCAATTGCAACGGGTTGTGCCGTTTGGCGGTCTATTGCTCTTTTTCATTTTGTTCCTGGGCGTTGTTCGCAATCCCAACGTTCCTTATTTCCTGCGTTTCAACGCACTCCAAGCCCTACTCACCGACATTGCGGTGATGGTTCTGAGCTTCGCCTTCAGCATTTTGTTGAGGCCTATTGCCGGAGAATCGTTGCTTTTGGGGACTCTCTCCAGCACGGTCGTGATCACAGTGTTGGCGATCCTGGTGTTCGCAATTATTGAATGTCTCCGGGGGCGTGAACCCGACTTGCCAGGGCTCAGCCAAGCGGTGCGCATGCAGTTGTATTAAAGATCGAATGTTGTGCACGCAAGGGTTTAGACTATTGGATCCGTCGCTCACTTCGGTGAGCCTGAAGTCCCCTGTCGGCACAGCCCATGACGCTCGATCCGTATTACGAGACTATGTACATTCTCCGTCCGGATATTCCGGAGGAGGAAGTCGAAAGCCACGTCACCAAGTACCGCGACATGATCGTAGAAGCCGGTGCCGAGGTTCTCGACAACCAAATGCGAGGCAAGCGACGACTCGCTTATCCGATCGCAAAGCACAAAGAAGGCATCTACGTGCAACTCAGCCATAACGGCGATGGGCAGCAGGTTGAAGTGCTGGAAAAAGCGATGCGCATTAGCGAAGATGTGATTCGCTACCTCACCGTGAAGCAAGAAGGCCCCCTACCTGCACCGCGCGTCGTGCCCGGCACAGAAGCGCCTGAACCAGCTCCGGCAACAGAAAATTCAGAACCAGAAGCCTCCTGATCGCAGTTGTTCAGACCATGGACGGGCGATAACGTCCGTTCATGGATCCGATTCACTCCCACGCTCAAGCATCTGAACCGCAGTGGTTGGACCCTCCACCTTCGACCAATCAAGACAAATTTCTAGAGCAGCGCATCGAAGAGCTCGAGCAACAATTGGCTGCTTACGACGCCTTGCTTAATGAATTGCCCGATTTGTTTGAACGCAAGTTCCAAGAACGTCTGGCACCCATTTTGGAGCGCTACCAGCTGCTCTCTGAACAGCAAAAGAAGAACGCAACGACAGCTGAAACTCCCTTACTGCAATCCACAAAATCCCCGGAAAACGTGGTGCGTCTTCCGGGGATCAAGCTGATGTCGTTTCTAAGATCCCGCAAGCGTTCAGCGTGACGCACGCTTCGATGCAGCCCAAAGACGGATCGGCAATCCCCAGATATAAATAAATCCCTCAGCAGCCCGATGATCAAATTGATCCTCACTGCCGTAGGACGCCATCTCAGGCACATACAAGCTGCTATGGCTGGAGCTTCGCCCAATCACGGTCGCGTTGCCCTTATGCAGTCTTAAACGCACCAAACCGTTGACATGCTCTTGCGTGCGATCCATGAAGCCATCCAAGGCCTCTTTAAGAGGGCCAAACCACAAGCCCTGATACACCAAATCTGCCCACTGCATCTCCAACTGACGTTTGCTGCGGAGAACATCAGCCGCAAGAGTGAGACTCTCGAGTTCCTGATGCGCCTGAATTAACAACAAAAGACCTGGGGTTTCGTAGATCTCCCTTGATTTGATTCCCACCACACGGTTCTCAATCATGTCGAGACGACCAATGCCATGGGTCCCTGCCAAACGATTGGCCTCGCGAATCATCGCGACCGGATCCAAGTTCTGGCCATTAATCGCCACGGGATTACCGCTCTCAAACCTGATCTCGATCTCTTCAGATGCGTCAGGCGCATCCGTGATCGAGCACGTCATCGCGAACACCTCTTCTGGAGGCGCCACCATCGGATCTTCCAAGGGACCCGCCTCAATGCTGCGCCCTAACAAATTGAGATCAATCGAGTAGGGCGATTTTTTGCTCACCGGCGATGGCATGCCAAAACGCTCGCCATAAGCAATCGTTTCTTCGCGACTCATTCCCCATTCCCTTGCGGGCGTCAACACCTTGAGGTCTGGCGCAAGAGAGGCAATCGCCACGTCGAAACGCACCTGATCGTTGCCCTTTCCGGTACAGCCATGGGCCACTGCGTCAGCCCCCACTTCACGGGCCACCTCCACAAGTCGCTTGGCAATCAAAGGGCGAGCCAAAGCTGTGGATAGGGGATAACGACCTTCATAGAGAGCATTGGCTCGAATCGCTGGAAAAGCGAAGTCTTCGATGAAGGGCTTAATCAGATCTCCAACAAGAGACTGACTGGCCCCAGCGTCAAGGGCTTTCTGACGAATGGGCTCCAATTCATCCCCTTGGCCCAGATCCGCCGCAAAGGTAATCACGTCTTCCACTCCCCATTCCTGCTTGAGGTAGGGAATGCAAACGCTGGTATCAACCCCGCCGGAGTAGGCGAGCACAACCTTTTTCGCGCGGCCCATCAACGGCTCTCCTAATCAGACATCTTTGATTCTCGCGTCCCGTCGTCCACCCCAGACGCGGCTGTCAACACAAGCCAAACTCCCAAGAGGCTCGATGGCAAAAAAACGATCAACAGAACAAGGGCTGAGGGCGCTTGCAGGGGAAGGGGCCGTAGCTCTCCCCATAAACGGAGTCCGCCACTGATCAACAAGGCCATACCCCACATCAACCCGATGATCAATGGTTTGGACATAGGGAATGGTCTGTATATGCTCTATGATTATTGATTGGTTTGAGTTCTAGTTGCAAATGGGTGCTTTGGTCGATACAAATGCGTTAGACAGCGTTAACCCATCCCTCACCCGTTACGGACGGAAGGATCCAGCGCCGGTGTTGCCTTTGCGTGAGGAGCCAGATTTGTTGTCATGGCTTGAAGCAAGTGGACGACTGGTCGCCGATGAGGAGTCCGGCTCACCTGAGGTCAGTACTGTTGAAGAGGAAGAACTCTCGGCGTTGATGGGGGAAAAAGAGGATTACAACAATGCCGACGAGCAAAATGAAGAGCAGTGGCAAGACTGATGGCCTGTTCAGCCTTCCTTTGAATAGGTTTGAGTCACTGCCTTAAGGTCCGAGAACCAAGCCATAAACCCGTGACCACCACGGAGACGACCAACCAACCCTGGTGGGGGAAAGGTTTTTTTAGTGCGACCCTTCTCATTCTGTTTGTCTTCGCTGCAGGTCTTGCCTCGGATAAGTGGGTCAGCAATTCTCAACTCACCCTGCCCTTGCTGCTAGCGACGATGGTTTCGATGGGCGTTGCTGGGTTGGGAATTCCCCGTCTCAAAGCTCTGAAGATGGGGCAGGTGATTCGAGAAGAGGGACCGAGCGGGCATCAAAGTAAATCAGGCACGCCAACGATGGGCGGCCTCTTGGTCGTTCCGGTTGGAGTGATTCTCGGCAGCTTGATCACGAGAGAACCGGAAGCCTCACAACAACTCCTGGCCATTTCAGCTGTAACCCTGGCGTACATGCTGATCGGTGGATTTGATGATTGGCGCAGCCTCACACGACAAACCAATACTGGCCTCACACCGAGGGGCAAGTTACTGCTGCAAACAGTAGCGGCCGTCGTTTTTTTAACCATCGCAGGCTGGCAGGGATGGATCAGCGGCACTGTTGCTTTGCCATTCGGACAGCACCTGGCCCTTGGCCTGATGATCTGGCCACTTGGCTTGTTCGTCTTTCTCGCCGAAAGCAACTCCACCAACCTCACCGATGGCCTGGATGGATTGGCCTCCGGCTGCGGTGCTCTCGTCTTCACCGGGTTAGCGCTTCAACTGATGTTGCGTGGCCATCAAGGCGACCCTGCCCTCGCTGGCTTTTGCATGACGATGGCGGGCACCTGGCTCGGTTTTTTGGTGTTTAACCGCCATCCAGCTCGCGTCTTTATGGGGGACACAGGTTCCCTCGCGATGGGTGCTGCCCTCACTGCAGTGGCACTACTGTCCAACAGCCTTTGGCCGCTCCTCGTCATGGGAGGCGTTTTCTTGGCGGAATCGTTATCCGTGATTATTCAGGTTTGGGTGTTTAAAGCCACCAAAGGTGTCGATGGTGAAGGACGACGCGTCTTCCGCATGGCCCCACTGCACCACCACTTCGAACTGGGCGGCACCAACGAGCGCATCTTGGTGCCATGCTTTTGGATGGCCACTGCCGCTTTCGTCGTGCTGGGGCTGTTGCTTCGTCCCTTGGGCTGAACCTAATGACCTACTTCACCTGGCGGGAATCCGGTCTTACAACAGAGTGCTCCAGCCTTGAAGCCATGGCAACACGTTTCGAGGAATCAGCCAGCCTGATGCGCAGGATGGCTAACGAAGGGTTCCAAGTTGAACGACATGGAACACAACAACGCATCACTCACCCTGACCCCTCTGTTTTTGAAGCTTGGGGTTTTATCAGTGAAGAGTCTCCCGTTCGACAGCTCACTTTGATTCCGGATCTCGATAACTAATGGAGAGCTTGCTCACAAAAACTGCAGAGTTGCTCTCAACTGCCGCAGCGGATCCTGATCGCGTTTTGAAATGGGTGCTGATCTATTTCGGGATCTCCTCCTTGGGGTTCATCGCTGTTTGGCTGGTCGGATCCATCCGTGATGCTCAACGATCGGGATCGAACTGATTCCCTCCATCAACCATCGAAGGAGTTGTGTTGATGAATGATGGGGGCCTGAGCTGCTCCAACCTCCGATGACTGCATTTCCACGGACCGTGATGCTCCTGGGCAGTGGAGAACTTGGCAAAGAGGTGGCGATCGCTGCCCAAAGACTTGGCTGCAGAGTTATCGCCTGTGATCGGTACGCCAATGCACCGGCGATGCAGGTGGCCGACACATCAGAGGTGTTCCCAATGACCGATGCCACGGCTCTGAAGGAGGTCGTTCAACGCCATCGGCCAGATGTGGTGATTCCGGAAATCGAAGCTCTCGCTGTTGAAGCACTCGCGGAACTGGAGCAAGAAGGCATCACCGTGATCCCGACAGCGCGTGCCACCGCATTCACGATGAACCGTGATCAGATCCGCGATCTAGCCGCTGGAGAACTGGGCCTACGCACAGCTCGCTTTGCCTATGCCTCAAACCCCGCAGAACTCAAACAGGTTTCAGCACCCCTGGGCTGGCCTGTCGTGGTCAAACCCGTCATGAGCTCCTCTGGCAAAGGCCAGAGCGTTGTTCAAACCCCAGAACAGATGGATCAAGCCTGGGATACAGCCATGGCCAATGCCCGTGGCACATCCAACCAAGTGATCGTGGAGGAATTTCTTGAGTTCGATCTTGAAATCACCCTGCTCACCGTTCGGCAACGCAATGGTGAAACGCTCTTTTGTCCCCCGATAGGCCATGAACAAGAACGGGGTGATTACCAGTGCAGCTGGCAACCAGCACAGATGACGGATGCACAGCTTCAACAAGCTCAAACCATGGCCCGCACGGTGACCGACAACCTGGGGGGAGCAGGATTATTTGGCGTTGAGTTCTTCCTCTGCCGCAACGAGGTGATCTTTTCAGAATTGTCACCACGACCCCACGACACAGGGTTGGTGACCTTGATCAGCCAAAACCTCAGCGAATTTGAACTGCACCTCCGAGCGGTACTGAATTTACCGATTCCTCAGCTAGAAACAGCACCCGCGGCAGCAAGCCGCGTGATCTTGGCCGGCCGCGACCTCAAAACAGTGGCCTACGAAGGCCTGGAACAAGCTTTGCGTGAAGCGGGAACACAAGTGCTGCTTTTTGGTAAACCAGATGCCCGCCCAAACCGTCGAATGGGTGTAGCGCTCGCTCGTGGGGAAGATCTCAGCGAAGTCCGAGCAAAAGCCGATCGCGCAGCAGCGTGCGTTCAAGTTGTGGACGGCTCAGCGCGTCGATAAAAAGTGGTAATGCGTTAGGCCGTCCAGCACGGCAGACACACTGGAACGCTTCGAAACGTACACCCTGGGTTGATGGTGAGGCACCTGGAGTGAGCGGTCATGATCCGCTGGAACCACGGTTGCCGGCAACCCGTCCATCAACTCAGCATCCCCTTGCTGGCTAGCCACCACCATCACTTGTTCAAAAGACAATCCCAAGCTCATGGCCAAAAACCGTATGGCTTCGCTGCGGGATGCCTGTTGGGGCAAAACATCGAGAAACCAGTGACAACGCAAATGCGGTTGAGCCTGTAAACCATCCCGACGCAAACGCTGTCTCGCCAAGCTCAGCAGGCCCGGATCAGCTTCCTTCAGCAAGTAGCTGACCTTGTAAACACCTTGGTGGTCTGAATCCTGAAGGGTGATGTGATCCTGAAGATGCTCCATCGCCTTCAGCACGGCTTGTCGGCTCCAGCACTGGTTAATACGCTGCGCCCAGCCCTTGTCGAGCTCTAAGCCGGGGCCGTGATGCAGTTCCGTACCAGCACTACTGATCCAAACATCCGGGTCAGGAAAATGCAATTCGGCATAACGCTGTCGTGCCAGTGTCAAGGATCGTCCGCTCAGAATGACAAGACCACTGGATTGAGCAAAGGCATCCTCTTGCAGTCGCTCTCGCAAATCGTTTAGGGGGCCAACGGCCGGCAAATCAAGGCTGCTGTCCAAGTCGAGCACCAACATCCTTGAACGAGCCGATGTCGGTCGATGGACAGTGACAGTGGTCGACCGCACAGAAACCAAAGAACGATCAATCCTCTGCTGCATTAAGGCCAAATAGCGGCAGACATGCGCATCCCAACTGAAATATCGACTGACGGCCTCAACACCGTTGTCGCGCCAACGGCGCCAACGAAGAGGATCACTTCCAGCCATCTCCAAGGCTTCCTGAAGCGCACCAGGATCCGTCACATCCACCAACAAACCGTTCTCACAACGCGCCTGAAATCCCGAGGCCCACCGTCGTCCGTGGCCACCATTGGCAAACCACAGGCCGCGGCCTCCAGCAGCGTGAGACCAAAAGGTTCAGTTAGGGAAGGGTTCACCAACAAACCGCCTCGACTCGTCGCCCACCGATACAAGGCAGGAATCTGAGAACGACTGTGCTGTTTCGGATAAGCCACCTTTCCGTAGAGATCCAACCGATCTACGAGGTCGAACACCTGCTTGAAGACATCACGCTGTTGCTTCTCTAGCTGACGCGAATCTTCCCGACATCCCAACACGAGCACCAAATTGTGCCGATTCCGCAGCACTGGTGAACGGCCATAAGCCTCCACAAGGGCCGGGATGTTTTTGCGCCGCACCGCACGCGAAATCGCTAATGAAGGGGATGCTCCGGCTCGCGTAAAAATGGCTGGACCAACGGCTGAATCTCAGCCAACTCCTAATTAGAAGGGCTGGGATAGAAACGAGTGGCATCCACACCAGGTGGAACCACCGCAGACTGATCGGCTTGAAAATGGCCGTAGCGGGCGTATTGATGGTCTGCTTCCTGTCGTGTACTGGTTACAACAAGATCAGCCTGAGCAAGAGCACGTTCTTCGGCATCAATGCGTCGAGTAATCGCATAGTTCTGCTCGATCTGCGACCAATCCAAGCCACTTTCGAGCAAACGACGCTATTTCTCACGGCCCAAGGAATGGCCGGTGAATACCAAAGGAATCCCCGTCCTCTGACTCACTAACGCACCAACAAGACCTGCATCGGCGTAGTGAGCATGGATCCAATCCACGGCCTCCACTGGTTGACTCAAACGGGAGACAAGTTGATCGGCCAGTTGCTCAAGATGCGGCCAGAGCAATTCTTTGCGGACATAACGCTTTGGTCAAAATGGAAAGCGGAGAATCCGAGCCCCTGGGAAGATTTGTTCCTCAGAACGCGCGTAATCGGGCGATAAACGCCGATCAACAATCTGCTGTGTCACCACATCAACGCGGTCGACTTCTGGACGCACAGCCAAACTTCGCGCCAGTTCGAGCACATACAGGCTTTGACCTCCGGTATCGGAATCACGTCCAAGCTCTAAATCCTCAGAACGAAATAAGCCCTGCAGGTGCAGATGCAGATGCAACAAACGAAGACCCATTCCCTGCAGTCCCAATTAACAAACGAGCGATAAGTAACGCCGTTTGATTTCTTTAAGGGAAGAAAAAGGATTGAAAAATGAAATAAACGTTAGAAGGTTGAGAAACAACCGGCAAAGCCCCCTAATCGCTTGTCAATACTGGGAACAAGACGGATGCATCGAATCGAACCACACGATGGTTTGTAAAGCACCCTCCTTTCAGAGACTGGTACTCACATCCACCAACCGTCCCTGGGTGTCACCCCGTCTACCTCCGGGAAATGTGATGGAACTATCCACTCCAAGCTGTTCGTTCAGCCAGGCCAAAATCACAGGCCCGATCAGTGCTGGAACCTCTTCTACATGAAAACTCCGCAAGTTGAAATGGTCAGCTCCTTTCACCAGCACAAGACTATGTCTCATTTGAACGGAACCGGTTTCGCGCATTGGTGAAATCGCTTCAGGACCCGAGGGAACAACCCAATCCCTCGTTTCACTTACGGGCAAAACTTTGAAAACCAATAATTTTTTGGAACTGGTGGGATCAAACAGCAACCGCAATAGCGGACTAACAGTCACGACAGCTTGAATCCGAGGGTCTAGAGCGGCGGCTTGTTCAACACCAGAGAGCCAACTGCATTGCAAGACCCTGCTGATGTTGCGTTCAGGGTGCTTCAGATCAACACAACGCGTCCGTAAATTGTTCTCTTTGGGCCGGAAACCAGCGATCTGAAGCGATGTCTTCACGCCCCAGGAATGGCCACAGAATTGATGTCGAGCGAATGTCCTGAAAGGAGACGACCATCTCGCACAGCATCCAAAAAAGCGGAAACATCTAAGGGACGCATGCGCAATTCTTCGGGACCTGGGGGCGGGCTATCGCCAGTCAAAATCGATTGCTATTCACTGAAGTTACTGCCGGGGTGATCGGGCAAAAGAATGGTATATCCGTTAGCAGCCAGCAGTTATCCCCAACTCTCAAACGATTCCGGGTCGTCCCACAAACCATGGGAAATCACCGCCAATCGACCGAGTTCGTTGCCAGGGGTCTCAACACAGGCAGTCGTAACAGTTGTGGTCGGTGGTCCACCGAAAGGCGCCGTTCCTCACGACTCCAACCCCCTCGCAACAGTTCCCTTAAAGCTGAAGTGACGGATGCAGCTTCAGTGGCCTGCACCAAAGCAACTCCGTACTCCAAGTTGGTTTTTAAGCGATTTGCGGCATCAGCAACCTTAGAAAGATCAATCGATGCTGCTCCCCAGGCATCGACCTCAGAAAGCCAAGAACATTGGGCTAATCAATGCTTTCAGCCGAAACAAGAGCATCCGCAAACATGCGGCTACTGGAATCTGGGGCAATCGCCTCCAGCTCCACAAGTGCAGTTGCCGCCTATAGGGCTTGTTCCAGCCAAGGCTGGCTAGTGAATCCTTTCAAAAATACCTTGGTTTCCACAGGAAGCGGAGCAAGAAACACCTTTTCAACCAACTCGAACACTCGGCTTTCACCGGACATCTGAAGGTCTGCCAAATCAGGGCTTTGTCGAATCAGTTCAGATATCGACCGAAGATCGACCAGGTTGATCGCGAGGCTGTTCTCCAGAAAAAAGACGACACACAAGCCGCTCAAGAGCTCGGGACGAACTGGAATTAACAGACAAAGCCGCTCCGGTCAGAGCAGCGATAAAATTGACCCATGAGTGATATCAAGCGGCTTCGGCCGGAACTTGAGGAGGGTGCTGCTCGAGCACATGGCTGAGATAGCGACCAGTGTGACTGCTCTGATGTTGAGCCACCTGCTCTGGCGTTCCAGTCACGAGAAGTTCACCTCCACGATCACCACCTTCAGGTCCAAGGTCAATGACCCAATCGCTACATCGAATCACATCAAGATTGTGCTCAATACAAATAATTGAGTTGCCTTTATCAACAAGGCGTTGCATGACATCCATCAGTTTATGTACGTCATAAAAGCTCAATCCCGTGGTTGGTTCATCGATTAAATAAAGCGTTTTTCCTGTCGCCCGACGGGATAACTCTGTCGCCAACTTAACCCTCTGAGCCTCACCTCCAGACAACGTCGGAGCGGGTTGGCCGAGCTTGACATATCCAAGACCAACATCCACCAATGTGCGCAAGCGATCAGATGCTTGAGGAATGGCAGAAAACACTTCAGCAGCTTGCTCAACTGTCATCTGAAGCACATCAGCAATGGTATGACCTTTATATTTCACCTGAAGAGTTTCACGATTAAAGCGAGCGCCTTTACAGACATCACATTGAACATAAACGTCTGGAAGAAAATTCATTTCAATAACATTTACACCCTGTCCTCGACAGGATTCACAACGACCACCTTTAACGTTAAAGCTAAATTGACCAACCTGATATCCACGGGCTTTTGCTTCAACTGTGGCAGCAAAAATTTGTCGGATTGGATCAAAGGCTCCGGTATATGTGGCAGGGTTTGATCTGGGAGTCCGTCCAATTGGGCTTTGATCGATAATAATTACTTTGTCGATCGATTTAATTCCACGTAGTTCACCTAACCCTGTAGGGAAGGGAACTTTCAAACCAAGTCCATTTTCGAGGGCAGGATGCAACAATTCGTTCACAAGTGTGCTCTTTCCGCTACCACTTACGCCAGTCACAGAAACCAGACGGCCAAGCGGGAAATCAACGCTGAGATTTTTCAGGTTGTTGCGATTGCAATCAATCAACTGCAGCCGTCTTGTTCCCTCCTCACGACGGTCTACCGGTGTGGGAATGGATCGCCGACCACTGAGATAAGCCCCTGTCAGAGACTCTTCGCTGTTGAGCAAATCATCAAAAGAACCCTCAGCAACAATGTGACCCCCATGAATTCCCGCCCCGGGACCAATATCGACTAAGTGATCTGCAGCACGGATGGTGTCTTCATCGTGTTCCACAACAACCAATGTGTTTCCAAGGTCTCGTAGGCGCCTAAGGGTGTTCAACAAACGGTCATTATCGCGCTGATGAAGGCCAATACTCGGCTCATCGAGCACATAAAGAACCCCAGTAAGACCAGCCCCAATCTGCGTGGCCAAACGAATCCTCTGGGCTTCACCACCGGAGAGCGTCATCGCCGGACGGTCAAGGCTTAGATAATCCAAACCCACATCGAGAAGGAAACGAAGTCGGAGCCGAATTTCTCGAAGCACCAGATCACCAATTTGGATCTGACGAGAATTGAGTAAGGGTTCTGAACCTTCATGGGTGCCGACACCCATCAGATGTTCAATTCTGTCTAAGGTTTGTCCAACACTGACTGATGTGAGCTCGGGGATTCGGAAAGGACCGACTTTGACGGCGAGAGCCTCCGGACGCAAACGCTTACCTGCGCAAGACTTGCAGGGAACAAGTTCAAGATATTTTTCTAGTTTTTGGCGCTGAGCTTCACCACTAACGTCGCGAAGTTGACGCTCCAAGATAGGCAGAATGCCTTCGAAAGGACGTGTATATCCGGGCTTACCTTTCTGATATCGGCTATCAGCCTGAATAAGAATTGGTTCACTACTACCATTGAGAAGTATATCTCTCTGCTCATCAGTTAAATCTTTCCAAGGAGTTTTAATTTCAAAGCCAAAAGCTTCACCAACGGAATACAGAAGCGAGAAGTAATAGCTGTTGTCTTTTTCAGCCCAAGGTGCAACGGCCGCATACACCGGCTGGGTTGGATCTGGAACAACACGATCGGAGGTGAACTTACGTAGGTGGCCAATCCCGTGACAGACCTCACAAGCGCCGTAAGGACTGTTGAAAGAAAACAACCGCGGAGACAATTCCTCCATCACAGCGCCGTGAACAGGACAGGCAAAGTTTTCGGAATAAAGGCGTTCCCGATCAACGCCATCCGGAAGCTCCTCATCTTTCTTTGGAACGACCTCCACCAAGGCCAAGCCATCCCCGCGCTTCAAGGCAGTGCGTAAGGAATCGGTAAGCCGTTCCTGGATGCCTTCACGAGCCACCAGGCGATCCACCACCACTTCAATGTTGTGGCTGTGGTTCTTGTCCAACTCAATATTGTCGGCAAGTTCCCGCACTTCACCGTCGATGCGAACGCGGGCAAATCCTTCAGCGGCAAGCCCGCTGATCAATTTGGTGTGGGTGCCCTTTTTGCCGCGAACAACGGGAGCCAACAGCTGATAACGCGTCTCCTCTGGCAACAGGAGGATTTGATCCACCATCTCATCAATGCTCTGAGGTCGAATCGACCGGTCGCACTGGGGACAATGCGGCTCACCCGCCCGACCAAACAAAAGTCGGAGGTAATCCTGGATTTCGGTAACGGTGCCAACCGTGGAACGGGGGTTATGGCTCGTTGATTTCTGATCAATCGAAATCGCCGGAGACAAACCTTCAATGGCATCGACATCAGGCTTATCCACCTGGCCCAGGAACTGGCGTGCATACGCCGACAGGCTTTCGACATAACGCCGCTGACCCTCAGCAAAAATTGTGTCGAACGCCAAGGAGCTCTTACCGCTTCCACTCACCCCGGTGAACACCACCAGCTTGTTACGCGGAATGGTGACGTCGACGTTTTTGAGATTGTGCTGGCGAGCACCCCGCACCCGAATCACATCTTCAAGATTTCCACCCGCCAGACTCACTGGATCGGACCCATCGGCACTCTTGGCAGCAGCTCGCACCATGAGTGCCTGTTCGAAAGCACGTGATCCTAGTTACAACCTGCCGGTTCAGGCTGTTTTTTGGGCCAGCAAGCTGGCTGCATAGGCATCAGCTTGTTCACCACCTGCCAAATCCGCTAGTTCCTGACGGCGCTGTTGGATGTCCCGCAGTTGGGACACTCGCGAATGGGTGACCCCAGCATCGACATGTTTGGAGACGCGGAAGTGATGATCCGCCACGGCTGCCACCAAGGGCTGATGGGTGACGCAAAACACCTGACGACTCTGAGATAAGACATGAAGCAACTCCGCCATCGCCCCGCTTACCCGACCGCTGACACCGGCATCAATTTCATCGAAAAGCAAGGTGCTCGATCCATCGACAGTGGCAAGCGTGGTCTTCAAAGCCAGCAGAAAACGCGACATCTCACCGCCCGATGCAACGTCCTGCAAAGGGGCTAGCGGCTGGCCTGGATTTGCGGAGAAGAGAAAACAAATGGCATCAGCGCCATGGTCCGCTGGCTCTGATTCCGATAACTCCACCTGAAAACGGACATTGGCTAACCCCATTGGAGGGAGCAACTCAAGCAACGACGCTTCGAGGGAGTCGGCAGCCATAAGACGGGCAGCATGCAACTGAGCATTGGCCTCATCCCGGTCGGCACGGGCTAACTCTTCGGCCAAACGCAACCGATCAAGATCGGCTGCAGCTCCACCCTCGTCCAAAACGAGACGCAAGTAATCACGGCGTTCAATCAAACCCGCCAAATCAAGACCATGGCGTCGTTGCAAACGTTTCAAGTCGGCAAGTCGCTCTTGAATCGAGCTGAGTCGTTCAGGATTGCTATCCAGAGTGCGGGAGTAGTGGTCAAGAGATTGCAGTAGGTCGTTGATACCAGCCTCCAAGTCCAAGGCCTGATCGCACAACGGCTGCACGGAACCATCCAATTGGCTCATGGCCTGCAACTCCTGAATGGCCACTGCGAAGTGCTCCTGCAACGAGGGTGCTTGTTCTGCCCCATCCCGCAAACGACCAAAGAGCAGACCCAAACCCTCCTGCAGCCTCACGCCGTGAACCAAACGGTCCTGTTCCTGTTCGAGCAAACCGTCCTCAGCTGGGTCATCAAGTTCAGCGTTCTCAAGAAGGTTCAACAATTCCTCTTGTTCCGATCGCTCTTGCTCAAATCGTTGTCGTTCCTGTTCAGAGGTTTGGAGAGCCATGGCCGCGGCCTTCCACCGCTGCCATGTCGTCCTCGTCGAGTCCAATCGTTCTGCGAGAGCAGCCCCACCCAGTTGATCCAGCCAACGGCGCTGCTGACCAGGCCGGTAGAGCTGCTGCGTTTGTCCTTGAACGGTTAGATCAATCAACAGTGGCCGCAACTCCAAAAGCTGCTGGCGATTCACTGAAATTCCATTCAGACGAGACCGACTTGAAAAACGGGTCTCGTCTTGACGCTTCCATTCACGACTCAGGAGCAACTCGTCGTCGTCGTCGCAGTCGATGTCGGCTTCCAAAAGCCACTGACGAACTTGATCGGACGGATTGAAACTTGCCTCAATCTGAGCACGGTCGCAGCCACTGCGGAGCAATCGAAGGCCATTCGCTCCCTGAGCCCCACCTAAAACCGCATCAAGGGCATCCAAAAGAATTGATTTTCCGGCTCCGGTTTCGCCTGTGAGCACAGTGAAACCACCACAAAAATCCAGCTCCAGGCTGTCGATCAGAGCAATGTTGTTGAGTTGAAGACCGGTCAGCACAACCAGCACCGGTGGTGAATTCGAACGTAGCGGCGATGCAGTTCGTTTAGAAGGGGAGCATTACAAGCCCAAAACAATGGCGGAGGAACTTGGGGATTTCATCGAGGCAGCTGGTCTGCTCGAGTACGACCCTGCCGCCATTACGCGGATCTATGCAGGCCACCCTCAACGCTTGATACGGCGGGTGTGGCAAACATTGGTTCCCATCGGCCTCTTGCTCTTTGGAGTGACTTTCGACTGGTTGTTCCAACTGCTTAAAGACGAAACGCGGGCGAGATCGCGCGCCAAAGAATGCGCCGAATTATTGGTGGATCTCGGCCCAGCCTTCATCAAAGCCGGGCAAGCCTTGTCGACGCGTCCAGACATCATTCCTCCGCTGCTTTTAGAGGAGCTAGCCCAACTTCAAGATCAATTGCCGGGCTTCGACAGTGAACTGGCGATGGCGTGCATCGAGGAAGACCTTGGAGGGCAGGTCGAGGACTTTTATGAGCAATTGGATCGTGATCCAATCTCAGCAGCTTCCCTTGGTCAAGTGCACAAGGGGATCCTGAAAAGTGGTCAAAAAGTAGCGGTCAAAGTTCAACGCCCTGGACTGCGCGAGCAGATCACGCTTGATCTTTACATTGTTAGAAATATTGCTTCCTGGCTCAACAAAAATATCGGTCTAATACGTAGTGACCTTGTTGCCTTAATCGATGAGCTTGGCAAACGGGTGTTCGAAGAAATGGATTACATCAATGAAGCCAATAATGCTGAAAAGTTTGGGGTTTTACATCAACACAACCCTCGTATTGCTGTCCCCATTATTTATCACGAAGCCACCAGTCGTCGAGTTCTAACAATGGAATGGATCGACGGCGTCAAACTCACCAACCTTGAAGGGGTGCGTGAGATGGGCATTGATCCCGACGACATGGTTGAGGTGGGAGTGAATTGCAGTCTTCAGCAACTTCTGGAACATGGATTTTTCCATGCGGATCCCCACCCAGGCAATCTTCTCGCAATGAAAGATGGAAGGCTTTGCTATCTCGACTTCGGAATGATGAGTGAAGTGAGCCGTGAGTCACGCACCGGCTTAATCCAAGCTGTTGTTCACTTAGTCAATAGGAATTTTGGACGGCTATCAAAAGATTTTGTCACCCTTGGATTTTTGGCAGAAGATGTCAATCTCGAACCAATTGTTCCAGCTTTTGAAAAAGTTTTTAGTGAGGCCCTCCAAGCTGGTGTGAACCGCATGGATTTCAAAGCAGTAACCGACGATATGTCTGGCGTGATGTACAAATTTCCTTTCAGAGTCCCCCCTTATTACGCCCTAATCATTCGCTCACTTGTGACCTTGGAGGGAATTGCTCTGAGTGTGGATCCTGAATTCAAAATCCTGGGCGCCGCCTACCCCTATTTCGCACGACGGCTTATGGAAGATCCAGATCCACAGCTGCGTCAGAGTCTTAAAGAGATGCTTTTTGACGGCGATGCATTCCGTTGGAGCCGACTTGAAAATTTAGTGTCCAGTGCTGCCAGTCAAGCTCAGCTCGACCTCGACACATTGTTGGATCAAGTACTTGATTTCCTCTTTTCGCCAAAGGCTGGATTACTACGCAATCAACTGGTAGAGGCAGCGGTTGATCGCCTTGACGCTTTGGGTTGGTCAACCATGCAACGTCTTGGACGACAACTCCCGAGAGGGCTTCAACCTGTAGGGATGTCATCGACGACCTATGCAGGATCAATCGATCCGTTCATGCAAATAGAGCCAGTTCGTGAACTCATTGCTGTATTGCAATCTCTACCAGGATTCACACCCGATCTCGTTCTAAAGCGCATGCCAAGGGTGTTCAAAGAACCCGATGCGCGCCGCATGGGTTTCCAAGTCGCTCAAGGTTTGGCCGAACGGGGAGTTGTCCGCCTAGTCCGCGTCGCAGCGGGAGTTGCCACCTAAGTTTCAAACAATTCCTAAGTCCGGATGTCCTCAACCCAAACGCTGCGACGCACATTGCTCGCATGGTCAACTGGGCTGAGCCTCAGTCTTTTCACAGTCGGAAGCCCAAGCCTTGCAGCAACGGACGTTGCTCTGGTTAGTGGTGGTTTTCGACGTTCGATCCCCGTGAAGGAGTTCGAACATTTGGCCAATACAGGTGAAGCCATCGGACTTCTGGGCAATCTCCTTCACATCTCCAAACAGAATCCTGAGGAGATGTCGAAGTTGCTCAATCAGCAATTGTCCATACCTCTGATACTGACAAGCCGTCTGATCAACACCCGGATTGGTGAAGCCATCATTCGCCGTGTCGCCCGGATCATCTATCCGATTTACACACCACAAGCGGAGGTGAGTGTTCCGGCCATTCGTGCCGGCATCATCAATGGCCTTCAACAACCTGACGGCCTAACCGCCGTTGGATTCCTCAAGGCTTACCCAAATCAAGTGATGGCCGTCAATCTTCCTGCACTCTTCGCAGTGATTGAAAAAACAGAGTCGATTGCCAGCTTGGTGAAATTCTTCTCCGATTCACCGCTCGACGGACTGAAAGACCCCAACTCATAAATCCGCAATGACGAGCGCCTCGTAGATTTCAGGTCACCTGTCGAACCTTTGGTGTCCTTGTTCCAAAACCTTCGTCGGCGTTTCACAGCCAATTCTGTGATGCAGGACTGGCCTGGTTTGATCGAGGCCTACAGGGAGTGGCTTCCCGTCAGCGCCAAAACTCCAGTTATCACGCTGCATGAAGGGGCAACACCCTTAATACCCGTTCCCACCATTGCCGAGCGCATTGGAAAGGGCGTGCGGGTCTTCGTGAAGTACGACGGCCTCAACCCCACCGGATCGTTCAAAGATCGCGGAATGACGATGGCCATCAGCAAAGCCAAAGAGGCTGGCTGTGAAGCGGTCATTTGCGCCAGTACAGGGAATACCAGTGCCGCTGCCGCTGCCTACGCCCGACGGGCGGGGATGAGGGCCTTCGTGTTGATCCCTGATGGGTACGTTGCCCAAGGGAAGCTGGCACAGGCACTGGTGTATGGAGCCGAGGTGCTCGCCATCCGAGGCAATTTTGATCGTGCCCTCGACATCGTTCGTGAGGCGGCCGATCAGTTCCCAGTCACCTTGGTGAACTCAGTGAATCCCTACCGACTTCAGGGACAGAAAACCGCTGCGTTTGAAGTTGTTGATGCCCTTGGCGAGGCTCCGGACTGGCTCTGCATTCCGATGGGAAATGCCGGAAACATCACCGCCTACTGGATGGGTTTCCAGGAGTACCACCAGGCGGGTCACAGCCGCACCTTGCCTCGAATGATGGGCTTCCAAGCCAGCGGGTCAGCCCCCCTTGTTCACGACACCACCGTGAGTGATCCAAACACCATCGCCACCGCCATTCGGATTGGTAACCCCGTCAATCGCGCCAAGGCGATGGCTGTTCGGGAAGCCAGTAATGGGGCCTTTCTCGATGTCACGGATGAGGAGATCATCAATGCCTACAAGCTCTTAGGTGGTGGAGAAGGAATCTTCTGCGAGCCGGCCAGTGCAGCCTCTGTGGCTGGCCTGCTTAAGCGGAAAGACGAAGTTCCTGCCGGAGCAACGGTGGTGTGCGTCCTCACGGGGAATGGCCTTAAAGACCCTGATTGCGCCATCAATAACAACGACGCAGCTTTCCATACGGATCTCAATCCAGATCTCGACACGGTGGCCAAGGTGATGGGCTTCTCGTGATGAGCTCTTAGTCATCACGCCCTCCTCAACAGAAAACCCCTATCCAGGGGTTTTTTTATGACTTTTCAGCGAAGACAGCCCATAAAGCGACTGCGGAAAACAAATCAAAACCCACCCAACACGCTGTGGAAATCAGCAACGAAACCAACAGCTCGACACAACACCAACCTTCCACCGCCTGTGAAGAAGTGGAAAACGGCAATTTTTCCCACACAAGCGAATTTTTTATCCCAAGGAGATGACGCCAAAAGAATCAGTGCCTGCCTTAAAAACGACCTGTTTTCCCCAATTCCCCAGGCCCTACTACGACTGTTTTTAATTTCTTTTTTAAATTCTTTAAAGAACAACAGCCGAAAAGGCATGAACAAAACAACCCCATTGCGCTTCGAGCACCGCTGTGAAAACTTGGGTCACTCCCCCAGCGCATTCGAGCCCGCAGCACGATGAAAGTGGTCTGTTCCCAATCGGAACTGAATGCAGCCCTTCAGCTGGTCAGTCGAGCCGTGGCAACGCGACCGACGCATCCGGTGCTCGCCAATGTGTTGCTCACCGCTGATGCGGGCACAAACCGGCTGAGCTTGACGGGTTTTGATCTGAATTTGGGAATTCAGACGTCCCTTGCCGCGAGTGTTGAAACCAGCGGAGCGATCACACTGCCCGCACGATTACTGAGCGAAATCGTTTCACGACTCGCCAACGACTCTCCGATCACCCTCGCCACAGAGGAGTCGGGTGAACAGGTGCAGCTCACCAGCCTCAGTGGCAGTTACCAAATGCGAGGTCTGCCTGCTGACGACTATCCCGACTTGCCCATGGTGGAAAGCGGGATGACGTTGAAACTTCAACCGGCTGGATTGGTTCAAGCACTGAAAGGAACCTTGTTCGCCAGCAGTTCCGATGAAGCCAAACAGCTGCTGACAGGAGTGCATTTACGTTTCAATGACAAGGCGCTCGAGGCAGCCGCCACGGATGGCCACCGCCTTGCGGTTCTCCAGGTCGACGATGCTTTGCAAGATTCCGCTAACAGCAGCGACGATGCTGCAGAAGGTTTTGCGGTGACCTTGCCGGCTCGATCATTGCGGGAAGTTGAGCGGTTGATGGCCGGATGGCGCTCCGATGATCCGGTGAGCTTGTTTTGTGATCGCGGACAAGTGGTCTTCCTTGCCGCAGACCAAATGGTCACCAGTCGCACGCTGGAGGGTACCTATCCCAATTACGGACAGCTCATCCCCGATGGGTTTAATCGCACGTTGGCTTTAGACCGTCGGGGTCTAATCGCTGCACTGGAACGGATTGCTGTCTTGGCCGACCAGCACAACAATGTTGTGAAATTCAGCAGTCAGCCTGATGAAGGTGTCGTACAGATCAGTGCTGATGCGCAAGATGTTGGAAGTGGATCCGAATCCCTTCCAGCCAGCTTGACCGGTGATGCCATTCAGATCGCCTTCAATGTGCGCTATGTCCTGGACGGCTTAAAGGCGATGGGATCTGATCGCGTTGTTCTGCACTGCAATGCACCAACAACCCCAGCAGTCCTGAAGCCAGAAGGCGATGCCGAAGCGTTTACTTATCTCGTGATGCCGGTTCAGATCCGTTCCTGAGGTGGTTCTACCCAATCCGCTGTTGCTTAGCGATTTGCTGAATCACACGGTTCGATGTGAGCTTGGTTTGGATCATGGTCCTGGATTGATGGCATGGATGCATCCGCCGGTGCATCGCTTGTTGGGCTGGGTGAGTCGACCATCCGCCCTACGCATGTCTAGGGATGTTTGGCGATTGGATCAGTGCTGTGGAATCACCGATCAACAGGTGTTTGTACGAGGTGAGCCCGCCGTTTCAGATCAAGCCACCTTGGATCGTTTGCCAACCCTGATGAATGCAGATTTGGTCGATCGAGAGGGAGAGCAAATCGGTTTTTTGGCTGATCTCGCGTTCGACCCAACGACGGGAACGATTGCTCATTACTTGGTGTCACGCAGTGATCCGCGTCTTCCTGGAAGTTCTCGGTGGCAATTGGTCCCAGATCGAATCACAGACCAACGTCCTGGACAGGTGATGACTGCTCTGCGCAGTTTGGATGACCTTCCGTTGATGCGCGCGAGTGTTCGTCAAGACCTCTTGCAACGGACTCAGCGTTGGCGAGATCAATTGCGAGATATGGGTGATCGTGCTGGAGATCGCCTTGAGGGTTGGCTCGATGAACCCCCTTGGGATGAGCCTGAGCAACCAATTGATTCCAATGGATCAGATCAGGAGCCTCCTGGCACTGAAGTTTGGGATGACGACACTTGGTCTGAGGCGTCGCCGAAGCGTCGTGTAAAACGCGATGAAGATCCCTGGGTTTGACGGTCGGTCGGCAACACTGGGACATGAGTTTTGCGGTCCGTGGTGTCTTCCTCTTCGTATGACGTCTCCGCTGCCCTGAAGCAAGAGGGCTTGAAGTCCACGGACTGGGATGAAATTTGTCGTCGCCTTGGTCGGGAGCCCAATCGAGCCGAGTTGGGGATGTTTGGAGTGATGTGGTCAGAGCATTGTTGTTATCGGAATTCACGCCCGTTGCTTAGTGGGTTCCCCACCGAGGGGCCACGCATTTTGGTGGGTCCGGGGGAGAACGCAGGCGTTGTTGATCTTGGTGAAGGCCATCGCCTTGCTTTCAAAATTGAAAGTCATAACCACCCCTCTGCGGTGGAGCCATTTCAGGGTGCTGCTACTGGGGTTGGCGGAATTCTTCGTGACATCTTCACGATGGGTGCAAGGCCGATTGCGTTGCTGAATGCGTTGCGTTTTGGGCCATTGGATGACAGCGCCAACGTTGGTTTGATGGAGGGTGTGGTGGCCGGCATTGCCCATTACGGCAATTGCGTGGGTGTTCCCACCGTGGGGGGAGAAGTGGCCTTTGACCCTTCCTATTCGGGGAACCCCTTAGTGAATGCCATGGCTTTGGGTTTGATGGAAACCAAAGACATCGTCAAATCTGGTGCGATTGGTGTGGGTAATCCTGTGGTGTATGTGGGCAGCACCACAGGGCGAGACGGCATGGGAGGCGCCAGTTTTGCCAGCGCTGAATTAAGTGCTGATTCGCTTGATGATCGACCGGCCGTTCAGGTGGGTGATCCTTTTTTAGAGAAGGGGTTGATTGAGGCTTGCTTAGAAGCTTTCGCCAGTGGTGATGTGGTGGCTGCCCAAGATATGGGTGCCGCTGGGTTGACGTGTAGTTGTTCTGAGATGGCTGCCAAGGGTGGTTTAGGGGTTGAACTGGACCTGGATCGTGTTCCTGCCCGTGAATCAGGCATGACCGCTTACGAATTTCTGTTGTCTGAATCCCAGGAACGGATGTTGTTTGTGGTGAAAGCTGGTCGTGAAGAACCCTTGATGCAACGCTTTCGTCGCTGGGGTTTGCAAGCGGCCGTCGTGGGACGGGTGTTGGAAGAGCCCATCGTTCGCGTTCTTCATCACGGAGAGGTGGCAGCTGAGGTGCCAGCCACGGCCCTTGCCGATGACACACCCATTGAGAAGCACGCTTTGCTTTCAGAGCCTCCAGCGGATCTCCAAGAGCACTGGCGATGGACGGAAGATCAGTTGCCAGCTTTAGAAGATCCCGCAGCAGCTTTATTAGGGCTCTTAGACGACCCCACCATTGCCAGTAAGCGTTGGGTCCATCGCCAGTACGACCAGCAAGTGTTGGCTAACACTGTGGTGTCGTCTGGAGCGGCTGATGCCGCTGTGATTCGACTTCGGCCTCAGCAAGGCGATGGTTCGTTGCAGACCACGACGCGCGGTGTTGCTGCCACGGTCGATTGCCCCAATCGTTGGGTGGCACTCGATCCCGAACGCGGAGCTATGGCTGCTGTGGCTGAGGCTGCCCGTAATTTGAGCTGTGTTGGTGCTGAGCCCCTCGCGATTACCGACAACCTCAATTTCCCGTCCCCTGAGACTCCGAAGGGGTTTTGGCAGCTCGCTATGGCCTGTCGAGGAATTTCTGAGGCTTGCAGGGCTTTGCAGACTCCAGTGACGGGGGGGAACGTCTCGCTGTACAACGAAACGCGCCGCGAGGACGGTTCTGTTCAGCCGATCCATCCCACCCCAGTGATTGGGATGGTGGGCGTGGTGGAGGACATCGCCAAGGTGACTGGACTCGGTTGGTGCCAACCGGGAGATGCGGTCGTTTTACTTGGTGTGAAACCCGACGCAGATCAGGACGATCGAATTGGATTGTCTGGAAGCAGTTATCAGCAACTCACCCTTGGGACGATTACAGGCCGTCCTCCTCGGATCGATTTTGATTTGGAGCGACGGGTGCAGCTGCTGGTTCGCCAGGCCATTGCTGACGGGTTGATTGCCTCAGCTCACGACAGCAGTGATGGCGGGTTAGCTGTGGCTCTTGCCGAATGCTCGATTGCCTCAGGTTTTGGGGTTGAGCTCAACCTTTCACCCGGAACAATGAGCTCAGCTCGGTTGTTGTTTGCTGAAGGTGGCGCCCGTGTGGTGGTGTCTGTAAAAGCGGCTCAGTTGACGCGTTGGACAACGATGTTGGCAGCCAACCCTGAGGTTTCAGCAACGGTTCTGGGCGCTGTCGCGTCTCATGGCCACTTCCAGCTTTCCTTCGGAGCGGGCAACACCATTGATTTACCCGTGGAGCAGCTGCAGCAGGTTTATGCCGAAGCTCTGCCCCGTCGCCTGGCGTGATGCAGACTTCTGATGCATTTCTGATGAGGCGCCCTGTGCAGCAGCAGCAGCTCGTGGCAGAGCGTCCTGATCGGATGGAAGAAGCTTGTGGTGTTTTTGCCGTTTTGGCGGCTGAGCAACCGGTCGCCAACTTGGCGTATTTCGGTCTTTATGCCCTGCAGCATCGCGGCCAGGAATCAGCTGGTATCGCTGTGTTCAACGAGGACAAGGTGCTCCTGCACAAAGATATGGGCCTGGTGAGCCAGGTGTTCGATCAGGACGTTTTGGCTCGGATGCCTGGCGATTTGTCGATCGGTCACAACCGTTATTCGACAACTGGCAGTAGTCGTGTGTGCAATGCGCAGCCGGTGGTGTTGATGACCCGCCTTGGCGCGTTTGCCCTCGCCCACAACGGCAATTTGGTGAATGCGAAAGAGTTGCGTGTGCTGGTGGATGACGGAAAAACTGAATTCACCTCCACCACTGATTCAGAACTGATCGCCTTTGCGGTGCAGCAAGCCGTAAATCGGGGCTTGGATTGGCGTTCTGGTATCGAAGCTGCGCTCAAGCTTTGTCAGGGGGCATTCAGCTTGGTGATCGGTACCCCCGCAGGTTTGTTTGCGATTCGTGATGGCTATGGCATTCGCCCTTTGGTGTTCGGCTTTCTCGGGGAGCAAAGCCTTGGCCATTGGGTTGTGAGCAGTGAAACCTGTGGTTTGGAGATCATTGGATCCCGCTATGTGGATGATGTGCAGCCCGGCGAGTTAGTGCACTTTGAACTGGGTTCAGCTGAGCCATATCGCAAGCGCTGGATTGAGGAACCGAATCGGCTTTGCGTGTTTGAAATGATTTATTTCGCGCGTCCAGACAGTCGTTTCTTTGGTGAATCGTTGTACAGCTATCGGCAGCGCATTGGTCGCACGCTTGCTAGGGAGTCAGCTGTTGATGCTGACTTGGTGATTGGGGTTCCTGATTCAGGAATTCCTGCTGCGATTGGTTTTTCTCAGGAGAGCGGCATTCCTTACGCCGACGGTCTGATTAAGAACCGGTATGTAGGACGCACCTTTATTCAGCCAACACAAGCGATGCGTGAAGCAGGTATTCGCGTGAAGCTCAATCCCCTGCCTGATGTGCTTTCTGGTAAGCGCATCATAGTGATTGATGACTCGATTGTGCGGGGAACCACCAGTGGAAAACTCGTTGTTGCGTTGCGGGATGCGGGGGCAACAGAGGTGCATATGCGGATTAGTTCACCACCGGTGACCCACCCATGTTTTTACGGGATTGATACCGATACCCAGGATCAATTGATCGCCTCTCGTCTCACCCTGGAGGAAATCAAGAACCATCTCAAAGTGGACTCTTTGGCTTACCTAAGCAAAGAAGGCATGGTCGAAGCAGCCAAAGCAGAGTCTGGAAATTTCTGTAGCGCTTGTTTCGATGGGAACTATCCCATTCCGATGGATCAGGAATTGCTGTCCAGCAAATTGACACTCGAACCATCTGGATCGACTAATCGCTGATTTGAGGGATTAAATCGGTAATAGTTTCGCCTTGGTGGAGTTCGATTTGATTGGAAAATGCGTCACCAGAGTTAGTGATTTCAACTGTTGTTGGGTCAATCCGACCATGACGTTGTTCTGTTGACACCATGCCAATGAGGCCATTGGCTTCTACTAACCCTGTGATTCGATCGGCGTCGCCCGTCAGCTGGATCGCCATCGAACCGAGATCCCCGCGTTGTGATGGACGGATGGATGTGAGATCGATGCGCGCTAGGTGACCTTGTTCACTCACCAACAGCACAGTCGGTTCGGTTGGACATAGGGCATCAACGAGATCTTCCCCTGGAAGCAACCGCATGGTCATGGGCCCTTGGGCGAGTCGTCCCATCAGTGGCAGCACGTCTTCATTGATCGGTAAACGCAGCATCCGTCCGATGTCGCTGACCAAGAGGAGATCTTGGTGTTCCCGGCAAATCACCGCTGTTTTGAGTTGAACGCCCTCTTTCAGTTTCACAACGCTGGTGGCGCGTCCAGATAGATCCAAGACATCGGCAAGGGGCAGTCGTTTGAAACGCCCATCGCTGCTAAGCAAGCCCAGGCTTAGGTCACTGCTCTCCTGCACCGGTAGGGGCGTGATCGCCACGATCGGGTCACCTTCCAACCCGCTGGGAAGGAATCGTTCCAAGGCACCTGGTTGTTGCCCAGCAAACTCCCAACGCACGAGGGCGACACGACCGTTGGCACTGATGGCTAGTAGTCGCGGCGGCGGTTCGATGGGAAGAATGACGCGAGCTGGTGATGGGGCGTCGCTCACCGGACAGGGATCACCAAAATGAAGACGACCCAGCACTTGTGGCGTCACGATCTTCACTTGTCCGTCCGCTTGGATCAGCAATCGACCATCACCGGGGAGGGCCGCTAAGGCTTGCTGGCGGAGCAGTTCCGTGTTGGGTCGTTGACTGGCAGCTCGTTCTGCGATTAAGGCATCTCCGCCTTCCACCAGTCGTGTGCGACGTGGAGTTGAGAAGCGTTTTTTCAGTGTTTTCAGTTCACTAACCATGGCGTCGAGCAACTGATCTCGGTTTTCGAGGAGCAATTTCAATCGCTCTCGCTCGTCACGGAGGTTGTCGACTTCTTGGCGCAAGCTTTCCTGCTCCAGACCTGTTAACCGTCGGAGTGGCATTGCCAACACGGCATCAGCCTGGCGTTCGTTGAGGTCCAATCGCACCATCAAGCTGGCGCGAGCCGAGCCAGCATCTTGGGCTTCTTGGATCATGGCGATCACGGCTTGAAGGTTGTTCAGAGCCGTGATTAGGCCCTCCACCACTTCCAGGCGATCTTCTGTCTTGCGTAGGGCGTGGCTCGTGCGGCGAATCAGGGTGAGTTCCCTGTAGTCGAGAAAGGTTTGGAGGAGTTGCCGTAGCGAGAGTTGTTGGGGCTGACCGTTAACAAGGGCCAGCATGATTGCGCCAAAGTTGCTCTGCAGTGCCGTGCGGCGCTGCAGGTCCTTCAGCACCTTGTCGGGTTCGGCATCGCGGCGAAGTTCCACAACAACGCGCATGCCATCTCGATCGCTTTCATCGCGAATGTCAGCGATGCCGCCAATTTTTCCGTCGTTGACCGATTCGGCCAGTTTTTCGATCCAACCCGCTTTGCTCAGTTGATAGGGCAGTTCGGTCACAACAACGGCGTTTCGTTTGTGCCGTCCTTTTCCCAGTTGCACCTCTTCTGTATGCGCTACGCCCCGCATTGGAATACTGCCGCGGCCGTGTAAGTAGGTGTCTTGGAGGCCTGAACTGAGCAGAACTTCCCCACCGGTTGGAAAATCGGGCCCAGGAATCAGTTGTAAAAGACGCTCGTCGCTGAGGCCCGGTTGTCGAATCAGAGCAATGAGGCCGTCCACAACCTCACCCAAGTTGTGGGGCGGAATGCTCGTGGCCATGCCGACGGCGATGCCAGAACAACCATTGAGGAGAAGAAAGGGGAGTTGCGCGGGGAGAACGGTTGGTTCTTGTTGGGACCCATCGAAGTTCGATGCAAAATCGACGGTGTCATCACCGATTTCTTCGAGCAGAGCTTGATGGGCAATCGGGGCTAAACGCGTTTCGGTGTAACGCATCGCTGCTGGCGGATCGTCATCAACCGATCCGAAATTGCCGTGTCCATCCAAAAGTGGATGTCGGCTAGCAAAGGTTTGTACGAGTCGTACGAGCGCGTCGTAGACCGCTTGATCTCCGTGGGGGTGGTATTTCCCGAGAACATCTCCAACAACACGAGCGCATTTCCGGTACGGCCGGTCTGGGGTCAACCCCAGTTCTTGCATCGCGAACAAGATTCGACGCTGCACCGGCTTGAGACCGTCGCGGGCATCGGGCAAGGCCCGACCCACGATCACACTCATCGCGTATTCCAGATAGGAGCGCTGCATCTCTAGATGCAGGGCGATCGGTTCAACGCGCTCCTCAGCCATCCCGTCCGCGGATATTGGGGAAGAAGTAGCTCAGCCTACAGACGTTCACTGACGTTTTTTCCAGGTGGCATTGGCCTGGGCCCGTTCAACGCTGCTGGCAAGTGCTGCTTCACGCAGCAAGTTTGCTGTGGCTTCTCTCACATGGGAACCCCAAAGCTGCTCTTTTTGATGCATCGGCAAAACGTAATTGGGATTTTTTGACAGGGCTTCCTTGGCCAGCGATAGAGCTTCGCTCTGTTCGCCCTTTTGGTTTAACGCAGCAGCTAAAGCCAGCATTGGTTCTGCGTTCTGCTCCAGCTTGATCACACGACGCCAACGTCGAATGGCCTCGTCATGTTGTCCCAGTTCAAACAGAACAAGGGCTTGATTGTTGAGGGCTTCCCAAAAGTCTGGTTTGATTTCAGTTGCTTTTTCGAAGGATTGCAACGCGACTGCAAACTTGTTTTGCATGATCCGTGCATTCCCAAGATCGAAGTAGGCAGATGCATTGTTTACATCGATTTGCAATCCTCGTTGAATGAGCGCTATGGCTTCTTCCGGTCGTTCTGCACGCAGTGCAATCGCTGCTTCTGCAAACCAGAGCCCAGCATTGTTGGGATTGATTTTCTTGGCTTTCGCAAGCGATTGACTGGCGTCTTCCAGTTGGTTGCTACGAAGTTGCGCTTCTGCCAGAACAGTCCACAACCGTTCATCGTTTGGGTTGAGGCGAACAGCTAAAGCCGCAAGTTGTGAGGCCTCCTGGGGCTGGCCCATTTGCAGCAGTTGAGCTGCGGTCCGCCCGATTCCAAGAGAGGATCCCGAGAGCTCCACCTCTGATGGCAAGTAGACGTATGGCACCAGGGCCTGGGCTGGAGCGATCAGGCAAACGCTGCTGATGCTGATCAGAGCTGCGGTCAGGCTTCGTTTCAATTTGAATCCTCGAAGCACGTCCACCGATCTCTTTTGATCAGAGGTTAGGAGGCAGATCCGGTTCCGCTGCTGCAGCATTTCTGCGCCACATCCACGGCTTAATTCGCCGTAAAGCAGAACCCCGTAACTGTTGATCCCAGGTGGCATCGTCCCAGTGCTGAAGCTCTTGGGCTTTCACATTGAGGAGCCATGGTCGAGGTTGCATATCCGGATCTTCACTGCTCGGTAAATCCCGATGGTTCCAAGGACAAACGTCTTGGCAAATATCACAACCGGCGATCCACGGTCCAAGGGACGTTTTGATCGACTCTGGAAGATCGGGCTCTCGGTTTTCAATGGTGTGAAACGCCAGGCATCGTTGGGCGTCAACAACGAATGGTTCGCGGATGGCATCGGTGGGGCAGGCTTCGATGCAAGCGACACAGCGTCCACAAAGGGTTTTAGCTGGAGCATCCGCTTGGAGTGGTTCCGTTGTGAGCAGGTGACCAATCACCATCCATGAGCCTCGATGGGGATGGATCACATTGCTGTGTTTTCCGATCCAACCCAGTCCAGCTTCTTCCGCCCAAACTTTGTCCAAGAGCGGAGATGCGTCGACACAAACACGCCATTGGCAGCTTGGCTTTTGTTCGGATAACCAACGCCCCACGCGTCGTAGACGTTGCTCAACAACCCTGTGGTAATCGCGACCCCAGCCGTAGCGCGCCACCTTTAATGATCCCGGGGCTGATTGCGCAGAAACGTAGTAGTTCAATCCCACGGCCAACAGGCTTTGTACCCCCTCTAAAAGTTGAGAAGCATCGCGTCGGCGTGGCGCTGCCATCCATGCCATATCGGCTTGGTACCCGTGATCGAGCCAACGTTGCAATGCTTCTGTCCGCAGCTGCAGGCGGGGACTTCCAGGCAAACGAGCAATTCCAACCGGATCAAACCCTTCGTCCCGAGCCCGTTGTTTCAGAGCGTGGCTCAAGTGTGTGAGTTGATCTGGGTGTTGCCCTGACATCGACCGTATGGTTGGGACCTGTTTTTTCATCTTCACGTGACGGGAACCGAAACGGGACGCCTGGCATCTCTGCTTCGTTGGCTGGGCCTCACGATGGTTCTTGTTCTCGTCCTGCAGATGGCTGCGGTCTTGGTGGGAAGTGACTGGTCAGCGGAGGCAACCAGTCCTCAGATCACTGGACCTTTGGTTGCGCTGGCCCCACTCGGTTTTATCGGTCTGTTGACCTGTCTGATTGGATCGCGTCTTGAGAACCCGCAACAGCAGGTCACACCATTGCGGGCTGTGGTTTGTGTTCTTTCAGCTCTCTTGGCCATTGGCATGCTGGTTGCAGTTCCGATGTCCTTAAGCAGCGGGGCTGGTGATCTGTCGCAGGCTCAGAACATCGAGCAGGGACGCGCAGCGATGAAGGAAGCCCGTGCTTTTCGGGACAATCCCGAGCAGGTGGCTTCTTTGGGCGAACAGTTAGCTCAAGCTGGACAGTTGGCCGCTGATGCCAGCAAGGACGACAAGCAGCGCGCTGCAGAGACGATGATTGATGAGCAGATCAGCCAAATGGCAACTCAGCTCAAACGGGTGGAGTCACAGAAAAACCGCGAATCTCGGCAACGATTGATTGGTGGGACGGCCACCGCTGTTGTTCTTGCCATTGCTTTTGTGCTGCTTGCACTCACTGCAGTGATCTGATTGCTGGTTAGGTTGGTTGAACTCCCTGACTCTGGGTGCAGAGACTCCTTGGTTCAGTCCAACCCCAGACCTGATCTACCGCTGGGCGAACGGCTTCAGCAAGATCTCAAAAATGACCTGATTGCAGGGTTGCTGGTGGTGATTCCACTGGCAACAACAATCTGGTTATCCACGATTGTCAGCCGGTTTGTGCTGGCTTTTCTCACGTCAATTCCGAAGCAGTTCAACCCTTTCATCACCCTGAATCCGCTTCTTCAGGACCTGATCAACCTTTCCCTCGGGCTCACGGTTCCTTTGATGGGGATCCTGTTGATTGGCCTTATGGCCCGCAACATTGTGGGTCGTTGGCTGCTCGAATTTGGAGAGGGAACCCTGAGCCGGATTCCCCTTGCTGGTTCCGTTTACAAAACTCTCAAGCAGCTGCTTGAAACTGTTTTGGGGGGCAATTCGGCCCGCTTCCGCCGTGTTGTTCTTGTCGAATATCCAAGGGAAGGTTTGTTCAGTGTTGGTTTTGTCACCGGCGAGGTGGGTCCTTCGCTGCAATCCGACCTGGAAACACCACTCCTTAGTGTGTTTATCCCCACGGCTCCAAACCCAACCACTGGCTGGTACACGCTTGTGCCAGAGGGCTCGGTCCGCGAACTCAATATTTCCGTAGAGGAGGCGTTCCGCACCATCATTTCTGCTGGCATTGTGAATCCAGATGAGCAAGAAGCTCCTGTGAATCGCAGCTTTTCCAGTCTCATGGCTCAGTTGCGGGCCTCCGCATCCCCCTCCAGCTAATTCATGGCCTCACGATCTCTTTCCCGCGAGTTGGCCTTGCTGGTGCTCGGTCAAGTCTCGGAACAGAAAAAGACTTCTACAGCTGATTTAGGGATTGAGTCCCTGCTTGATAAGGCCCTTGAAAGCCTCACTCAACATTGGAGGGAAACCCTCGATTCATCTGCCACGGAACTGGATCAAGCTCAGCAATGTCTCCTTGATAGCGAACTTCAACAGGGTCAGGCTTCCACCCTGGATGTTGTCCGTGATCACCTGCGTTCATCGCTAGGCGCTGCCGAACAGGTTTTGAATGGCCTTTCAGCCACCCTTGAACTTCCCAGGCTTCTGCTCCTGGCAGATCAAGAGCAAATTCGTTCTGCTGCGATGGAACGCATTGCTCAGGTGATCCGGCAGCGCGAGAGCATCGACGCGAGATTGGATCAAGTGATGGAAGGCTGGCGGTTGGCCCGACTACCGCGCATCGATCGCGACATTCTTCGTCTTGCCGTTGTAGACCTCCAAACCATGGGCACACCTGCTCCTGTGGCGTTCAATGAGGCCGTTGAATTGGCGAATCGATACAGCGATGAAAAGGGTCGTCGAATGATTAATGGTGTGTTGCGTCGCTTCCATGATGCTCAATCCACTGCAGCGGACTGATGGTGTTCAACTGGTTCGAGCGTCAGGCCGGATCCCCTGGGGAACCTCCTTCAACGCCAGATTCACCTGAGGTTGAACAACAACCGCCTGCAGATCCTGTTCAGGTGAAGCCTGAGCCAGATCACTCAGCTCCTCAAGACGATGTCGAACAAAAGGCTGAAGAGCCAGAAGACGAAGCGTTGGTTTGGGCCCGTGAGGCCTACGCACGTTTAAAGGCACAGCAACAAGCTGCTGCTTCGGTGCCAACAACGCCAGTTTCGACAACTCCTGAGCCCACCCCAGCTTCAGAGCCAGAGCCTGTAAATGAATCAGATTCACTCGCTCCGCTAACACCAGAGGTCAGCCCAGAACCCACCCCAGCTCCAACAGTTGGTGTGTCCCTACTCGAACAGGCCGCGGCGCAACGTCAGCAGCGGCAACAAGAGCAGGAGGTTCGTGCGCTTGAGGT
Organism: Synechococcus sp. AG-683-C23; assembly: GCA_003208835.1. Lineage (GTDB taxonomy): Bacteria > Cyanobacteriota > Cyanobacteriia > PCC-6307 > Cyanobiaceae > Parasynechococcus. The sequence goes on along the minus strand of QCVD01000010.1, from coordinate 3,378 downwards.
GGCTTCGGCATCGACGCCTGAACCGCCCGCCACCACTTCTTCCGTCCCAGCTGCAGATGCTGTTGAGCCGACCCTTGGTGACTTTGATGACGACTTCACGTGGTCTGCTGAGGTTCTAGCAGCGCAGGGTCGGCGTGCTGATCAGATTTCGCTTGAGGAAATCGATTGGCTTGGACGGCTCCGTCGTGGTCTGGAGAAGACACGGCAGGGCTTCGTTACCAGCCTGTTGGAAAACCTTGGCGATGATCCCCTCACGCCAGAGGTGCTGGACGAACTCGAGACTCTTCTACTGCGTGCCGATGCGGGTGTTCAGGCCACCGATCAGGTACTTGACGCGTTGCGACAGCGGATGAATGAAGACGTTGTCGATCCAATTGAGGGAATTCGTTTTCTCAAGGATCAACTGCGCGGCTTGCTGGATGCTCCGATTAAGGCCAGTGGCGTTCCCCTGCTCGCGCCGGAGCGAGGTCGTTTAAATATTTGGTTGATGGTGGGAGTGAATGGCGTCGGAAAAACCACAACCCTTGGGAAGCTTGCGAATCTTGCTGTGCGTAGTGGCTACTCAGCCTTGATCGCAGCTGCAGACACCTTTCGGGCAGCAGCCGTACAACAGGTGGAAATTTGGGGTGAACGCAGCGATGTTGCTGTGGTGTCCAATCCAAGCAGCAATGCAGATCCAGCTGCGGTGGTGTTCGATGCCATCGGCGCTGCTCGGTCCCGTGAAACCGATCTGCTGCTTGTGGATACAGCAGGTCGATTGCAGACCAAACACAACTTGATGGAAGAACTGCAAAAGGTTCGGAAAATCATTGATCGTCTCGCCCCAGAAGCCAATGTTGAGTCGTTGTTGGTGCTGGATGCCAGCCAAGGTCAAAACGGTTTGCGTCAAGCAATGGCCTTTGCGAAAGCAGCAGGTTTGACGGGAGTTGTTGTGACCAAACTCGATGGCACTGCCAGAGGTGGTGTCGCTTTGGCGGTGTCGTCGGAAGCAGGCTTGCCCATCCGTTTCATTGGTGCCGGGGAGGGCATCCGTGATCTACGGCCGTTTAACAGTTTTGAATTCGTTGAGGCTCTACTGGCCGGACGATGAACCGTTGCTACGTTGCGCATCTTGAGGGGGTCGCAGCGTTGAGCAGCAAGCCGCCCCGTCGCCATCCCACCCCGGCACAGAGGGTTGTGGGTCCTTCGCCTCAAGCGACGGAGTCATTGCGTCAACTGTTCGACAGCTTGAGTAACGAACAGCGTCGCAATCAGGATCTTCTTGTGTCGCTCGCTTTTGCCCTTCGCAGTTTTACCAATCTGCATCGCTTCTTAGAGCTGGTGCCTGTTGTGGTGTCTCGACTTGTGGGAGTCGATGGTGCTCTTATCGTGCCGTTTCAATCCGATGGTCGTTTGTGGCGCGATCAACTTCAGGTTGTCCCCGTTGAGCAATCCCAGGATCTTTTTCGCCGCTTAGTGGGCTTCCAACCTGGGGAATCGGCTGGATTTGGCACCGATGACGCCCAGGTGTTGGCCTTGGATCGCTTGGTTCAACGCTGTCTGCCAAAGGCGGGTTTGTTTGCCACATCTGTGGTGGTTCGCGGTCGATGTCGCGGTCGGTTGTATGTGTTTGATCCCACGTCCGATTTGGTTTGGACCGACGTGCATCGCCGTAATGCCCAATTGGTGGCTGATTTGGCGGGTGTGGCGATCGAAAATGACCTCATGTTGCAAGACGCTCGTCGTCATGAACGGGTTGATCGTCAGCTGACCATTGGGGCGGAGATTCAGGCTCAATTGTTGCCCGATCATTGTCCGGTGATTGAGGGCGTGGAGCTTGCCGCTCGCTGCCGTCCAGCGTTTCAAGTGGGTGGTGATTACTACGATTTTATTCCCACACGTCCTGAACTCATCCGTCATCGACGGGAATGTGGTCGCTGGGCGCTGGTCATCGGTGATGTGATGGGAAAGGGCGTTCCCGCTGGCCTGCTGATGACCATGTTGCGCGGGATGCTCCGCGCAGAAGTTCTCAGTGGGTTGCCACCGGATCGCATCCTTCATGACCTCAACCAACTCGCCCAAGAGGACCTCGCGCAATCCCACCGATTCGTGACGTTATTTTATTCGGATTTTGATCCACGAACCCGTCTTTTGCGATACGCCAATGCAGCCCATAACCCCCCCTTGCTGTGGCGCTCGGAGCAGAGAAGTATCAGCAGGTTGGATGCTGCTGGCTTGTTGATCGGATTACAGCCGGAGGCGGACTATGGGCTCGGTGAAGTGCGGCTGGATCCGGGTGACGTTCTTCTGTACTACACGGATGGTGTGACCGAAGCACCCGGATTAACTGGAGATCGCTTTGATGAAGCTCGGTTGATTCGTGCCTTAGAGAGTGCCTGCCGCAGTGGACAAGGGTCTCAGGGAATTCTCGACACCTTGTTTGAGCGTTTGGATCGATTTGTAGGAGTGAATCGACAGCTAGAAGATGACGCCTCCATGGTGGTCTTGAAAGTGCCCGAGGCGGTCAAATTGCCAAACATGGCTTATCAACAGTCTTAGGGCGAGCAACCTTCCGCCTGACAAGCTGTGGGTATTAATGAATAGATCGATGGCTGGTGGGGTGACAGGCGGCGCCGACGGCACTTGGAGTGATCGCTTCGAGCAAGGCTTGCATCCTTTTATTGAAGTGTTCAATGCTTCGATTGGCTTTGATCTCACATTGCTTCAGGAGGATTTGGATGGGTCGATTGCCCATGCACGGATGCTGGGTTCCTGCGGGGTGATCAGCGTTGAGGAAGCTGAGCAGTTGGTGCAGGGTCTCGAGGCGATTCGGACCGAGGCCCATGCCGGAACGTTTCAGCCTGGACTTGCCGATGAAGACGTGCATTTCGCCGTTGAGCGGCGACTGATTTCTTTGTTGGGGCCTGGATCATTGCCATGGGGCCATGACTCCGGAACGAAGTGACCTACCACTGACAGCTTCAGCGTAGACCCGAAAGCGCGGGGGAGTCATCCAACAGGTTGTGTTCCTTTCAAATGCTGCAACCAGCGGTCTAATTGTTCATCCACCCGATCAAATCCTGTTCCTCCTTCACTGCGGCGAGCGGCCACAACCGCCCGCGGGGCAAGCGCATCGTGCAGATCAGCCTCAAAGGCTGGATGCAACTCTTGCCATGCCGAAAGGGTCAAATCTCTCAACAAACAACCTTCATCAAGGCAACGGCGAACAACAGCACCAACAAGCTGATAAGCCTCACGGAAGGGAACTCCCCGGGCAACGAGGTAATCAGCCACATCGGTGGCATTGGAGAAATCTTGTTCCACCGCCAAGTTCAAACGTTCCGTACGGAACTCAAGACCTTCTTCAAACAGAATCGCCATGGCCTCAATGCAATCGCG
>QCVD01000009.1 GCA_003208835.1 Synechococcus sp. AG-683-C23 | reverse complement strand
CAAGTGGATCAAGCTGCCGCCAAAGACGGTAAGCGTGATGTTGAAGCGCGAAAGTTGCTCGTGCAGTCGATGTTGGATGCACTGGACCAAGAAGACACCGACCATGCTGCGACGCTTGACGAGCTCCTAAAAGACAGCGAAGGCAACATCAATTTCATCCTTGAGGACTAGCGACCAGACCGAGCTCAATGCTCAAAGGTTTGGTTAAAACGCATCCGATCCAATTCAGCCATCACGGGAATACAGGCAAAACAACGTTGCGCCAACTCCCAACGTCCCTCCCGACGCAGCATCGTTTCCAGCTGGTTCCTCGCAGGAATGAGATAACGCACATCATTGGCGGCATAGGCGAGCTGCACATCAGTGAGCTCATCCACTCGTCCCCAGTCACTGCTTTGAGCTCCCTTATCGAGCTCGACGCCCACTAGCTCCATCACCAGATCCTTCAGGCCATGTCGGGGGGTGTATGTCCGCCCCAAGCGGCTGCCCACCTTGGTGCAAAACAAAGGTTGAACAGCAATATCAAGCCCAGCCGCAAGGGCTGCCACATCGAACCGGGCAAAGTGAAACACCTTTTCCACCGATGGGGCCTCAAACAAACGCTGAAGGTTGGGGGCACTGGATTGACCCAAACCAATGCGCACACACGCAACACGATCTTGTTCATCAGCGATCTGAACCAAGCAGAGGCGGTCGCGACCGTGAATGAGGCCCATGGCTTCGGTATCCACCGCAAGACAAGGCATCTGGAGGTACTGCTCCGTCCAAGACGCGTCCAAGTCCCCATCGAATACGGCGAACTCGGCAGGAATTGAAGGAGAACCGGCCATGGACCCAGCAGATGAATCAGTCCATTCTCTCCGGCCGAGACCCGAAAATCCAACGCAATCCCTCTTGAAACTCAAAATGAGATCGACTTTGATGGTGGAAGTGTGCTCCTCGTCGTGTTCTCTCGTCGCAAGCCATCACGCACCTGCCTCGCAGACATCGAACAGTATTTTCATCAGCCACCACCTCAGTTCCTCGACTTGGAGCTCGCGGTGTGCTGGATTTTGGAATGCCTTTTGAAGGACGACAGTTACCCCTCCTGCCTCCTGCAGAAGCTGATCCAAGCCGAACCCCAATTACGGCTTTCTGAGACTGTGCTTCAACAGGATTTGGACTTCCTCGAGCAACAAGGATCGATCAGCAGTTACACCCAACGCTGTCCATCCAGGGGGCGCCCACGCCGGATGCTGCATCTGCAAGACGAAGCCCGCAGCGAAGCAGAACGTCTGATGGCTCCTTGGCGGACATGGCTGACGTCCCATCGATTCGCGCTGAACTGAATCGAAACACGCCCCTTCGAAACGCTGCCTCTTAGAAAGGACCCATTGATTAAGGGAGATCCATGCCGCTGGGCTTCCAGTCCATCCTGCTGCTCACGATCCTCCTGGCCATTGGTCTGGTGTTTTTCTTGCGTGCTGCCAGCAAGGACCGCACAACGGTGGTGGACATCACCTCACCGCAATCTCCACTGGCCGTAATGGAAGGAATCAGCAGCTGGCTGGAACAACGTGGGTGGAACCGCGACGGCGGCGACGCAGAGCGACAGGTTCTGCGCTTTCAAGGACAAGTGGCGTCAAGCCAACCCCTTGCAGTCTTGCTATCCATCCTTGGCAGCATCGGCTCAGCTTGCTTCGGATTAGTTCTGCAGCACTTAGCACCACAACTGGCGTGGTGGTCCTTGCTACCGCTCATAGGGCTGGGACCCCTTGCCGGGGTGATCTACAGCAGCCGCGCCGCTCGCACCGAAACCTTGGAACTGCGTCTGCTGGATGCACCAGCTCGAGGAGGAAGCGCCTTGAGGCTGCGAGCCCACCGCGATGAATTAATTGCGATTGAACTCGAGCTTGCCGAATCGCTCCAACTTGCCAGCGATGGTTCCCTGCTGACATCACCCATCTGAACCATGCCTTTCCCGAACTAGATGCGTGCCACACCCATCACTGTTCCGCTGTCCATCGGCGTACTGACCTTCACGGGGATGGTCTGTCATCGGGTTCAAAGCCAACAAAATTGGCTTCCCACGGCGCCCCCCGCAGCGCCACAACGCCTTAGATCAGATCTAAAAAACTGCCCGCGAGCAGCCAACCCGGACCCCTTACTAGGCCGCCGCACCAAAGAGTCCGGACGGTGGGTCGGCCGAGGGGCAGTGCCATCAACCATTCCGATCGTGGTGATGGCTGGCCATGCCGACTCCCAAAGGCTGGGTAGTGCTGGAACGCCCGGCTATGCCGTAGACGTCCGCAAACAACAGCCGATGAATGGCGCCATGCGTGACGAGCTCTACTGGAATTTTCAAGTGCAAAGCGCCGTAGTGCGTCTCGGGCAGAAGCGAGGTCTGAACATCACGTCGTATGTCCCCCCTTTACTCACCATCCGAGATGACAACGACCCAAGAACGAATTGGTCGCAAGCTCGCGTTCGCTCCAGCAAGGGTCACTACATCCTTGAAATTCACTTCGACGCCTACAGCCCCTATGGCTTCGGTTCTGGACTCATCCCAGCCATTAATCGCCCACTGAACCAGCTCGATGAGTCCATCGCCCAGTCCTTTGGACGCTTCCCAAGATTATTTCGCGGCGGCCTCGGGGGTCCTCGGCGCGGGATCGGCATTCTTGAAATTGGAATGCTCGAGCCTCCTTTGGAGCAAAAACTGCGCGATCCAGCCACACGAGCCCAGACGGTTGAATGCCTGGGTTTACGGGTCGTTGACGCTCTTGTGAAGGGGGTTAGTTGATCGCTTGGTGAGGCCGGCAACGATCCTCAAGCGATGGATCGCCCAACCAATCTTGAGGAGTGGTGAACAAGTCCGTTAGCAGGGCTTCGCGAGAGCCCGCCTCAGCGGTGTAGCCATACTCCCAACGCACCAGTGGCGGCAACGACATCAGGATCGACTCAGTACGACCGTTGGTTTGGAGTCCAAAAATCGTGCCGCGATCCCACACCAGATTGAACTCCACATAGCGGCCACGGCGATAGAGCTGAAAATCCCGCTCGCGATCGCCATAGGCCGTCGCATGGCGCTTTTCGACAATTGGTGCGTAGGACGGCAAAAAAGCTCTGCCATTGGCCTGGCCCAGGCTGAACAGTTGTTCCCAACCCAGCGGAGTTGCACCAAGTTCCGACGAAACCTTGGCTGCTGCCCCTGACGGATCCTGCCCTTTGTAGATCGTTCCCCTCGAATCCTGGTAGTCGTAAAAAATTCCACCAACACCGCGGGTTTCACCCCGATGTTTTAAGTAAAAGTATTCATCACACCAGGGCTTAAACACCTTGTGCAGGTTGGGATGCACAGAATTACAAGCCTGTTGATGGGTGCGATGGAAATGACGGGCATCGTCGAGGAAGGGGTAATACGGCGTGAGATCCGCTCCGCCTCCAAACCACCAAACCGGACCTGCCTCGAAATACCGGTAATTGAGGTGCACCGTTGGGATATAGGGATTACGGGGATGCAGCACCATCGACGTACCGGTTGCAAACCAAGGATGTCCCTTCGCTTCTGGCCTTTGTTTCAGGATTGAAGGTGGCAATTCGTTTCCCTGAACCTCAGAGAAATTCACACCTCCCTGCTCAAACACCCGTCCTTCGCGCATCACACGTGAACGGCCACCACCCCCCTCAGGACGAACCCAGCTTTCTTCTTGGAATCGCCCTTCCCCATCCAGGGCCTCAAGACCTGCACAGATTTCATCCTGCAATCCCATCACCATCGAACGGGCCCGATCCCGCGAATCTTTGGGTGGCAGTTCCAACTGGGGAGTGGATTGATCGGTCTCCTGGCGTCCGAGAACGCGGCGAATCAGAGAGCGGACCATTCCTTCAAAATGAAACCAGTGAAAAAACTTAAACAGGTCAGACCAGACCCCGACAAGACACCGTGAGGGTCTGTCATGGGAACCCTCCTAGAATTTGACTCTGATCAGAGCAACAGATGACATCGGCCGAGCAGGCGACCAAGGCTCTCGAACAGATCAAAGATTCTGGAAGCGGCAGAACGACACTGGAGCTTGGCTGGATTGATCAGGTCCGTATTGCTCCTCCACGAGCAGTCTTTCGGCTCAACCTTCCTGGATTTGCCCAGAGTCAACGTGAGCGCATTGTCTCGGAAGCTCGCGAACTTTTGATGGGCCTTGACGGGATCAACGACGTCCAAATTGAAGTAGGTCAAGCGCCCGCCCCCAGCCAAGGCAGCATCGGCCAAGCGGGCCACGGTCAACCAGCTGAGCGCCAATCCATCCCAGGCGTTCGTCAGGTCATCGCTGTCAGTAGCGGCAAAGGGGGCGTTGGCAAAAGCACAGTGGCCGTCAATCTCGCCTGCGCCTTAGCCCAACAAGGTTTGAAAGTTGGGCTTTTGGATGCAGACATCTACGGCCCCAACGCTCCCACCATGCTGGGAGTCGCCAACCAAACACCCGAAGTCACCGGCAGCGGAGACACGCAAAGGATTAAGCCGATTGAGAGTTGTGGCATCGCCATGGTGTCCATGGGACTCCTCATCGATGAACATCAGCCGGTTATTTGGCGAGGTCCCATGCTGAATGGCATCATCCGCCAGTTTCTGTACCAGGCGGAATGGGGTGAACGGGATGTTTTGGTTGTGGACCTTCCTCCAGGCACGGGTGACGCGCAACTCTCCCTAGCTCAAGCGGTCCCCATGGCAGGCGTCATCATTGTGACGACGCCTCAACTGGTGTCGTTACAAGATGCCCGCCGTGGCTTAGCGATGTTTCGACAACTGGGGATCCCAATTCTTGGTGTCGTTGAAAACATGAGCGCATTCATTCCCCCCGACATGCCCGATCGCCGATACGCCCTATTTGGGAGCGGCGGCGGTCGTCGTCTTGCCGACGACTATGACGTGCCGTTATTGGCCCAAGTCCCGATGGAGATGCCAGTCCAGGAAGGCGGTGACAGCGGCAGCCCAATTGTGATCAGCCGCAACAGCTCTGTGAGTGCGAGGGAATTTTCTGCTCTTGCCGAACGGGTTCAGCAACAGGTCGTCACACCGGCCTGAGCATGTTCGCCAGGAAGCACCGCCATAAACCTCAACCGGAATGGATTCTCTGGGGGTTACCGATCGGCATGGTCGCTATCGCTGGTCTTCTGATTGCAAGCACCCAGCGCCAAGCGGACTACGCAGACTGGTACCACCACTGGATTACGGCGGGCGTTGGCGTTGGCGTTGCCTTAATCCTGGAACGGCTACCGCTGCAACGCCTCAAACCATTTCTCATTCCAGTCTTCGGACTCACCGTGGCCAGCCTTGTTGCTGTACGCCTCATTGGCACAACCGCCCTTGGCGCCCAACGCTGGATCAGCATTGGAGGGATCCATGTTCAACCTTCGGAATTCGCCAAAATTGCGGCGATTCTGTTGCTCGCTGCTGTGCTCTCGAGGCATCCAGTGGAGCGACCGGTTGATGTCTTACGCCCGCTTGGGGTGATTTCGATTCCGTGGCTACTGGTTTTCATCCAGCCCGATCTCGGCACCTCCCTCGTTTTCGGAGCACTGATGCTGACGATGCTCTATTGGTCTGGGATGCCAATTGAGTGGGTGGTTTTGCTCTTGTCCCCGCTCGTTACAGCACTTTTGGCGGGCATTTCCCCCTGGGCGATGGGCCTGTGGATTCCGTTGATGGCACTGCTGGCCTATCGATCGTTGCCCTGGAAACGCGTCGCTGCCACGATCACGATCGCGATCCATGGAGCCATGGCCATCGTGACGCCATGGCTCTGGATGCACGGATTAAAGGACTATCAACGCGACAGGCTCGTGCTGTTCCTTGATCCCAGCCAAGATCCCTTGGGTGGTGGATACCACCTCCTGCAAAGCAGCGTTGGGATTGGATCTGGAGGTCTGTTCGGGGCAGGACTTTTGCAGGGTCAACTCACAAAACTGAGATTCATACCTGAACAACACACCGATTTCATTTTTAGTGCTCTTGGAGAAGAAACCGGCTTTATCGGATGCCTCCTCGTTGTTCTTGGCTTCGCTGTATTGATGGCACGCCTGCTTCAAGTCGCCAGACATGCCCGCAGTGATTTCGAATCTCTCGTGGTGATTGGCATCGGAACAATGCTGATGTTCCAAGTGGTCGTGAACATCTTTATGACCATCGGTCTGGGTCCTGTGACCGGGATCCCCTTGCCATTCCTGAGCTATGGGCGCTCAGCAATGGTCGTGAATTTCATTTCCCTGGGATTGTGCCTCTCGGTGGTACGCCAAAGCCGCCGCTCTTTCGCTGGCCTCCGTTGAACTCACCCACCTTCACCGACCTGCGAGAGCGACTTGCCGAAGGCATGCACCCGGGACAGTGCGACGAAATCGGCGTTCGTCGTTTGTGGTGGGCCGCCTTGGACACCCTCCAACAGGAACTCATTCGCCTCAAGGTCACCAAAGGCATCTGGCTCGCGGCTCCCCTTCCAGCACTGCATGAACCCCAGCTCCTTCAGCATCTACAGGGATGGGTTTGGGCTCCTGAACATGTCGATCAACTCAGACGCGGGGTGGCCGCACTACCGGCTCGCCTTGGACTCCACATCAAAGGGAGTATGGAAGCCAAAAGCGAGGGGCTTTTCAACTACCAACGCCTTGCCTTGCGCCACAACGATGGCCAAGACCCTGTTTTGTTGGTGATCACACCCAGCTTGCAGGTGGCGTTGGCTCTGTATGGAAAACCGCAGCAACGTCAATTGCTGATGCGCTGCGACCCCACAAGCTTGGGGGATGTCTTGTCCCTGGTCGGACGACGCTTAAAAGAGCAATCTCCAAACGATGCGGAGCAGCTTCATGCCGCCCTGGAAGCCCTGGGGCCTCTTCACAGCGATGAACAATTCAAGGAGCGATTTTGGCCCAGCATCGCTGAACGGCTCACCGTGTCTGCGCCTGCGCTGATGCTGCAACCGGTTGTCTCCCCAGAAACAAAACCAGAGAACGCTTCAGACGACCTCAACTTGCTGGAAGCACTGACCCATGAGGTGCGAACGCCACTGGCCACGATCCGCACACTGATCCGCTCCTTGGTCCGTCGAAAGGATCTCCCAGACCTGGTGATGAAACGCCTCAAACAAATTGATGTGGAATGCAGCGAACAAATCGATCGATTTGGATTGATTTTCCACGCTGCGGAACTCCAACGTCAGCCCACTGAAGCCAACCTGGCCCGCACCGATCTGGAATCGATCCTTCGCAGCTTGGCGCCGGGATGGAGAGAGCAACTCAAGCGACGCGACATCAGCCTGAGCCTGGATCTGGATCGCGGCTTACCCACAGTGATGAGTGACTCCCACCGCTTGGAAGCGATGCTGGGTGGATTGATTGACCGGAGCAGCCGCGGCCTTCCTGGAGGAAGCGAATTACAACTTGGCCTTCAAGCTGCTGGAGCTCGCGTCAAGCTTCAATTGCATGTTGTTCTACCGGGCAGCGCCACGAGCTCAGCCAATGCCTCTCCGGCGAGGGAGGAGCTGGGCACAGTGCTGAGTTGGGATCCAACAACAGGAAGCCTTCAACTCAGTCAAGACGCCACCCGTCAAATGATGGCCAGCCTGGGCGGTCGATATCAACCCCGTCGAGACCGAGATCTCACCGTCTTTTTTCCCGTCCACAGCGACGCCGATTGATCCCCAGTTATGGCATTTGTTCAAGGGTGTGAAGCTTGCTATCGGCCCGCTATTTACGGTCTGATCGCGGTGCTACTTTTCAGGACTATCAGCCCGTCTGGATTTCTCCAACCATGACAGCATCGGCGTTGAATGGTCAGCTTCCAAAGCACATCGCCAGCACCGGCGGTTTGCTCAACTCTGCGGAAACAGAGGAGAAGTACGCGATCACTTGGACCAGCAATTCTGATCAGGCCTTCGAACTACCCACGGGTGGTGCAGCGATGATGAACTCAGGTGAAAACCTGATGTATTTCTCTCGCAAAGAGCAATGCCTGGCACTTGGCACCCAATTGCGTACCAAGTTCAAGCCTCGGATCGAGGACTTCAAGATTTACCGCATTTATCCAGGCGGAGACACCGAATTCCTACACCCTAAAGATGGTGTGTTTTCTGAAAAGGTGAACGAAGGGCGCCCCATGGTCGGCCACAATCCCCGTCGGATTGGTCAGAACACCAACCCATCCACGATCAAATTCAGCGGTCGTAACACCTACGACGCTTAAGCGGTGCAGCGCTTCCCAGGGGCTCTGACTCCTGGGAGAGGGCTGTAATGATGCACGCATGTTCAGACCTGATCGCGACGCCTTTCGCAAGGCTGCAGCCAACGGTGCCAATCTGATTCCATTGGCCCAAAGCTGGCCAGCAGATTTGGAAACACCTCTCACCACCTGGATCAAGGTCGGGGCTAACCAACCCCCAGGAGTGTTGCTGGAATCCGTTGAGGGGGGTGAAACCCTGGGTCGATGGAGTGTGATCGCCTGTGATCCCCTTTGGACAGCATCGGCAAGGGGCAACCAACTCAGCCGGCGGTGGAGAGATGGACGCGAAGACAGCCTTGAAGGGAACCCGCTCCAATCCTTACGGACTTGGCTGAACCCGTACCAGTGCGTCAATTTGCCCGGGCTACCGCCCCTTGGTCAGATCTACGGGATGTGGGGCTACGAGCTCATCCAATGGATTGAACCCACCGTTCCTGTTCACCCCAGGCTGAGCACCGATCCGCCCGATGGGATCTGGATGATGATGGATGCAATTTTGATCTTCGATCAGGTCAAGCGCCAAATCACTGCAGTGGCCTTCGGTGATCTCACGAGCGGGTCAACAGAGGACGAAGCCTGGCAAAGCGCTACGGACCGGATCGAGCGATTGCGGGAGCGCATGAACACTCCACTTCCAGCAGTGGATCCCTTGCTCTGGGATGCCAATGCACGCGATCTGCCTGATGTGACCAGCAATCGCAGCCAAGCCGAATTTGAAACGGCTGTTCGAACCGCCAAAAGCCATATCGCAGCGGGGGATGTGTTCCAGCTGGTGATCAGCCAGCGACTCGAAGCCCAGGTACCGCAGAGCCCTTTTGAGCTCTACCGCAGCCTGAGGATGGTGAATCCTTCCCCTTATATGGCGTTCTTTGATTTCGGGGAGTGGCAGCTCATCGGCTCTAGCCCAGAGGTCATGGTGCAAGCGGAGCCCGCCGCCAACGGGATTCAAGCCAGCTTGCGCCCAATCGCCGGGACGCGACCTCGCGGACAAACCCCGCTAGAAGACCGAGAACTCGAAGTGGACCTGCTGGCCGACCCCAAAGAACGTGCCGAGCACGTGATGCTCGTCGACCTCGGACGCAATGATCTCGGACGCGTTTGCTTGCCGGGAAGTGTCTCCGTTAAAGACTTGATGGTGATTGAGAAGTACTCCCACGTGATGCACATCGTGAGTGAAGTGGAAGGATGCCTTGCTCCACACCATGACGTTTGGGATCTCCTCATGGCCTCTTTCCCAGCAGGGACAGTCAGCGGCGCCCCAAAAATTCGAGCGATGCAACTCATTAATGACCTCGAACCCGATGCTCGAGGTCCCTATTCAGGCGTGTACGGCTCCGTTGACTTAGCCGGTGCACTGAATACGGCCATCACGATCCGCACGATGGTCGTGCAACCCAATGGCACTGGAGGTTGTCGCGTGAAAGTTCAAGCTGGGGCGGGGGTGGTGGCCGATTCCAAGCCAACGGCGGAGTACGAAGAAACCCTCAACAAAGCCCGGGCCATGCTCACCGCCTTGGCTTGTTTAAATCCGGCGAAATCATGACTTCACCTCTTTTACTCAAAGGCTTTGAAGTCGAGTTGTTCACAGGATTACCCTCCGGCCAGAACGTTGGCGTTGCCAGTGAGGTCGCGGCAGTTCTCGATGATTTCGTCACCGAACCCGACTGTCGCAATGTGGAGTACATCACCGCTCCAATCGCTGATTACCACCAACTCAGTGAGGCCCTCCTTCGACCGCGCCGTCGGCTGAGAACCTGGCTCGCCTCTCGTGATCTCACCTTGCTGCCTGGCAGCACCCTCAGTCTTGGAGACAGCAGCCGCTTTGAGCGTTCTGATCCAACGAATTCGTACCACGACTTAATTGAGTCGACCTATGGCACCCGCGTTGTCACCGCAAGCATTCACATCAACCTGGGCATCACTGATCCTGATTGGTTGTTTGCAGCGGTGCGGCTCGTGCGTTGTGAAGCCGCACTCCTGCTAGCGCTCAGTGCCAGCTCACCATTTTTGGATGGACGTTCCACGGGGCATCATTCCCAGCGTTGGCAACAATTTCCTTTAACACCCGCGCAAGTGCCGCTGTTTCTGGATCATCGTCACTACATCGATTGGGTCGAAGCGCAATTGGCTTGCGGAAGCATGCGCAATGAACGGCACTTATGGACGTCCGTCCGACCCAATGGTCCAGCCCGTCCCCATGACTTGAATCGAGTCGAGCTTCGAATTTGCGATCTCGTCACGAACCCCGACGAACTCCTCGCCATGACGGCGTTTCTCGAACTCAGATTGTTGTCTTTACGCGATAACCGTGAACGGCTTGACCCGCTGATTGCCAGTTCCCTCTCGGCGGACAAGCTGGCAAAACTCAGCGATGTCAATGATGCAGCCGCTGCTCACGCCAGCCTCGATGCTGAACTCCACCACTGGAAAGACGGTCAGAGCATTCTCTGCAGGGATTGGATTCAATCACTGATCGACGACGTAACGCCGTTGGCGGCACAGCTCAATCTTGAATCAGTCCTCACTCCACTCCATGCGGTTCTCAAGCGCGGAAATCAAGCGATGCGCTGGAGCGCAGCGCATTCAAACGGTGAGGACATCTCACAATTGCTTCAAGCTGCAATTGAAGAGATGAAGGAGCAAGAGCTCGAACGCCCCACTGCGCTCCTCTCTTTGGGATGATCATGGAATCCCGAGCAGCGCAGAGTCTTCATGCCCGAGTCCACCGCCTATGCACTCCAAGGGGAACAGCCCAAGGAGAGCGGTGTGACTGCTGGAGCTGGCCGGTTGCTGCAGAACCGCTTGGTGCTGGTGGAGGACCTCTGGCAGACGGTTCTCCGCAGCGAGTGTCCTCCAGAACAAAGTGCTCGCCTACTACGACTGAAACAGCTGAGTGATCCCGTGGCCCTCGAGGGTCGAGACGGTGACAGCACCAGCGAAGCGATTATTGAATTGATCCGTGCCATGGATCTTTCAGAAGCAATTACAGCCGCCAGAGCTTTCTCGCTGTATTTCCAGCTGATCAACATCCTTGAACAACGGATCGAAGAGGACAGTTACCTCGATAGCCTGAGCCCCCGCCAATCAGCAGAAGATGGCAGCCGCGAAGCCTTTGACCCCTTTGCTCCGCCCTTAGCCAGTCAGACCGATCCGGCCACCTTCGGGGAGGTCTTTGAACGGCTCCGGCGGATGAATGTGCCGCCAGCCCAAGTCGAAGCCCTACTCCAGGAGCTGGACATCCGGTTGGTCTTTACAGCCCATCCAACGGAGATTGTTCGCCACACCGTTCGTCACAAGCAGCGACGAGTCGCCAACCTTCTCCAGCAACTGCAGTCCGATTCGCCCATGGCGCTTCAAGTCAAGGATGACTTGCGTCAACAACTCGAAGAGGAGATTCGGCTCTGGTGGCGGACCGATGAGCTGCATCAGTTCAAACCAACGGTTCTCGATGAAGTGGATTCAACCCTTCATTACTTCCAGCAAGTGTTGTTTGATGCCATGCCCCAACTACGGCGGCGGCTCACATCGGCACTCCACCGTTATTACCCCGACGTCCAAGTTCCCCAGGCTTCGTTCTGCACCTTTGGATCTTGGGTCGGTTCCGACCGAGATGGCAATCCCTCTGTCACAACGGACATCACTTGGCGGACAGCCTGCTATCAGCGTCAACTCATGCTCGAGCTATACATCAGCTCGGTGCAAGCGCTTCGCAATCAGCTGAGCATTTCCATGCAGTGGAGCCAGGTTGCTACTGGGTTGCTGGAGTCCTTGGAAATGGATCGGCTGCGCTTCCCAGAAATCTACGAGCGGCGCGCGGCTCGTTACCGACTTGAGCCTTACCGACTGAAGCTGAGCTACATCCTCGAACGCCTGGAGCGCACGCTTAAACGCAATGATCAGCTCTCAGATGCTGGTTGGAAGAGTCCGAAAGATGCCATCCCGACCGATGGAGCACCTGGCTCAGAAGCTCTGCATTACACCTCCGTCGATCAATTCCGCAACGACTTGGAACTGATTCGCAACAGCTTGATCGGCACTGAACTCACCTGTGAGCAGCTCGACACCCTGCTCCATCAAGTCCATATCTTTGGCTTCTCACTGGCCAGTCTCGATATTCGTCAGGAGAGCACCCGCCATAGCGATGCGATTGATGAGCTCACACGTTTTCTCGAGTTGCCACAGCCCTACGGCGAGATGGAGGAGTCCACGCGTATGGCCTGGTTGCTGGAGGAGCTCCGTACCCGGCGTCCATTGATTCCTACGGCAGTTCGCTGGTCAGACACCACCGCGGAGACCATGGCCGTGTTCCGCATGTTGCATCGACTCCAGGAAGAGTTCGGCCAGCGGATCTGCCATTCCTATGTGATCTCGATGAGCCATACGGCCTCAGATCTGTTGGAGGTGTTGCTGCTCGCGAAGGAAGCGGGATTAGTGGATCCAGCCGCCCGCAAAGCGTCGCTGCTGGTGGTGCCACTGTTCGAAACGGTGGAGGATTTACAACGCGCTCCAGCCGTGATGGACGAACTTTTCAATACCCCCCTTTATCGCGACCTGCTCCCGATGGTGGGCATCCAGGGCCAGCCCCTACAGGAGCTGATGCTTGGCTACTCCGACAGCAATAAAGACTCAGGCTTCCTCTCGAGCAACTGGGAGATTCACCAAGCCCAACTTGCCCTCCAAGAACTTTCGAGCCGACAGGGCGTTGCCCTCCGCCTCTTTCATGGTCGCGGCGGTTCTGTGAGCCGTGGCGGTGGCCCCGCATATCAAGCCATCCTTGCCCAGCCCAGTGGCACCCTTCAAGGCCGCATCAAGATCACCGAACAAGGGGAGGTGCTGGCCTCGAAGTACAGCCTGCCGGAACTCGCCCTTTACAACCTGGAAACTGTCACGACCGCCGTGGTTCAAAACAGCCTGGTGACCAATCAGCTCGATGCGACACCCAGTTGGAACCAACTCATGAGTCGGCTCTCCGCACGATCCCGAGAGCACTATCGCGCGTTGGTGCATGACAACCCCGACTTGGTGGCTTTTTTCCAGCAGGTGACGCCTATCGAAGAGATCAGCAAGCTGCAGATTTCCAGCCGACCCGCCCGCCGTAAAACCGGAGCCAAAGATCTTTCGAGCTTGCGAGCGATTCCTTGGGTGTTTGGCTGGACCCAAAGCCGCTTCTTACTCCCCAGTTGGTTTGGCTTTGGCACAGCTTTAGCTGAAGAGGTGAAAGCAGACCCCGATCAACTCGATCTTCTCCGGCGACTTCACCAGCGCTGGCCTTTTTTCCGAACCCTGATTTCCAAGGCGGAGATGACCCTCTCGAAAGTGGATCTCGACTTGGCTAATCACTACATGAACAGCCTTGGGAAGCCAGAGCAACGTGAGGCCTTTGAAGCGATTTTTGCCGTGATTGCAAAGGAATACGCCTTGACGCGGAAACTGGTATTGGAGATCACCGGGCAACCCCGTCTACTCGGGGCTGATCAAGGACTGCAGCTCTCCGTAGACCTACGGAATCGCACCATCGTGCCTCTGGGATTTCTCCAGGTTGCGCTGCTCAAACGGCTGCGGGATCAAAACCGTCAGCCCCCGATGAGTGAAAGTCCTGGGGCACCAGAAGACACCCGGACCTACAGCCGCAGCGAACTACTCCGCGGAGCTCTGCTCACCCTGAATGGCATTGCTGCTGGCATGCGCAACACAGGTTGAACCTTGCTTCCCTTCCTTCAACAGCCCGCTGTCCCCAAGCTGCCAAGCGGATACAGGCTCGACACCACCACAACCCCTAGCCCAGTGGCCATCAATCGACTGCTGGGATCGTGCCAAGAGACCACCCACGATGAACAACGGTGGCCTCTTGCCCTAGAGCGCAGCCTCTGGCAGATCAGCATTTTTGAAGAGGCTGGAGAAGAACTGGTCGGATTCGTTCGCGCCACAAGCGACTTAGCCCTGAACGCCAATCTCTGGAATCTCGCAGCACGTCCGGGCCCTGATCAATCAGACCTTTACGCCGTTCTTGTGCATCGGGCTCTTCATATCCTGCGCCGCGATTTACCGGGGTGCAGCCTGTCCGTGTCTGCACCAGCATCGGCCCTCGAAGCCCTACGCACCAATGGATTTGTGATTGATCCGAATGGGATCCGAGCGATGGGACTCAGGCCGAACTAAGTCGCAAAGTACAAAACACGAGCATGGAGGGACTCGAACCCCCGACCCTCAGAACCGGAATCTGATGCTCTATCCAACTGAGCTACATGCCCACTGATCGGCTCGATGCCGCAGCAGTAGATCGGCCTACAGACCGGTCCATAACAGGTACCTTACCCAAGCACCGCACAATCACCCATCCGGCTTCACAAGCTCCAATTGCAGGGGTTCCGGAACCACTCCGTTCTGCAGCTGGAGCTGACCGAGTCGCGTTTGCTCGTGATTGGGCGCAACGGGATTGGTAAATCCAATCTTCTTGAAGCAGTGGAACTCCTGGGCAGCCTGCGCTCCCATCGCTGCAGCCAGGATCGAGACCTCATTCAATGGGATGCCCCAATAGCCCTGTTGCGGGCTGATGTGGGAGATGGCGACCGTTTGGAACTCGAATTACGCCGACGCGGTGGCCGCCAAGCTCGGCGCAATGGCAAGGTGCTGGATCGTCAGCTTGATCTGATTGGCCCACTGCGCTGTATCGGCTTCAGCGCCCTCGATCTAGACCTGGTGCGTGGAGAACCAGCCCTGCGCCGCCAATGGCTCGACCGGGTCGTTCTGCAACTCGAACCTGTGTATGCAGATCTCATCAGCCGGTACAACCGCCTGTTACGGCAGAGAAGTCAGCTGTGGCGTAGCCACCGACAAAACACAGCCGAGCGCAGTGGGCTCCTCGATGCCTTCGACGTTCAAATGGCCCTAATCAGCACGCGCATCCATCGACGCCGACGCCGGGCCTTGCACCGCCTGGAACCGATTGCCCAGCGTTGGCAATCGCATCTCAGCAGCGGGAAAGAGCTTCTAGAGCTCCGCTATCAACCTGGAAGTCGATTGGACGGGGAGGAAGCCGAAGAACCCTGGCGGTTGGCGATTGAGGAACAACTCCGCAACCAACGGGAGGATGAAGAACGCCTCGGAAACTGCCGAATCGGACCGCATCGCGATGAGATCAACATGGTGCTTGGAGAGAGTCCTGCTCGTCGCTTCGGGTCAGCAGGTCAGCAACGTTCACTCGTCCTGGGCCTCAAGCTCGCCGAACTCGAATTAGTCAAGCAACTTTGTGGAGAACCACCGCTCCTGCTCCTCGATGACGTGCTCGCTGAACTCGATCCGATCCGTCAACAACTTCTTTTGGAAGCCGTCGGGAATGATCACCAATGCCTGATTAGTGCCACCCATCTCGATGGTTTTCACGGGGGCTGGCGTCAGGAGGCTCAGATTCTTGGAGAAAACGAACTCATAGAAGGAATGAAGGTCGGATAGTCTCATCACCTGTTTTTCAATTTTCGCCTGATGGAGCAGAGCTTGTCTGCCCTGCATCCCCACCCGGGATGGGGGGACACCTCCCTTCAAGCCACCGACATGGTGGGCAAACACTGCATTCTCGAGCTGTATGAATGCGATCCCAGCCGGCTCGACGACGAAGCTTTTTTGCGGAACACCATCACAACGGCAGCAAAACGTGCTGGTGCCACGCTGCTCAATTTGATCACCCATCGTTTCGAGCCCCAAGGCGTGACTGGATTGGCCCTACTGGCCGAATCGCACATCTCCATTCACACCTGGCCTGAATCCGGGTATGCGGCTGTTGACGTTTTCACCTGTGGTGACCACACCATGCCCGAACAGGCGTGTGCCGTGCTGAGTGAGGCCCTGCTGGCCAAGCGCCATGCCCTGAAGAGCTTTCTCAGGGAAACTCCTGCAGAAATCGCGACAGGAGTACGCGAACCCTCGCCGGTGACCATCACCCTTTGAAGCTGGGTTCAGCCATCGCCGATAACAACCTGACCTGAGGGACGGCTGTTATGGGACCCATGCTTCAACGCACAAAACAACTCTGAACGCTGTTCGTCAACGTCGATTGAGCTTTCCACTCACGAGCCCCTCGAGGTCCAAGCTCACTGAGGTAAAACCAAGGGATTGGAAAAATGCCACCAGTCCTTCGGTCGAGGACAAGGCCATTACGGCACTGATCTGCTCCTCAGGGACTTCAATTCGTGCAGCAAGGCCGTGGCTGCGGACGCGCACACGGTTAAACCCCCGAGCCAATAACCAAGCTTCGGCTTGCCCCACCTGGTTGAGACGTTCCGCGGTGATCCCTTCGCCATAGGGAAAGCGAGACGACAAACAAGGTTGAGCAGGCTTATCCCACCAGGGGAAGCCCAGAGCACGGGAAAGCTGGCGAATCGTGGCCTTATCAATCTTCAATTCAGCAAGCGGCGAGCGCACGCCGGCCTGACGCGCGGCATCAATCCCTGGCCTGTGATCTCCGAGATCATCCAAATTCACACCATCGATCACCAAAGCATCGCCAGCGGCCATTGCAATCGGCTTGAGGTGTCGATGCAATTCCCGTTTGCAGGCAAAGCAGCGATCCACAGGGTTGTTGCTGTAATCGGGATCCTCAAGCTCAGCCGTGGGCAACTCCTGATGACGGATCCCAATCCAACCAGCCTGATGACGCGCTTCTTGCAAAAGGTGTGGCGCTAACGCCGGAGAAACGCCCGTAACCGCGAACGCAGATTCGCCTTTGCACTCGTAAGCAATCGCCGCAACGAGTGTGCTGTCGACCCCGCCTGAATAGGCGATACAAAGCGACGACGACCTATCCATCCAGTGGCGGAGGTCTGCAAGCTGCTGCTCCTGCTTTTTCGGCAATAACTCCTGCAACTGGAACATCAGCAGATGAAATGGAGTGATGTCGTTAGGCTCCAACGGTAAGAGCCGGCACCATGCCCCGAAGCATCGGCATTGTTACTGCCGCAGATAGCCGCGAACGCAGCCATGGTCAGCTGCACATCTATGACGGTGAAGGGAAGGGGAAAAGCCAAGCGGCACTCGGTGTTGTACTGAGAACCATCGGCCTTGGGATCTGCGAGCAACGTCGAACCCGTGTGCTGCTGCTGCGGTTTCTGAAAGGGCCCGGACGCGCCTACGACGAAGATGCCGCCATCGAAGCGCTGCAACAGGGTTTCCCGCACTTAATTGACCATCTACGGACGGGCAGAGCCGACCACTTCACAGCAGATGAAGCCACCCGTTTCGATCGGGATGAAGCCCAACGGGGCTGGGTGATTGCCAAGGGAGCGATTGCCAGCGCTCTCTATTCAGTGGTGGTTCTCGATGAACTCAATCCGGTACTGGAGCTCGGCTTACTGGATATCGATGATGTCGTCCGCACCCTGAACAATCGACCGGAGGGGATGGAAATCATCGTGACCGGGCGGGCCGCCCCTGCCGCTCTCGTACAAGGCGCCGATCTTCACTCGGAAATGCGTGCCCACCGCCGTCCCGGCATGGAGGGCGACAGGGTTATTCCCCTCAGCATGAACAGTGGGATCGAGATCTACACCGGAGAAGGTAAAGGGAAGTCGACCAGTGCTTTAGGCAAAGCACTTCAGGCCATCGGCCGGGGCATCAGCCAAGACAAAAGCCATCGCGTGTTGATCCTGCAGTGGCTGAAGGGAGGCACGGGTTACACCGAGGATGCAGCCATTGCAGCGCTGCGTGAGAGCTACCCCCACTTGGTCGACCATCTGCGATCGGGCCGTGATGCCATCGTCTGGCGCGGGCAACAGGAACCGATCGACTACGTGGAAGCCGAACGGGCCTGGGAAATTGCCCGTGCAGCCATTTCCAGCGGCCTCTACAAGACCGTGATTTTGGATGAACTCAACCCCACCGTTGATCTAGAGCTTTTACCGGTGGAGCCGATTATGCAAACGCTGCTTCGAAAGCCAGCTGAAACCGAGGTGATCATCACAGGTCGCTGCAAGAACCAGCCCGCCTACTTCGATTTAGCCAGCATCCACTCCGAGATGGTGTGCCACAAGCACTACGCCGAACAAGGCGTCGACCTCAAGCGTGGCGTGGATTACTAGTTTTTTTCGAGGCTTAATACAGATGAATGACGCAAGAAGAGCAAAGCGATCGCAGATTGCGATTGACATACTTACAAAAAATCCAAGACTCTTCAAAGTCAAAAGCCAATCAGCATGTAAAAAATCGAGACTTCAACAAATATGAATTTGTAGAGTTATAAGCAAGAGGTGATAGAGACACCACGCATGCGAATGCCTTGCATGAGTTCGTGAAACAACAAATCCATCAAAAGTGAGATTTATATACATTCAGACTAATAGCGATTACTTTCACAAGGCTGCAATAAATACAGAAACATCATGAAGCACACAAATAATAATTGACGTGCCAGATACCGACTGAATGATGACTTTTCAAGACATGAAGCATGCTTGAAATTCCTGGGGGAAATTGATTACGGTCAACCTATTAATTCCTCGCCCTGCCATGCATCTAGCTCAACAATTACGCAAAGATTCGAATGGCGAGCAATTAATTGACGGAATTGCGGCAATTGTCTTAACACTGCTTCTTATAGAGATGCCTATTATTATTATTCAAGCCGTAGAGCATGCAGGGGGCATAAGCCAAATTTATCTCTCGATCGGCATGGATGTGACGGGATACTTTCTAATATCTCTTATTGTTTATGATATTTGGTCTATTCAGAAGAGCTTATTTCAATCTGCCAGATCAAGCGCCAGTCAAAACCTTGCATGCATATCCACATTATGGCTATCTACGCTTATCCCGCCAATACTATACGTCGCAGAGCACTTTTACAGGGGTTTCGATAAAAATCTCGCTGCCACTAACTTTTCCGCAAGCACAGAGTCTCTTGCTTTAGGACTATCGCTATAACAATAATTTTAATTATACATTTAATACTATATACCTACTCAACAAAAAAGTGCCTTGTCATTGACTCAAATACATTCGAGTACATATCTAAGCTATTGCGCCTGAGAGTTATTGCGCTTGCATTTATCACGCCATCTTCATTGATCCTAGGGCTACAATCCCATCAAAGCTATGTACTAGCTCCTTTCCTTTTATTTGTACCATTTTTGTTTGTCCCGGTAAAACCAGCACGGGCAACCTAGACAATCAATACCACCACAATGATTTGCACAAGTTTAATTTAGCAACCATAGAATTAATACCGGGGCAACATTGGATCCACCTCTTGAGCCCAAGCGTCGATGCCACCAGTCACGTTGGTCGCGGAGATTCCATGCTCAGCAAGGAGGTGAGCGGCTTTCGCCGAACGCATCCCTAACTTGCAGTGCACAAAAAGACGGCGCCCCTCTGCCAGAGAGCGGACTTGCTCAATTGCTTCTCCACTCTCGATCGTGGCGAGCGGGATGAGCACCGCAGAAGGGATCACCACAATCTCTGCTTCGGCGGGGTTGCGGACGTCAACGAGCGCCACATTTCCAGCATCTCGTTCGAGAAGAGCCTTGAGCTCCATGACAGTGATGGTCTCGAGCGCAGAAGGATCCATCTCAGTTGTGGCTGAGCCACTGAACTGTGCACAGTCAATCAGTTCCTTGATCGGAGCACGATCGGGATCGCGCCGCAGGGTGAGTTCTCGAAAGCGCATGGACAGGGCATCCACAACCAAAAAACGGCCATCCAGGCATCGACCAATTCCAGTGATCAACTTGATCGTTTCAGTGGCTTGAAGTAGGCCAATCAAGCCCGGCATCACACCCATCACGCCTGCCTCTGAGCAAGAGGGGATCGCGCCAGGCAACGGGGGAACAGGCAACAAATCTCGAAAATTAGGACTATCAGGATTGCAATTAAAAACTGAAACCTGACCTTCAAAGCGTTGAACAGAGCCATAAATCAATGGCTTGCCTGACAACACACAGGCGTCATTAATTAGGTATCGGCTGACGAAATTATCCGTGCCGTCGCAAACAACGTCGTAGTCAGCGATCAGATCCATGACATTGGTGATGTCAAGCATGACGTCATGCACATCAATCCGACAATGAGGGTTGAGCTCATGGAGTCGCGCAGCGGCAGACTTGGCCTTCGAGCGACCCAAAGCGTCGGAGCCATGAATCACTTGACGCTGCAGGTTCGAGAGCTCAACAGCATCTCCATCAACGATGCCAATACGGCCCACCCCAGCTGCAGCCAAATAAAGAAGAAGAGGTGAGCCCAAGCCACCAGCTCCTATACAGATCACTGATGCAGCCTTGAGCCGCTCCTGACCAGCAAGGCCAACTTCCGGAAGGATGAGATGTCGGGCGTAACGCCCTCGCTCATCAGGAGACAGGTTCTGATTTGGGGTGGAATGGCTTGGCTGCATGAATGTGATTTTCCCAGACCTCAATCGGGATTTCGAGGGGAACCCGATCGGTACCCAACCACCAGGCACGCAACTCTCGCGTACCCGACAAGATCAGCATCAACCGGTTGGGTTCCGCCCAACCACAATCCCAAATCGACGGTTGTGGTGAGGTGTTTGGGTGTGAATGGCAGACACCCAAGACCTCCAGCCCACGCAACCTCGCCCAACGCTGAGCTGCAATTTGTTCCCGGGGATCCAATGCAAACCGGCTATCACGATCTCCTGCACCATCCATTTCACAATCTGTTTTGCCCCATGCATTACAGCTAGGCCAAAGGGTTGCCAGCGTCAGACGTGAAGTTCCAAGTCCTGTCCCAAGAAGCAAACCGCATCCTTCTTCGGGCTCGACCGCTAACAATGAATGGCTAAGGATAGTGAGGCATTGGAGATCCAAGCTTAGGAGTGATGGCACAAAAGGCTCCTCACCGATACGCTCGGCTGAATCAGTTAAGAATTTCACCGACACCATGAGTGACGCCACCACCGAAGTGAAGGATGACGCCACCGGCAACACCTGGACACCCAACGTCGGCGCAAACGAATCATCCAGTGAAGATTCAGCCTCATTTGCTGATCGCTACAGCGATGTTCTGGGGAAGGTGAACCAGACCCTGGACCAGGTTGACTGGAATCAGATGGGTCGTATTGGCAAAATCGTCGGGATTTTTGCCGCAGTCATCGTTGCCCAGATTTTAATTAAGGGAATCCTCGACACGATCAATCTGCTACCAGTTGTGCCTGGTTTGCTTGAACTGCTGGGCGTTGTAGTTGTGGGCCAATGGAGTTGGAAGAACCTCGCCACAAGCGATAAGCGCAGTGCTCTTCTCCAACGCGTTCAAACCATCCGTCAGGAATATCTGGGCTAATTCCTTAGAAGTTCATTGTCCGGGTCAGTCCTCGAAGACAGGCTCGACTTTGATCGATGTATCCACCTCCAAACAAGTTGGCGTGGTTCAACAGGTGGTAAAGGTTGTAGATATCCACGCGCTCATTGGCCCCAGGTTGGGAGGGGATCACGGCGTCATAGGACCGGTAAAAACTTTCTCCAAAACCGCCAAACAGGCGTGTCATCGCTAAATCAACCTCTGCGTCAGCCCACCAAGAAGCCGGGTCATAGATCGCGCCGCGGCCATCCATTAATGAACTGGCATTACCACCCCAAAGATCGCCGTGGACTAAAGCGGGGATGATATCTCGCTGATTCAGTCGATCAGCCACTCCTTGCAAGAGCACCTCCACGTCAGCAGCATCCATTCCTAGACGTCTTAACAGCTGCAGTTGTGGTCGTAGGCGTAGATCGACAAAAGCGTCGCCCCAAGACTTCCGCCACCCCCCCGGCTGCGGCCCTGCACCGATGTATCCATCACGGTGCCAGCCAAAACGCTGGGGGTTCTGTGCTCTCGAAGTCTGATGTAACAGAGCTAAACCGCGACCAAGAGCGTGCTGGTCCCCTCTTCCCAACGGCAACCAAGGCAGCAGCAAAACAGCACCGTGGGGTAGCTGATTCAAAGACAACGGCTGAGGCACAACCAAGACATCTGAATCCGCGTACTGACCAAGAGCCGTTAGCGCTTCAACCTCGGCTTCAAACAGAGCCAAGGCATCAGCGGACCCCGTTTTGGCGAACAACTGACGGTTATCGCTAAGCCTGAGCTGCCAGGCCTGATGAATACAACCCCCTCCCACCGCCGAAACATCGGTGATCTGGCATCCCTTCAGAGGCCCATCCGCCGCGACGAGATCATCCCGGAGACCGCTATTCATCCTCAAACTGCGGTTGTACTTGCCAGCATGCCTTCAATCAGTTCACGGTTTTGACGAAACACCGCGTGATTGTGATTGGTGGTGGCATCGCAGGCCTCACCGCAGCCGCCCTGCTCGCCCAGGACGGGATTGCAGTGACCTTATTGGAGGCCCATCACCAAGCAGGGGGGTGCGCCGGCACCTTCCGCCGGGGGGCCTGGATTTTCGATGTTGGAGCAACCCAAGTCGCAGGCCTCGAACCCGGAGGCAGTCACGCACGAATCCTCCAGCATCTTGGGCTAGCTCTGCCCAAAGCAAGCCTGCTGGATCCAGGTTGTGTTGTCGACCTGGGCGACGGTTCACCACCCATCAGTCTTTGGCACGACCCACAGCGATGGGCCGAAGAACGGGCTCGCCAGTTCCCTGGCAGTGAGCGATTTTGGCAGCTCTGCGAGCTTTTACACACCAGTAACTGGGCATTCGCCGGACGTGATCCAGTGGTCACACCAAGATCGTGGTGGGATCTCAGCACCCTGCTCGCAGCCTTACGTCCTGAGACGTTGGCCTCAGGACTGTTCACAACGTTCTCGATCGCCAATCTGCTGCAACTCTGTGGCTGCCAAAACGACAAGCGACTGCGTCGTTTTTTAGATCTACAACTCAAGCTTTATTCCCAGGAGCCCGCCGATCGCACGGCAGCTCTCTATGGCGCCACTGTTCTGCAGATGGCTCAAGCCCCACTTGGTCTTTGGCATCTTCAGGGCTCAATGCAAGTCCTCAGCGAACAGCTCTCCCAGGCCATCGAAACTGCAGGGGGGGAGATCCGACTGCGTCATCGCGTGCAGGCTATGCATCCTTCAGCTCGAGGCTGGACCGTCACGACGAAAGAGACAGGGGCTGGTGCGCAATCGCAGGAATGGTATGCCAGTGACGTGATCTGCAGCCTCCCACCGCAATGTTTAGTGGATCTGTTGCCATCAGATGAGATACCCCATCGCTACCGGAAACGGCTAACAACACTCCCGGAACCGAGTGGAGCCCTCGTGCTGTACGGCGTCGTGCAGCGAAAAGCACTGCCAATCGACTGCCCAGGCCACCTCCAACGGGGCACGGAACACCCTGGATCGTTGTTTGTTTCGATCAGCCGAGATGGGGACGGCCGCGCCCCCGTAGGCCAAGCCACCGTGATCGCCAGCGTGTTCACCCCCACGGCCGACTGGTGCGAGCTCGAAGAAACCATCTACCAGGGCCGAAAAATAGAACGGTTGAAGACGATGAAACACGAACTCAACGCTTGGCTTGGCCTCAGCGAAGACGATTGGATCCATACGGAGTTGGCCACACCGCGTGGCTTCGCAGGATGGACTGGACGGCCCCGCGGAATGGTGGGTGGTCTGGGACAGCACCCAAGCCGGTTTGGCCCCTTTGGCCTTGCGGGCCGCACTCCGTTGCCAGGGCTGTGGTTATGCGGCGACAGTCTCTACCCCGGAGAAGGCACAGCTGGTGTGACTCTCTCCGCACTGAATGCATGCAGGCAGCTCATGGAGCATCGGGGCCTTCAGCTGAGTTTCAATCGCTGATGCCATCGGGCGCATCCAGGAATCCCGGTCGCAAAGCCTGGGTTCTCTGCAATTCGATCTGCAGCTGAGGCCAATTGCCCTGCAGTACAGCATCCTCAAGCTGTTCAAGACTCCATCGATACGCCGCGAGACTCCGAAGCAACGCCTCACGATTCGTGGACGCCATCGCCACACCGAGGTCTGGATTGCCACCACCAACCCTTGTGGTGTCGGCAAATCCACTGGAAGCCAGAACATGCGCTAGCCGACGAATCGCTGGATCACGCTCGTCTCCAACGGCACGCAACAGTGCCGCACTCACCAAAACCGGCATATGGGAGATCAGAGCCACCGCCTGGTCATGTTGTGCAGCAGCAGCCGTCAACCAATGACTTCCCAGGCTGAGTGCAAGGGACTGCACCATCGCCAAAGCCGATGCATCCGTTCTTGGCTCGGGGGTAGCAATCCAAGGACGGCCTCGAAATAAACCATTGATCCCTGCCTCGACACCCGCCAACGCAGTTCCCGCCATTGGATGGCTGGCCACAAAACGGGGATGGCGTTCACGCCAGGCCTCCAGCACAGGCTGTTTCACAGATCCCACATCCGTAATCACAGCGTCAGCTGGCAACGCTTCCAATAGCGAGGGCTCGGGCTGCAACAGAAGGGGAATCGGCAACGCCAAGATCACCAAATCGCAGCCGGCCAAACAGGCGGGATCCGTACTCACATCCGATACAAGACCGCGCTCTTTCGCCCGTTCAGCCGTCGCTGAACGATGCACTAATCCCTGCACATCCCAACCTTCGGCCTGCAGATCCAAACCCAACGACCCCCCGATGAGCCCCAGCCCAACGATGCCGACGCGTTTTGTTTCCCTCGCCATCAGGCCTGTTCTCTCGTAACGCCATGTTGATCGATGGCTCGCAATGAGCCATTCAGCGCAACAACGCTGCTTATGGTTTCCTAATGCTGGAAGCCCAGGCCCACCACCGGCTGAAGACACTGCTGAGGCAGGAAGAATCGGACTGGCCCCACCACTTAACGCTCAGTCGTCTCGTGGGACGAAGTTTGCGGCGACGCGACACCACGCTGTTGCAACTGCCCCCAAGCAGCGGGGAACGCTGGTGGCTTGGTGTGTTGGTGCCCTTGTGTCTGAATCCAGGTGCTGCAGCCATTGTCTTAACGCCGGCCCAGCGAAAATGGCTCCTACAACTCGAGCTCCCCCGCCTTAGAGAGCAAGGGTTACAGCTGCCCTGCTGGCAAGGGCTCACCCCCCCCCCTGGCCACCAGCTTTGGATTCTGGATACCGATGAACTGATTGCAGTCCATCAACAAAATCTTCTGGGTGAGCGGCAGCTGCTCATCCCCGATGCAGATCAACTGAGTGATCGCCTACGCCGAAGTCTTGCCATCCGAATCGATCACAACGATTGGGAACGGCTACGCCAAGCGCATCCAGTCGTGGAGCAGGCCGTACTTGATCTGCATGAACGACTCAGTCGACAGGTCTTCCGAGAAGCAGCGAGGGCCGACGATTGCGTCCGTTTACAAGGTGGAGCCTGCCAATCACTGAGAGATCTCCTACACCTCATCGAGCCTTGCCCAGAGCCCTGGACAGCACTGCTCGCAACAGATCCTGTCCAGTGGGCTGAGTGGGCAGAACTCGACCATCGGCTCCTGCAGTGGACTTGGCAGCTGGAACCTCTAGAGCCCCTGCAGTTGCTCAATGGCTTGCTCAAAAACCGACCAGTGTTAATGCTGAGTGAATCGGGGGAATGCTCTGGAATCGAGCACGAACTCAGCCAAGCCAACGTCTTGGTAACAGTGACAGCCACTTTGCGGGAGCAGGAGTTAGAGGAACCACTGCCGCTTTACGCCCCACGCCGGCAGCCCTTACCCAACACAGAGGTGTACGCCCAGCACCTGCTGGAACAAAGCCGACGCTTAATCCTGGGTCGAACCGGACTCACCATTGTTCTGGTCGACGATCAACAGTTACGGAGACAACTCACCAGTGCCCTCGCAGCAGAGTTCGGGCGGCGCGTTGTTGAAGAATCCACGGCTCCAGAGAGCAATGGTGTGATCAGTGCTCATTGGGACTGGTGGCTGCAGCACCATGAACAAGTTCCTGCGCCAGAACAGTTGATCGTGGCGCTACTCCCGATCGCGAGCCTCAGTTCACCGCTGACGGCCGCACGGGTGGAACGGTTAAAACGGCGCGGCGAAGACTGGTTTCGCACATTGCTCTTGCCCGAGGCACTCAGTCTCATACCCGGTGCCATCGCCCCACTCCGCAGGGCTGGAGGACGCTTGGCGATTCTTGATGGACGGCTCCGTGGTCGGTCTTGGGGTGATCAGGTGCTGAAGCAATTGGAACCATGGACACCCTTGCAACGGCTCCTTCCGGATTAAGGAGTCGCCTTGATTCAGCCAACGACAGCTTCTGTCTTTAACGTCCAATCATTAATGAAATCGTGTATGGGAGAAGCCCGTCGACGCGCTGCTCAGGGCTTACCCCCACGCCAGCCCCAAAAAAACTCGAAACCGATCGACACCTCTCCAAGGGTGGTGTCTTGGTTGCCACTGACTAAAAATCAGACCCAACAATTTGTGGCCGTCACGACCAAGGGGGCATGGTTTGGCATCGGCGCCATGGCTCTGCTGTGGATCACGGTGCGGTTCATCGGGCCAGCAGCTGGTTGGTGGACTTTGTCCGACATGCCTTAGTCGCCGGCACAGAGCCAACGCCCCCTCAGCCACGAATCAAAAGAAAACCTTTAGGATCGATCTCGCTTAAGACCTCATCATGTTTCCTCGGCTTGCAGAGCACTACAAGTCCGTTGTGCAGGATCTAGTCATGAGTCTTCAGGCCTTAGCAAAAAGCTTGAAAACCGCCGGAGTTACAGCCACTTGTTATTCATGTGGCGATAGCCTAGATGGTCATGGAGCATCGTTTGTTGCAGAGATCGGAGAGCGGCACATGGTGCGCTTTTTGGTTTCCGATTGCGGCATTAGTTGTGTTGAATCCAGAAATGGGCGAGAGCTCGTCAAGCTGGAAGGGGCGGAAGCCATCCACGAGCTGCAACGGATGGCAGACCTAGTGCAAATGAGCCAAAAGAGCATCGCGGCTCCTCTGGCCCAAACGGCTTAAAAGAACTCAGGCCGCAGCGTTAGCTCCTTTCGTTTCAGCTGAATTCTCCGTCGCAGACTTTGCTGAGGCTGCTGCCAAAGGCTTCACAGTATTGGCGGTCACTTCAGTCCCCTCATTGAGCTTTTGTCGCACCAAAGTTTCAATCTTGGTGGCAGCTTCAGGATTCTGTTCCATCCAAACGATGGTGTTGTCGCGACCTTGGCCAATGTTGTCGCCTTCATAGCTATACCAAGCACCTTTACGAACAACAATGCCCGTTTCTTCTGCTAAATCCAGAAGGCATCCAAGAGTGCTGATGCCGCGTCCAAACAAGATGTCAAATTCCGCGATACGGAATGGTGGCGCAACTTTATTTTTGGCCACTTTCACCTTGGCGCGAATTCCAAACTCCTCCGTGCCCTTTTTCAGCGTTTGAATCCGCCGAATATCGAGACGAACTGAGGCATAGAACTTCAGGGCATTTCCACCGGTCGTGGTCTCAGGATTTCCATACATCACCCCAATCTTCAAACGCAGCTGGTTCAAGAAAATCACCGTGCAACCGGACTTACCGATGTTTCCTGTGATTTTTCGCATCGCCTGACTCATCAAACGCGCCTGGGCACCAACGGAGACATCTCCCATCTCGCCCTCGATTTCTGAGCGAGGGGTTAAAGCCGCGACAGAGTCAATCACCACAATGTCGACTGCAGCAGAACGAACGAGCTGGTCAACAATCTCCAGTGCCATCTCGCCGGTATCCGGCTGGGACACCAGAAGATTCTCAACATCCACACCGAGAGATGCCGCATATTGAGGATCAAGAGCGTGCTCTGCATCCACAAACGCTGCTACACCTCCACGCTTTTGAATCTCGGCAATCGCATGGAGCGTCAGCGTGGTTTTACCTGAACTTTCAGGGCCATAGATCTCGACCACCCGGCCTTTGGGATATCCACCGCCGAGGGCTAAATCAAGCGTCAACGCCCCCGTCGAGATGGTTTCCACCCTCATGCGGGAGGCATCTCCAAGGCGCATGATTGAGCCTTTTCCGAAATTGCGCTCGATTTGGCCGAGCACCAAATTCAGGGCCTTATCGCGCTCGCCGGAGGAACGAGCATCGGAGCCGGGAGCGGTGGTCTTCATGTCAGCAGGCATGGAATCAATCTGAAGCTAAGGAACGAGAGACCCAATGCCACAGAAGCGCCGAATCGTCTCAGGTAGTACAAACGTACGTTAACGACTTATGGCCATTGCGCTAGGGGTTTCGCAAAAGCATCTAAGTCAATCAGCTTGATGCCAGGCGGCAATCCAATGAGGTCTGAGGGTTTCAGATAGCCCCATCGAACCAACAAGCATTGAAGTGGCTCAAGACCAGGGGTCGAGCAAACCGTTTCAAGAGTGGCGCGCCGGTCTTCGATAAAGGAATGGACGCAACGCTGGGACTGCAAGCGACGCAACACATCAGGCTTCGCCCCAGCCTCTCGCCCATCAAGGCGCCAAGGCCTCAAAGCAAGACTCTCCAGAAGTTCTGCCGTAAAAGCCTCGCTCTTTGTTGTGAGCACCGCCCAATCAACTCCCTCCGCCTCTAGCGATTGCAGGCGCTCAACCAAGCCTGGGAAGGGTCGATGCAATGCCAACCATGCAGCGCGATCACTACGGACCGCCTCCTGTCGCGTTTGGTCGAGCGCAGGTTGCAACTGATCGGGCTGCCAGCCACGACGGTCCATCGCTTGGCGCTGCTGCCCGGCGTAATCGCTCATCCAATCCTGGAGATCAAGCTGAGGCAGCTCAGCGGCAAGCAGCACCATTTCCCAGCCGTGGTGGACCCAAGGGCGCAAGGCTCGAAACGCTTCGGGAACGACATCCGGCGTCAAACCCGACGGATCAGCCCCAAGGGAGCCACTGGCGGCGTGCCAGGAGCTCCACCAATATTCGGCCATTCCGTCGACGATGACTCCGTCGAAATCAAAAACCAGGAGAGAACGGTCCGACATATCGGAAAAAACTGGGCCGCTAGGATTCGAACCTAGGAATGGCGAGACCAAAACCCGCTGCCTTACCGCTTGGCGACGGCCCATTGATACAGATGTGATGGCCTTCGGCTATCTCATCTGGGCCTACATAGTTACCCATACAACGTTGACCTTCGTCAATCCATCAAATCCACTCAGGGGGGGAACACCCTGAGCCGGCCATGCTCCGCTTGCCCAAAGACATCACAACGCAAGCGATACCGATTCACCAATTCGGCCTGCATCCCCCGCACCCGTTCCGTACGGGGCACCAGCTCCACTGGTCGACCTTGAGGCATCACCACTTGTTCAATCGCCAGACGGCACTCCTCTAATCCGGCGATTTCATCGTCTTGTCCGCTCATATCCGCCAAGGCAGATTGAGGGCCAGACGACGACGCTCTTCGACTCAAAAGGCGCTCCAAAGCACGCTCAATCTGAGGAAGTGTGTCCGCTTTGATCACCAAGATGGGCACGCGCTGGTCTTTCGCTTGACGACGCAGTCCAGACGCACGGCCAAGGCCTTGCCGCACGCTGAGGACAACATCAGCATCACAAAGGTCGTCGACAAGACGAGCTGACCAGCGATGACGTCGAATCGCCTGCTCCACCAATTGCGCCGTAATCCCACAACAAAGCACCTGAAGAGCACTGGTGCGCACGGCTTCGTCGTTCAGCGGGGGCTGAGGGGGATCGGCATGCGCAGACGACGGTGACAAACCTGGTGTGAACGGGGGGGAGGCAACGGCTCGGGAAGGACGGCGCAGGGAGCCCGTTAAGTCCTCTGGCTCAAACCGTCGCATCCCTCCGTCGCTGGTGAGTTCGCGCTGCTCAACTTTTGGTTGCTGGCCACGCAGGAGCTGATCAACGGTGGCAGCCACATCGGCATGAATCGACCAACGATGGCGGCTATGCATCTCCACCGCCAACGGAAAGGTTGGTTCCGCAGCACGCTCGAGCACCGTTTTTTGAGTACGACGACGACGGGCCTCGTCGTCCCCAAGCGTGACCGACTGAATTCCCCCCACCAAGTCGCTCAACGTTGGGTTTTTGATCAAATTAGCCAGTGCGTTGCCATGGGCCGTCGCCACAAGCATCACGCCTCGCTCCGCAATGGTGCGAGCAGCCATCGCCTCGAGTTCTGTGCCAATTTCATCAATCACGATGACCTCAGGCATGTGGTTTTCCACGGCCTCGATCATCACCTGATGTTGATGCTCCGGACTGGAGACCTGCATCCGTCGGGCACGGCCGATCCCCGGGTGAGGAATGTCGCCATCACCCGCAATCTCATTGCTTGTATCGATCACGACGACCCGACGCTGCATCTCATCGGCAAGAACACGGGCAATTTCTCGCAATGCTGTGGTCTTTCCCACGCCCGGTCGTCCCATCAGCAGCAACGACTGAGCACTGTCGAGAAGGTCACGCACCATCGCCACGGTGCCAAAGACTGCACGACCAACACGACAGGTGAGGCCAACCACCTCTCCCTGCCGATTTCGGATAGCACTGATCCTGTGGAGGGTCCGCTCAATTCCGGCGCGATTATCCGCACCGAACCGACCCAATTTGTCGACCACGTCGGCCAGATCTTCTCGCGTAATCGCACGATCGCCTAAGGCGATTGCACGGCCTGGGTAGCGCGCCTCCGGAATTCGCCCTAGATCGAGCACCACCTCAAGGAGTTGGTCATGACTCGCTTCTGAAGACAACGCAAGCTGCAGCGATTGCGGCAGCAAGTCGAGAAGTCGATCGAGATCATCCGTGACCCGCTGCGTAACCATGAGCTCAAAGACTCATTGCTTTTTAGCAAGGTCGATTCATCCATGGCGTCACTAACTCGCGCGCCAATGCCACAGCCTCCTCCCACCCTTCAGGCCACTGCCTTAGCGACTGGCCTCGGAGTTGGGCTTCTTTCAAGAGCGGAAGAAGCAGACGTCGTGCCACACCACCGAAAGCAATTCCTGCGGGTCGTTCGTCACGATTGAGATGCTGCAGGGTGTGGTGGTTGGTTCCACCGGCCAATTGAAGAGGGCCAGGAGGCGCGATGGAACGCATCGCTCTCCACAGTTGAACCGCAGAGCGGGCGGTCCCAGCCCCCACATCCCCACTCATCGGCCGTCCATCGAGCTGCCACAGCGGACTAAAACCGCGGCATCGCAGACGGGAATGGCGGTGCCAAAACGTTGTCGCGAGTTGCTCAGCGGCCATGCCATGGGCTTCCAATCCACAGCTCACAGCCAGGCGTCGCAGCGAGAGTGATGCCTGATCAAGGTTCCGCAGCAAGGCCTCAAAACCTTGTTCATGGCCTGGAGCGGTATGGATCTCAACGGCGTCGGGGCGTATCGACTTCAGCAGCGCACCAACTGCCCCTAAATCAAGGCGATGATCCCGTTCCTCAATCAGTCCATAGGGACACGCCGGCAAGCAGCGTCCACAGCCGTAGCAAAGCGAAGCGTCCACAGCTCCACGATCAGCAATAGCTTCAGCGGGACAAACCCGCTGGCAAGGACGTTCGCACTGAGGTGGACAACATGTGGGGTCGAACCACGCCTTACGAAAGTGAACGTCTAATCCATCGCTCAGGCTCACCATCAGCCAGGGACGCCAACCACTGCGCGTCTCCGCCCAATCCAAACCCTGTCGCGCCGCGTGGACCACAGCGGGGTCAGCGGCCACATCAACGCAATGAACACCTGCCGTGGCATACACCGCACACAGGTCTGTAATCGCAGGAAGATCTTGGTTGCTGGCACCGCAAATTAATTTGACCCAACGGCCACGGACCAGCGACTCCTCAGGGCTCAGGCCCCTAGTAAAGCTTTCATTGGCTGCCATCGGAGGCTCCGCGCTCCACCCATTTCCACGATGATGCGTAAACGGGGTTCTCGCTTACAGAGATCGCACAGAGATAACAGCTCTGAGCGCGATAAAACCTGACCCTCGAGAACCCAAAGCGCTACTGAATCGTCTCCATCAAGGAGATCTCCAATTAGAGGAACAACTTGTTGAACCTCACCAACGGCAGCACCACGTCCCACGCAGTTATGACCGAGATGGGGTGGACGAATCCCGTGTTTTTGGGTCAAGAACACTTCTGGATCACCCAAGCCGCGGGCTGATGTCATTCGTGTGCGATACCCAGCCCCCCGAAGACGACGTAGAAGACGCGTTTCAGCACCCCCTTCGAGAGGTGCATGGACTGCAAGGCATCCATTGGCTTCGAGATCACGACGGAATCCCCGACCGGTGAGAAGCAGGGGCATCGGGGCATGCATCACTTGGGAGAGTCTGGCAGCTCAAGAGACGAAGTCGGAAGGAATCTCTCAGTGGTGCTGTAGGTTTGTTGTTTGTTCTGCGTTTCTGTGCCCGTCCGCTAGCCGGGCCTCCAGTCGGTAGAACAGATTCGGCGATTGCGCCGGATCTCCAGGCCAGTGCAAATTTCAATTCTTTATTGAAATTTCGCCGAGAAACTTTTTGTGCAACTCGTTGCCCGAACAAGTCTCAGCCTCGCTGAATCGTTCGCTAGCTCCATTCGAAATTCGTCCAATTTTGGACGGCATTCGAACCACGACTGCGTTATTCCGATCAGCACCTTCGCTCTATCCGAGAAATCGGGTAGCGCTTGTCCCCGCTGGCGCTTTCTCCCCCCATGTCAATCGGCATTCTCGGGAAGAAGTTGGGCATGTCCCAGCTCTTCGACGAGCAGGGCAGAGCTATCCCGGTCACTTTGATCGAGGCCGGTCCCTGCCGCATCACACAACTCAAAAACGACGACACCGATGGTTATGCCGCGGTGCAGATTGGTTTCGGCGAAATCCGCGAGAAACTGATTAACAAGCCTTCTAAAGGCCATCTCGCCAAATCAGGTGAAGATCTACTGCGCCATCTGTGCGAGTACCGCGTCGACAACGTCGACGGTCTCGAACTCGGTGGACCCATCACGGTCAGCGATTTCGAAGCTGGTCAAAAGGTGGATGTCAGCGGCGACACAATGGGTCGCGGCTTTGCAGGTCTTCAGAAACGCCACGGTTTTACCCGCGGACCAATGACCCACGGTTCTAAAAACCACCGGCAACCCGGCTCCATCGGTGCTGGCACCACGCCAGGGCGGGTCTACCCCGGCAAACGGATGTCTGGCCGTTACGGCGGCAAGAAAATCACGACCCGCGGTTTGACCATCCTTCGCATCGATAGCGATCGCAACCTGCTGGTCGTCAAAGGTTCCGTGCCAGGCAAACCTGGCGCACTACTGAATATCAAACCAGCCGTGCGTGTGGGCGCAAAACCTGCCAAAGGAGATAAGTGATGGCTAGTTGTGTTGTCCGCGATTGGCAGGGGAAGGAAGCCGGAAAGGCAACCTTGGACCTGAAAGTGGCGAAAGAAGCCACAGCAGTTGACTTGATGCACCGTGCAGTCTTGCGACAGCAGGCTCACATGCGCCAAGGCACCGCAAGCACTCTCACCCGGTCAGAAGTCCGTGGTGGTGGCCGCAAGCCCTATAAGCAGAAAGGAACAGGACGTGCAAGGCAAGGTTCTGTGAGAACCCCTCTGCGTCCAGGCGGTGGCGTCATTTTTGGCCCCAAGCCTCGGAGTTACAACCTTGCGATGAAC
Organism: Synechococcus sp. AG-683-C23; assembly: GCA_003208835.1. Lineage (GTDB taxonomy): Bacteria > Cyanobacteriota > Cyanobacteriia > PCC-6307 > Cyanobiaceae > Parasynechococcus. The sequence goes on along the minus strand of QCVD01000009.1, from coordinate 22,545 downwards.
CGCAAGGAGCGTCGGTCGGCCTTGCGCACAGCGCTGATGGCTCGTATCGACGAAATCACCGTTGTGAAGGACTTCGGGACATCCCTTGAAGCTCCAAAAACGCGTGAGATCACCGAAGTTCTCGGACGCCTCGGCATCGCCGCAGACACCAAGGTGTTGATCGTTTTGACGAACCCATCCGAAATGGTCCGTCGCTCCGTGCGCAACCTGGACAAGGTCAAGCTGATTTCAGCGAATCATCTCAACGTCTTCGACCTACTCCACGCCAATTCTTTGGTCGTGGGAGAGGACGCTCTTACAACCATCCAGGAGGTTTACGGAGATGACTGAGCGTTTCCAATCCCGTTTGGCGGATGTCATCCGCCGACCACTGATCACCGAGAAGGCAACCCGTGCCCTCGAGTTAAATCAGTACACCTTCGAGGTGGACCACCGCGCCGCTAAGCCAGACATCAAAGCCGCCATCGAGCAGCTCTTTGATGTGAAGGTCACCGGCATCAGCACCATGAACCCTCCTCGACGGTCCCGTCGGATGGGCCGCTTCGCTGGCAAACGTGCCCAAGTGAAGAAGGCAGTGGTGCGCTTAGCGGAGGGCAACTCGATCCAACTCTTCCCCGAGTCCTGAGGAGTCTGAATCGTCATGGCAATCCGTAAATTCCGCCCCTACACCCCCGGTACACGCACCCGCGTTGTAACCGACTTCAGTGAGGTCACCGGCCGCAAGCCGGAGAAGACCCTTGTGGTGTCCAAGCACCGCAAAAAAGGCCGCAACAACAGAGGTGTCATCACCTGTCGCCACCGCGGTGGTGGCCATAAGCGGTTGTACCGCCTCGTGGATTTCCGCCGTAACAAACACGGCATTACCGCGAAGGTGGCCGCAATCCACTACGACCCCCATCGCAATGCGCGATTGGCCTTGCTGTTTTACGCCGATGGCGAAAAGCGCTACATCCTTGCTCCAGCAGGAGTTGAGGTTGGCCAAACCGTGGTGTCTGGTCCAGAAGCTCCGATCGAAAACGGCAATGCAATGCCGCTTTCATCCGTTCCCCTTGGTTCGAGTGTGCATTGCGTCGAGCTTTATGCCGGTCGCGGTGGACAAATGGTTCGGACCGCGGGCGCTAGCGCTCAAGTGATGGCCAAAGAAGGCGACTACGTCGCTCTCAAATTGCCCTCCACCGAAGTTCGGTTGGTCCGGCGTGAGTGCTACGCAACCCTGGGTGAAGTTGGCAACGCAGAGGTTCGCAACACCAGCCTCGGCAAAGCCGGTCGGCGTCGTTGGCTCGGTCGGCGGCCTCAGGTTCGAGGCAGTGTGATGAACCCCTGCGACCACCCCCATGGTGGTGGTGAGGGCCGAGCACCCATTGGTCGCTCAGGACCTGTAACGCCTTGGGGCAAACCCGCCCTCGGTCTTAAGACCCGCAAGCGGAATAAACCCAGCAACCAATATGTGCTCCGGAAACGTCGCAAGACGTCCAAGCGGAGCCGTGGCGGACGCGATTCCTGATGCCAACCATCATTTTGCCGCTTGCTTAAACCGCTATGGGACGTTCACTCAAAAAAGGACCGTTTATTGCTGACAGCCTGCTTCGCAAGCTTGAAAAGCAGAACGACAACGACGATAAGTCCGTGATCAAAACCTGGTCACGTGCTTCCACAATCCTGCCGATGATGATCGGCCACACCATTGCCGTTCACAACGGCAAGTCCCACATTCCAGTGTTTATCACTGAACAAATGGTGGGACACAAGCTGGGGGAGTTCGCTCCTACCCGCACCTTCAAGGGCCACATCAAAGACAAGAAAGGAGGCCGCTGACGCCATGACATCGTCTACTTCAACGGCTGCCACCGCTCAGGCCCACGGACGCTTTATCCGTGGTTCTGCATCGAAGGTGCGTCGTGTACTCGACCAAATCCGAGGCCGCACCTACCGCGACGCTCTGATCATGCTCGAGTTCATGCCCTACCGATCCACTGGCCCGATCACCAAGGTGCTCAGGTCTGCGGTAGCCAATGCCGAAAACAACCTCGGTCTCGATCCAGCCAACCTTGTGATCTCGAGTGCCAGTGCCGACATGGGTCCTTCCATGAAGCGGTACAGGCCCCGGGCCCAAGGCCGGGCTTTCCAGATCAAGAAACAGACCTGCCACATCAGCATTGCTGTGGCAGTTCAGACCGACTCCTGACCCCCGGACTCCGACCCAATGGGACACAAAATCCACCCAACCGGTCTGCGCCTGGGAATCACCCAGGAGCACCGGTCACGCTGGTACGCCTCCAGCAAGACATATCCGACGCTTCTTCAAGAAGATGATCGGATTCGCAAGTTCATTCACAAGAAATACGGTTCTGCCGGCATTAGCGACGTGCTGATCGCCCGCAAAGCCGATCAACTGGAAGTTGAACTCAAAACAGCACGCCCAGGTGTCCTCGTAGGACGTCAGGGCAGCGGCATTGAAGACCTTCGTGCCGGCATCCAGAAAACTGTCGGTGACAAGAGCCGCCAAGTGCGGATCAATGTTGTCGAAGTTGAACGTGTCGACGGCGATGCGTTTCTGTTGGCCGAATACATCGCCCAACAACTGGAAAAACGTGTGGCGTTTCGTCGCACGATGCGCATGGCTGTTCAGCGCGCTCAACGGGCTGGCGTTCTCGGCCTGAAAATCCAGGTGTCAGGCCGTTTGAACGGCGCTGAAATCGCCCGGACTGAGTGGACCCGTGAAGGTCGTGTACCCCTGCACACCCTGCGTGCCGATATCGATTACGCCATCAAAGTGGGTAAAACCACTTACGGCGTTCTTGGCATCAAAGTTTGGGTGTTCAAGGGTGAAGTCTTGAGCGAACAGTCTCAGACAATGCCGGTTGGGGCGAACCCCCGTCGGAGGGCCAGCCGTAGGCCCCAACAGTTCGAAGACCGCTCAAACGAGGGTTGAACCGGAGGCCTAAACCATGCTGAGTCCAAAACGCGTCAAATTCCGTAAACAACAGCGAGGCCGCATGCGCGGCGTCGCCACCAGAGGCAACACGATTGCTTTTGGTGAGTTTGCGCTTCAAGCCCAAGAGTGTGGCTGGATCACCTCGCGTCAAATCGAGGCCAGCCGCCGTGCCATGACCCGTTACGTCAAACGTGGCGGAAAGATCTGGATTCGGATTTTCCCCGATAAGCCAGTCACCATGCGCGCCGCTGAAACCCGTATGGGTTCTGGTAAAGGCAATCCAGAATTCTGGGTTGCTGTGATTAAGCCAGGTCGGATTCTCTTCGAGATGGGTGGTGAGGAAATCACTCCCGAAATCGCTAAAGAAGCCATGCGCCTGGCTCAATTCAAGCTGCCAGTCAAAACCAAATTCATCGCCCTCGGTGATGAGGAAAAGAAAGCTGGAGCCAAAGCCCCGGCTGCTTCTAAAGCCGTCACCGTGGAGTCCTGACCATGGCCCGTCCCAACACCAGCGAGGTGCGCAACCTCTCCGATGCGGATATCAGCGAAAAGATCGACGGTTTACGCCGCGAACTTTTTCAGCTCCGCTTTGAGCAGGCCACGCGCCAACTCGCTAACACTCACCGTTTCAAAGAGGTCCGCATCAAGCTGGCCCAGCTGCTGACGGTGCAGTCGGAGCGTCAACGCTCCACCGCCTCCTGATCCCCATCTCTAACCATGGCAGTTAAAGAAAGGGTCGGCACCGTCGTCAGCGACAAGATGGAGAAAACAGTGGTGGTTGCGGTGGAAACCCGCTTCCCTCACCCCATCTATCAAAAGACGGTCAGCCGTACCACCCGCTACAAAGCCCACGACGAAGACAACTCCTGTCGCGTTGGGGACCGTGTTCGCATCACGGAAACCCGTCCGATGAGTCGCCAGAAACGCTGGGCGATCGCTGAAGTCATCAGCCACAGCCCCAAAGCTGCAGCTGCTGAAGCGACAGCAGAGGAGGCCAACAAGTGATTCAGCAGGAATCTTTCCTCACCGTTGCCGATAACAGCGGTGCCAAACGCATCCAGTGCATTCGTGTTCTGGGTACCAATCGTCGCTATGCCCACGTCGGTGACGTCATCGTCGCCGCAGTCAAAGATGCGATGCCCAATATGGGCGTCAAAAAGTCTGATGTGGTCAAAGCTGTTGTGGTCCGCACCAAAGCAACCATGCGTCGTGAGACCGGAAATTCAATCCGGTTTGATGACAACGCTGCTGTGATCATCAACGACGACAAAAACCCCAAAGGCACTCGCGTCTTCGGACCTGTGGCCCGCGAACTGCGTGAGCGCAACTTCACCAAAATCGTTTCCCTCGCTCCAGAGGTGATCTGACCATGGCGACAGCAACCACAAAACCAAAGGCCGTTGAGCGCATCAAAATGCGCATCCGCAAAGGTGACACCGTCCAGGTGATTGCCGGTAAGGACAAGGGCAAAACCGGAGCCGTTCTCCGGACATTGCCCAATGAAAACCGCGTCATCGTGGAGGGCGTCAATATGCGTACCCGTCACGAGAAACCTTCCCAAGAAGGTGAGACCGGACGCATTGTCACCGAGGAAGCATCACTGCATGCCTCAAACGTGATGCTGTATTCCACCGATAAAAAGGTGGCAAGCCGCGTTGAAATCGTTGTCGAAAAAGACGGCACGAAGAAGCGCAAGTTGAAGAAAACCGGTGAAGTCCTCGACTGAACCCGACTTCTGACCAAGCCCAGAAGCACCCCACCCCCGTTATGTCACTCAAGAAGCGCTACCGGGAGACCATCCAGCCCAAACTGCTGAAGGATCTCTCCCTCACCAACATCCACGAAGTCCCGAAGGTGGTGAAAGTCACCGTTAACCGAGGCCTCGGCGAAGCTGCTACGAATGCCAAGTCTCTCGAGGCTTCGGTTAAGGAGCTTGCACAGATCACTGGCCAAAAAGTGGTTGTGACGCGTGCAAAAAAAGCAATCGCAGGCTTCAAAATCCGCCAGGGCATGCCTATTGGCTGTGCCGTCACCCTGCGCGGTGATCGGATGTATGCCTTCCTCGAGCGGCTGATCAACCTTGCACTCCCACGAATTCGCGACTTCCGCGGGGTGAGCGCAAAAAGCTTCGACGGACGCGGTAACTACACCCTTGGGGTGAGGGAACAAATCATCTTCCCTGAAATTTCCTTCGACAAGATCGATGCCATCAGGGGCATGGACATCACCATCGTGACCACTGCCCGTTCTGACGAAGAGGGCAGGGCCCTCCTCAGCGAGATGGGAATGCCATTCCAGAGCAACTGAGCCCTCCCCGTCTATACCTATGGCCAACCACGACCCAATTTCTGACATGCTCACCCGCATTCGTAATGCGAGTGAAAAGCGTCACGAGACCACCAAGGTTCCCGCTTCACGGATGACCCGTAGCATCGCGAAAGTGTTGCAGCAAGAGGGTTTCATCTCCGAAATCAACGAAGAAGGAGAAGGCTTTCGAGCCGAATTGGTGCTCTCCCTCAAATACAGCGGAAAGCACCGTTTGCCCACCATTCGCTCCATGCAGCGTGTGAGCAAGCCAGGTCTCCGCATCTACAAGAACACTCGTGGCCTTCCCAAGGTCCTCGGAGGGCTTGGTGTCGCGATCATCTCCACCTCGAGAGGGGTGATGAGTGACCGCGATGCACGCCGAGAGGGCGTCGGCGGCGAAGTGCTCTGTTACGTCTACTGATCCGGAGCTGAACCATGTCACGTATTGGAAAAAACCCTGTCCCCGTCCCGGACAAAGTCACTGTTTCCCTCGACGGTCTAACCGTCAAAGTGAAGGGACCGAAAGGTGAACTCGAGCGCACTCTTCCTGAGGGCGTCAGCGTTAGCCAAGAAGCCAACATGATCGTGGTTATACCCACGAGCACAAAGCGGATCTCACGGGAACGCCACGGCCTGAGCCGCACCCTCGTCGCCAACATGATTGAAGGTGTCAACAACGGCTACAGCAAAGCCCTTGAAATCGTTGGTGTGGGCTCACGGGCCCAAGTCAAAGGAACAACACTCGTCGTGAGTGCTGGGTATAGCCATCCCGTCGAAATACCAGCTCCAGCTGGCATCACCTTCAAAGTTGAAAACAACACCAGGGTGATTGTCTCCGGCATTGACAAAGAATTGGTCGGCAACGAGGCCGCTAAGGTTCGCGCGATCCGTCCTCCTGAGCCTTACAAGGGCAAAGGCATCAAATATGAGGGCGAGCACATCCTGCGAAAGGCAGGCAAGTCCGGCAAGAAATAACGCTCTTCCAGACCTTCCTCCCCTTCACACACCATGTCGAAACTCTCTCGCAAACAACAGACGCAGAAGCGCCATCGGCGCCTCCGTCGTCACATCTCCGGCACATCCAACCGTCCTCGGCTGGCTGTGTTTCGCTCCAACAACCACATCTACGCCCAGCTCATCGACGACGCTGCTCAGAGCACCCTCTGTTCAGCATCCACCGTTGATAAGGAACTCCGTTCCGGCTTAAAAACCAACGCTGGAAGTTGTGACGCCTCCGTTGCTGTCGGTGCACTCGTCGCCAAGCGCGCGATCGCCAAGGGCATCGAGCAGGTGGTCTTCGATCGTGGAGGGAACCTCTACCACGGTCGGATTAAAGCCCTTGCCGACGCTGCCCGGGAAGCGGGCCTTCAGTTCTGATCCCTGCTTTACCCATGACAGATTCTTCTCCTCAATCCAATCCCAACGCCGTACCTGGTGCAGCTGATGTACCAGCGGCAGCCGAAGGGCAGCAACAAGAACAGCGTCGCGGTGGCGGCGGCGGCGGTCGCGGTGACCGACGTGGTGATCGCCGGGGCGGACGTCGCGGCCAAGATCGCGACTCAGAATGGCAAGAGCGCGTCGTTCAAATCCGACGGGTGTCCAAAACCGTCAAAGGTGGCAAAAAGATGAGCTTCCGAGCCATCGTTGTCGTCGGAAACGAAAAGGGACAAGTCGGCGTCGGTGTTGGTAAAGCTGGTGACGTGATCGGTGCCGTCCGCAAGGGCGTTGCTGATGGCAAGAAGCACCTAGTGAAGGTGCCTCTAACCCGCCACAGCTCAATTCCAACCCTGTCGAATGGTCGCGATGGTGCAGCTAGCGTTCTGATTCGCCCTGCTGCCCCTGGTACTGGCGTAATTGCCGGTGGTTCCATTCGTACTGTCCTCGAACTCGCCGGCATCAAAAATGTCTTGGCAAAACGTTTAGGCAGTAAAACTCCCCTCAACAATGCACGGGCTGCCATGGTGGCCTTGTCCAGTCTTCGTACTCACAAGGAGACTGCAAAAGAACGGGGAATCTCCCTCGAGCAGATCTACTCCTGATTCGCGATGACTCTCCGACTCGACTCCCTCAAAGCCAACAAAGGCGCTCGTCGCCGCAAACTGCGTAAGGGCCGTGGCATTGCCGCTGGTCAGGGCGCCAGCTGCGGTTTCGGCATGCGTGGCCAAAAGTCACGCTCCGGCCGCCCAACCCGTCCTGGGTTCGAAGGTGGACAGATGCCGCTATACCGCCGGGTACCAAAGCTGAAGCATTTTCCTCTGGTCAATCAGAAGCACTTCACAGTGTTAAACGTGTCTGCCTTGAAAGAGCTCAAGGATGGATCCACCGTGAATTTGGATTCCCTCGTTAAAGACGGCATCGTGACGAGCCCCAAGCATCCCTTAAAGATGCTCGGCACCGGTGAACTCACCGTGAAGAACCTGACGGTGCAAGCCTCGGCGTTCACAGCTTCCGCCCGCACCAAGATCGAAGCGGCCGGCGGCACCTGCGAAACCCTTGACTGACTGATCAGGCCTCGTTGCCTTTTCAGCCTTAGGGTCTGAGCCGTCCGCTGGACTTTGGTCCACGGGCGGCTTTGCTGCATCAGCCCAACCTTTCTTTCTTCCGGACATGCTCGTCAGTCGGGGACGTAACCCCAATGCCGCAGAAGTGATCACCCAGCTGATCACAAACCCAGGGTTGCGCAGTCGGGTGCTTACCACCCTTGGTCTGCTGCTTCTGGTCCGTCTTGGCATCTACATCCCCATGCCAGGGATTGATAGGGAAGCTTTCAAACAGTTCATCGATCAAGGAGGTCAGCTGATTGGCTTCCTCGATATTTTCACGGGTGGAGGAATCTCCACCTTGGGAATTTTCGCGCTTGGAATTCTCCCCTTCATTAATGCATCGATCATTCTTCAACTGCTGACAGCAGCGTTGCCACAGCTGGAAGACCTTCAAAAAAATGAAGGCGAAGCCGGTCGGCGCAAAATTGCTCAAATCACGCGCTACGTCGCTCTTGGCTGGGGACTCATCCAAAGCGTGGTGTTTGCCATGATTTTGCGTCAATACGCCGTCGAGGGGTTAAGCGAAGTTGTCTTCGTGGTTCAAACAGCTTTAGCCCTCGTCACCGGATCCATGATCGTGATGTGGATAGCGGAGGTCATCACCGAAAGAGGGATTGGACAAGGGGCATCTCTGGTGATCTTCCTGAACATCGTTGCGACCCTTCCTCGCACCCTTGGGGCAACAATCGAGGCGGCTCAGACGGGAGACCGCGACACCGTTTTGGGAATTGTTGTGCTTGTGCTGGTGTTTCTAGCCACGATTGTCGGAATCATCTTTGTTCAAGAAGGGGCCCGTCGCATACCGATTGTGAGTGCCAAACGCCAAGTCGGCGGTGCTGGTGCTTTACCAACGCGTCAGAGCTACTTGCCCCTCAAGCTGAATGCCGGTGGGGTGATGCCAATCATTTTTGCTTCGGCGTTGATTTTCTTACCCGTCACGGTGGCGAATCTCACCAAAAGCGAATGGCTGATTCGAGCCGCAAGCATGCTCAATCCCAGCGCATCGAATCCCTGGCCTTACGCCCTGGCTTTTTTCACCTTGATTCTGGGGTTCTCCTACTTCTATGCATCTCTAACGGTGAACCCTGCAGATATCGCCACGAACCTCAAGCGAGGTGGTGTGGCCATCCCTGGAGTGCGCCCTGGAAGTGCCACCACCAACTACCTCTCTGGAGTGCAGAACAGACTGACGTTGCTCGGTGGTCTTTTCCTGGGCTCCGTCGCGATCATCCCTGCTGCAGTGGAACGGGCCACCAACGTGCAGACATTCCAAGGACTCGGCGCCACGTCATTGCTCATTCTTGTGGGTGTGGCCATTGACACGGCAAAACAGGTTCAGACCTACGTGATTTCTCAGCGCTACGAAGGTCTCGTGCGTCAGTGAGCTCTCACCACAGCACCCACTGTTGTCATTCCTCTCCACAACCTCAATGAAAACCCGCCTTCTTTTTCTCGGTCCACCTGGTGCGGGTAAAGGCACCCAGGCCACTCGCATCTGCGACTCCAATGGGATGAAACATCTGTCCACAGGGGATCTGCTGAGAACTGAAGTCGCTGCGAAATCAGAGCTGGGACAAGAAGCCGAAGCCGTGATGAACCGTGGAGAGCTCGTCAGCGACAAGCTTGTTCTGGCGATCGTTGAAAGTCAGATGAAAGCCCTCTCTGGGGAAGGGTGGCTCCTTGATGGTTTCCCACGCACCGTTCCACAAGCTGAAGCTCTGGAACCCTTACTGGAAGAGCTGAAGCAACCGATTGAAGCAGTCGTCCTGCTCGAATTGGACGACGCAGTCCTCATCACACGAATGCTGAGCCGCGGCCGGGCCGATGACAACGAAGACGTGATCCGAAACCGGCTAGAGGTGTACCGAGACAAGACCGCTCCGTTGATCAGTTACTACCAAAACAAGGGATTGCTCATCAGCGTTCCAGCCCAGGGTTCAGTGGAAGAAATCACTGGACTGATCAACAAGGTTCTCGGTTGACCCGCATGGTAAGTTTGTCGTTTGGAAATTGGGAGAGCCACGCCTAATGAAGGTGCGCGCTTCTGTTAAAAAAATGTGCGAGAAGTGCCGGGTGATCCGTCGCCACGGTCGGGTCATGGTGATTTGCACCAACCCAAAGCACAAGCAACGTCAGGGCTGACCCCGAACGTTGTTTTAAGCAGCTGATCGAGCCATAGCGTTTCATCAGCTGCCGTCCATTGCCTCCGACATACGGGAGGCCTTATGTCCCTTTTGATTGAACCTCCGTGGCACGGATCGCCGGCGTTGACATCCCCCGTGATAAGCGGGTTGAAGTTTCCCTCACTTATATCTATGGAGTTGGCCTCACACGGGCCAAAGCCATCTTGGCCAAAGCGGGGGTGAACCCCGACATCAGGGTCAAGGATCTCGAGGATGGCGACATCCAGAAGCTCCGTGGTGCAACCGAGGCTTTCACCATCGAAGGTGATTTGCGTCGTCAAGAGGGCATGGCCCTGAAGCGACTGCAAGACATCGGCTGTGTGCGAGGCCGTCGGCATCGGATGAGCCTTCCGGTTCGCGGCCAGCGCACCCGCACGAACGCCCGCACACGCCGCGGTGCTCGTAAGACTGTTGCTGGCAAGAAGAAGTAATTCACCTCCGTCCCTTACCTCGTCTCCTAACGGCCCATGGCCAAAACCGCTAAAAAATCTGGTCCCAAGAAGGCCAAACGCAACGTCCCCAATGGTGTTGCACATATCCAAAGCACCTTCAACAACACGATTGTGTCGATCACCGACACAGCAGGTGAGGTCATCGCCTGGTCTTCAGCCGGTGCCAGCGGTTTCAAGGGGGCTCGCAAAGGGACTCCCTTCGCTGCACAAACAGCTGCTGAAGCTGCTGCCCGCCGAGCCCTTGAGCAGGGCATGCGTCAAATTGAAGTCAAGGTTCGTGGTCCAGGGTCAGGCCGTGAAACAGCCATCCGTGCCCTTCAGGTCGCCGGCCTTGAGATCACACTGATCAGAGACGTCACGCCTCTACCCCACAACGGTTGTCGCCGGCCTAAGCGCCGCCGCGTCTGAACCAACTTCGCCTTTCCGGTTCTTTTCCCCTTCTTTGCTTCAGACCGTGCTGCAATACCAGATCGATCGCATCGAGCATCAAATCTCCGAGGATCGCGCCCAAACAGGCGTCTTTCTGATCGGTCCCCTCGAGCGTGGCCAAGCCACAACCTTGGGCAATGCATTGCGCCGTGTCCTGATGGGCGGGCTTGAGGGAAGCGCCGTTACTGCGATCCGCATCGCCGGTGTCAACCACGAGTACGCCACGGTTCCAGGTGTTCGTGAAGACGTTCTCGACATTTTGCTGAACTGCAAGGAGCTTTCAGTCAATAGCCGCTCAGCAGAGCTCGAGATTGGACGCCTTGTCGTGGCTGGCCCCGCTGATGTGAAAGCCAGCGATCTTCAATTTTCGTCCCAAGTCCAGGTCATCGATGGCAATCGGACCATTGCGACCGTCGCAGACGGACACAGCCTTGAACTGGAAGTTCACGTAGAACGTGGAATCGGCTATCGCCCAGTCGATCGTCACAACGAAGACACCAGTGCTATCGATCTTCTTCAGATCGATGCGGTGTTCATGCCAGTGAAACGCTGCAATTTCAACATTGACGAAACAGCTGTTGCAGAGGGTGGTTCAGCCCGCGAGCGCCTTCGGATTGAAATCTGTACAGACGGCTCAATCACACCCGATGACGCCCTAGCTCAAACGGCCAATCAACTGCTAGAGCTCTTCCAACCTCTAGCTACAGTGACCCTCGTCGAGGAAGTCGCTGCGGAGCCGGAACCTTCTGCAGAAGCACAAATCCCCCTCGAAGAATTAAACCTCTCCGTTCGGGCATATAACTGTCTCAAGCGCGCCCAAGTCAACTCTGTGTCTGACCTGATGGGCTTCAGCTATGAAGACCTGCTCGAAATCAAGAACTTCGGTTCTAAATCAGCCGACGAAGTGATCGAAGCCCTCGAACGCATCGGCATCTCAATTCCCCAGAGCCGCACCTCGGCCTAATTTGGGTCACCTGCTCTCCCCCAATACCTCGATTAGGACAGAACCATGAGACATCAATGCCGAGTCCCCAAGCTGGGTCGTCCCGCTGATCAACGCAAGGCAATGCTGCGCGCCCTCACCACCCAACTCATCCGCGAAGGTCGTGTCACCACCACCAAGGCACGTGCGAAAGCCCTCCGCGACGAAGCTGAACGCATGATTACCTTGGCCAAGGACGGCAGCCTGGCGTCTCGAAGGAGAGCTATTGGCTATATCTACGATAAGCAACTGGTTCACGCCCTATTTGACAAGGCGCCGACCCGATATGGCGAGCGCAAAGGTGGCTACACCCGCATTACGCGGACGGTGCCCCGTCGTGGTGACAATGCCGAGATGGCCATTATCGAATTGGTGTAACTCTGACCCCTTTCAGGGTCTAACTTTTGATCGCTGAACCCTCGTCTGCACCCCCTGAGATACCAATCCTTCGACGGATTGCCCTCAGCCTGCAGTACGAGGGTTCAGATTTTTGTGGATGGCAGCGGCAAAAGAATGCCCGCAGTGTGCAAGCCGTTTTAGAGGCAGCGATAGGTCAACTCGATCCTCTGCGACCAACACAGAGCTTTGCTGCAGGTCGGACTGATGCTGGCGTTCATGCTGCAGCCCAAGTCGTGCATTTCGACTGTTCAGGACCAATTCCTGCCGCAAAGTGGGCTCCTGCTCTTAACGGTCGATTACCCGCATCGATCAGGGTGCGTGAATCTGTTGAGAGGCCAAAGGATTGGCATGCCTGTTATTCCGCTATTTACCGGCGTTACAGATACATCATTCACAACAGTCGGCGACCCAACTTGTTCCTGACTCCATGGACTTGGCACCGGTACCACCATCGCCTCGACGAAGACAACATGCGAGTTGCCCTTGAAGGGATGATCGGCCTCCATGATTTTGCTGCCTTCATGCGCGCTGGTAGCCGACGGCCTCACTCACGCACTTCCATCCAAGACGTGCTAGTGGAACGCGAGGGTGACCTTATACGCGTGGAAATCCAAGCCAGTGGATTCCTTTACGGCATGGTTCGACTCTTGATGGCCCAGCTCGTTGCCGTCGGAGAGCATCGGCTCAGCGTGGAAGCCTTTGAACAACGCTGGAGAGACCGCCGCCGAGACCAAGTCAGGGAAGCCGCGCCTGCAAGAGGGCTTTGTCTATTGAGAGCCGGATATGCGGACCAGGTTTTTAGCAAAGCTGGCTGGTACGATTGCCAGCCGTGGTTTTCTCTAGCAACGGATGATCCGCCCCCGGATCCTCCTTGTTTGCCAGACACGAGCAACAAGACCTCTGATGACAATTCCAGCTCCTAGGAGAGGGATTGCTGAGGAGTAAGCTCGATCATTGATCCACGGTTTGGTCCAATCATGGTCCAAACCATCCTGTACAGCTTCGCCGTCTTCGACGGAGCACCACCGAACCGGCCTGCCGGCGAGATGAACAAGACCTCCCTTCCTCCCATCGATTCGATCGACCGCCAGTGGTATGTGGTGGACGCTGAGAATCAGACCCTTGGTCGCCTAGCAACCGAGGTTGCCTCGATTCTGCGCGGCAAAAACAACCCCAGCTTCACGCCTCACCTCGATACAGGTGATTTCGTGGTGGTGGTCAACGCTGAAAAAATTCAAGTCAGCGGAAGAAAGCCCCAGCAAAAGCTTTACCGGCGACATTCAGGTCGTCCTGGCGGAATGAAGGTTGAAACCTTTGAATCCCTTCAGGAGCGCATCCCAGAACGGATCGTGGAAAAAGCCATCAAGGGCATGCTTCCCCACAACGCCCTGGGACGGCAGATGTACCGGAAGCTCAAGGTCTATAAAGGCACCGAGCATCCCCATTCAGCCCAAAAGCCCCAGCCCCTTCAGCTCAACCCCTCAGCTACCGCCAAATGAGCAGCAATTCTGTCGTCTACTGGGGTACAGGTCGTCGTAAGACCTCCGTGGCCCGGGTCCGTCTCGTTCCAGGCAACGGCACGATCACCATTAATGGTCGTCCCGGAGATAACTATCTCAACTACAACCCGGCCTACCTCGCTGCTGTCAAAGGTCCCCTCGAAACATTGGGGCTTAGCACCGAGTACGACATTCTTGTGAACGTTCACGGTGGCGGATTAACTGGTCAGTCCGGTGCCATCAAGCAAGGAGCCGCTCGTGCTCTGTGTGAATTGTCGGCAGACAACCGCAAACCGCTAAAAACCGAAGGCCACTTGAGCCGCGACCCCCGCGCCAAGGAACGCCGTAAGTACGGTCTGAAGAAAGCCCGTAAGGCACCTCAGTTCTCCAAGCGCTGATTTTTTTATTTAACTCATGCCTAAGTCCGACATCCATCCCACCTGGTATCCCGATGCCAAGGTGATCTGCAATGGCGAAGTGGTCATGACCACTGGTGCTACGCAGCCAGAAATTCACGTTGACGTCTGGAGTGGCAACCACCCCTTCTTCACAGGGAACCAAAAAATCCTTGATACCGAAGGTCGTGTGGATCGCTTCATGAAGAAATACGGCATGGGCACCACCAAGGGAAAAGACGACGAAGCCACATCCTGAAATTGAGGCTGGGCTATGGCTATGGCTATGGATGCCTCAACCCTGACCAGCCGATTACAGACGGCTACAGCAAGCTTCCGCAGCCTCGAGCGGCAGCTTGCTGATCCTGATGTCGCCAATGATCCAAAGCGACTTGAAACGATTGCTCGAGAGCGATCCAGGCTTGAACCGCTCGTCCTCGATTTCGAGGAGCTCCAAAAACTGGAGCAGGAGCAGGCTGATGCCCGTGACCTCCTACGGGAGAGTCGGAGCGACGCCGCGATGCAGGAACTCGCCCAAGACGAGCTCAGCGACTTAGAAGCCCAACATGCCGCATTGTTGCAGCGACTCACCCTGGCATTACTGCCCCGCGACCCGCGAGACGATCGCAGCGTGATGTTGGAAATTCGTGCGGGGGCGGGGGGCGATGAAGCCTGTATTTGGGCAGGAGATCTCGCCCGAATGTACGAACGGTATGGCCAGAAGCTCGGATGGTCAGTGCAACAGCTGAGCTGCACTGAGGCTGATCTCGGCGGATATCGAGAACTGATCGTTTCTGTGAAAGGAAGCAGTGTCTTCAGTCAACTGAAGTTCGAAGCCGGGGTTCATCGTGTGCAACGCGTTCCGGCAACGGAATCCCAAGGACGGGTTCACACCTCAACAGCAACAGTGGCTGTGATGCCAGAAGCCGATGCCGTTGAGGTGCAATTAGACCCAAAGGATCTCGAAATCAGTACCGCCCGCTCCGGCGGAGCTGGGGGTCAGAACGTCAACAAAGTGGAAACAGCAGTGGATCTGCTGCATAAGCCCACAGGCATTCGCGTGTTCTGTACGCAGCAGCGCTCCCAACTACAGAACAGGGAACGTGCTTTGGAAATTCTTCGCGCCAAGTTGCTCGAACGCGAATTGGCGGCGGCGGCTGAACGTGAAAGCAGTCATCGTCGATCGCAAGTGGGAAGTGGCGATCGGTCTGAAAAAATTCGCACCTACAACTACAAAGACAACCGAACAACCGATCACCGACTGGGGCGTAATTTCTCGCTTGAACCAGTCCTTCAAGGGCAACTTGAGGACCTCATCGGTGCATGCATCGCCGAAGAGCAACGTCAAAAGCTGGAAGCACTCAGCGAAGAATCGGAAGACTGAGCCAACTAGGTACTGAGCGAACGAACTGAGCGAACTAGGCGCCGATCACATATTTCGCCCACTCGCCGTGATGTCCAGCATGAATCTGGCGTGTTGCTTCAAAACTCAAACTGCTCAATGGACGTCGGGGGACCCGCTTCAAGGGCATTTCTGCTTCCCCAGGCGTGCGATTTCCCTTACGGACGTTGCAACTGAGGCAGGCAGTCGTGACGTTGTCCCAATCATCGGGACCCCCACGACTCCGTGGAATCACATGGTCGATAGACAGCTGCTCACCGGAACAGCCGCAGTACTGACAACTGTGATTATCCCGATAAAACACATTGCGACGAGTCAACGGCACTTGTCGAAAAGGAACACGCACGTATTGACGCAAGCGAATCACCGTGGGGAGATGCGTACCCCTTCGGATTTCCCTACTCACATCCTGTTCGAGACTCTCCGCTTTACCTTTCAGCATCATCACCATGGCTCTTCGCCAGGTGGTGATGTTTAGCGGTTCGTAGGACGCATTGAGAACGAGAACCTGGCCCATGCCAGCTCCCTGAATAAACTTCATGCTATTAGCCACACCACATTTGTCTTGGTAGCCCCAAGCACTGTTGTCATGCCGGATCAAAATCCACGCCAGCGCGCCTGGGTGGAGGTATCACCGGCAGCGATTAAGGCCAATGCGGGCGCGTTGTGTCAGCACTTGACCCCTGGAGCTGAGCTCATGGCCGTGGTGAAGGCCGATGGCTACGGCCATGGGGCTGTCACCGTGGCCAACGCAGCCCTAGATGGTGGAGCCACGAGTCTTGGCGTGGCGACGCTTCAGGAAGGCTTAGAGCTCAGGCATTCCGGCCTCAAGGCCCCAATCCTCCTCTTAAGCAATCTCTGCGATCCCGAAGAATTGCGGACCTGCCTGGAGTGGCAGCTCATGCCAACACTCAGCAGTCTTGGCGACGCCAAGCTATGCCATGCCCTCGCAGAAGACAGCGGCCGACGGTTCAAGGTTCAACTCAAAATCGATACGGGCATGAGCAGGCTGGGGTGCGCCCTGGACGATGGTGCTGAAACCACTGAAGCCATCCAACGCCTCAAAAACTTAGTACTGGAAGGCATTTACAGCCATCTGGCCTGTGCCGATGATCGCAATATGACCGTGACGCAACAGCAGCAGCAACGGTTCCAGTCCGTGCTCGAAGCTCTCCCTCAAAGGGGCCACGGGCTGTGCCGTCATCTCGCCAATTCCGCCGGAACCTTGTTGGAACCAAACTTGCATTACGACATGGTGAGGGTCGGACTTGCCCTGTACGGACATTCACCGGCCAGCCACTTGAGCGATGTGGTGCCCTTGCGATCCGCCCTAGCGGTACGCGCCAAGGTCACGCTGATCCGCGAAATCCAAGCCGGCACTGGCGTGAGCTATGGCCATCAGTACATCAGCCCCCATGCCAGACGCCTTGCTGTGGTTGCCATCGGCTATGCCGACGGTGTTATGCGAGCCCTGAGTGGGCAGATTGACGCGCTCCATTGCGACAAGCGTCTCCCGCAAGTGGGAGCGATCACCATGGATCAGCTTTTGATCGATGCAACCGACGCACCCGACCTTCATCCCGGCAGCATCGTGACCCTTCTGGGACGGGATCAAAACGTTGAGATCACCCCGCAGAACTGGAGTGACCGCTGCCAGTCGATCCCTTGGGAAATTCTCTGCGGGTTCAAGCATCGGCTGCCCCGCGTTGAGGTCTGACCAATTGCCCAGCACTTGATAGGATCATCTAGTCCCTGGAGAGGTGGCTGAGTGGTTGAAAGCGGCTCCCTGCTAAGGAGTTACAGGCGGCAACGCTTGTCGAGGGTTCGAATCCCTCCCTCTCCGTTCCAAGAGTGATCCAAGAGGTCTGACGACCTCTCAATCCTCATGGCTTTTTTGAGTCGAGACCATCAACAAGACGGTGCACAATCAGCGGCAAAGAAGAGTGTCTTCACTCCAGCCCCTTAACCCGAAAAACCCGACAAGGCCTTAGCAAGAGCTGGAAGAAGCTGTTCATCTTTGGCACGGTCTGGCCCTGAGCTGAACACCACCAGCAACGTCGGGGATTGATCAGGCAACTGCCACCAGGCCGCATCATGACGAGCTTGACTCATCCAACCCGCCTTACTCCAAAGTTTCACCCCCTCAGGAAGTCCTTCACCTAGAAAGCCATCCACCTGGTTCTCCGGATCGGCACGGCGCTGGGCGGGATCGAGGGAGCGCCGCAAAAGAGCGCGTAACCGGCGACAAGCCGGTGGTGACACCACCGCCCCTGTCATGACCGCCTCCAACATGCGAGCAGTTGCCGCAGTCGTCAGCGCATTGCGATTGGCATTGTCGTTTCCATAGAACGATTTTTCACGGCCAAATGGCCCATCCCCCCAAGTTTTCTGACAACAGTTCACCAGCTCCAGCTCAGGCCACAACAGAGTTTCCAGCCATTCATTCACCAAATTTCGCTGTCGCTGCCACATCAGCCATCGCTCCCCATGGAGCATCGGACCACTGGTGGTTCCAGTCAGTAAATCCATCACGAGACCGGTGGCATCGTTGCTGGAGTCGGCAATCATCTCCCGCAGGGCCCGTTCCAATTCATCACTGTCGGGGATGAGATCGCGCTGCAACCATTGCTCCGTCGCCACGGCATAAAACAGCTTCACCACGCTGGCGGGATAGATGGAGCGCTGATGATTCCAAGACACACCCAGTCCGTCACCAGCCTCTGGATTCACATCCGTGTAGCGAATCCAGGTCACCCCCAAGCTGTTGCGGAGTCCTGGGCGGCCTTCCGCATCCAGTCCGTCCAGCACGGATTTCAGGCATAAAGCCATGGCGGGATCGAAACGGTAGAACGCCATAGCAAGAGCAATTGGCCATGACGACGTTAGGCACTCTTTTGGCTCCGGACTTGCTGGCGACACAGAGCTGTTGGCGGCTTCGAGCGAACGTGAATGGTTATTCCCGTGCCACAGGACATGGATTAACAACCCAAGCCGCCAAAGGACGGAGCTTTCGCATCCTCAAGATCGTTGGTGCACGCATTGAGGTAGTGCTTCTCGACGATGGATACCAGTGCTGGCTTGATCAGGATGCCGTCATCGGCAACGCAGAGCATCGAGGCCCATGGCAGCCCACGATGCTCACATCAACCGAAATTGAACAACGCATTCCACATGTCCTGGCCTGGAGCGAACGCGTTCAACAACAGCCCAATACCTATTTGTGGGGTGGGACCACAGAGCCAGACATGGACTGTTCGGGACTGATGCAAATGGCGTTTGCGAGTCAAAAGATCTGGATCCCCCGCGACGCCTATCAACAGGAACAGTTCTGCCAACCCATTGCAGTGACGCCTGGATCATGCAACTTGCTTCGACCGGGGGATCTCATTTTTTTCGGCACCAACAAGCGATGCACCCATGTGGGGCTCCATCTGGGCGATGGCCGCTACCGCCATAGCTCTGGGAAAGAGCATGGCCGAAATGGCATTGGCATCGACAGCCTTCACCCCCAGGACACCCACCCGGTGGCATGCCATTACAGAGCCGAACTTCGCGGCGCTGGACGGGTCATGCGCTGCCATGACGGCCAAGCTTGGGCTTAAAACCACCACGGATCGCCACAGAAACCACAGGAGTCGCCGATTAAGTTGAATTCTCCAACAAGGCAACCGGCATGAGTGCACCCCTAGACCTATCGGTGGTGGTGCCCCTCTACAACGAAGAGGAAAGCTTGCCGCACCTGGTGGAGCAGCTGCTGTCAGCCCTTCGACCCAGCGGCGAACGCTTCGAGCTTGTACTGGTCAATGACGGCTCCAGTGACCACACTGCCGAGGTGCTCGAGCGGCTGAGCCGAGAGATCCCAGAGCTCGTCGGAGTGCTGCTTCGTAAGAACTATGGCCAGACAGCAGCCATGGCTGCTGGCTTTGACGTCTCGCAAGGGGAGGTGATCGTGAGCCTGGATGGCGACCTCCAAAATGACCCAGCCGACATCCCAATGCTGCTCAGCAAATTGCGCGAGGGCTACGACTTAGTCAGCGGTTGGCGGCACCAGCGGCAAGACGCGGCCTTACAACGCAAACTCCCCTCGAAGTTGGCCAACCGCTTAATCGGCCGAGTCACCGACGTTCGACTCCACGATTACGGCTGCTCATTAAAGGCCTATCGACGAGAAGTGCTGGCCGACATGCGCCTCTATGGAGAACTGCACAGGTTCTTGCCAGCCTTGGCTTTCATCGAAGGGGCGCGAATCACAGAAGTAAAGGTGAACCACCGAGCTCGTCAATTTGGGAGCAGCAAATATGGAATCGACCGCACATTCCGTGTCCTGATGGACCTGCTCACGGTTTGGTTTATGAAGCGATTCCTAACCAGACCGATGTATGTCTTTGGCTTTGGGGGATTGATCGCCATTCTCACCAGCCTGGTCGCCAGCACCTATTTGTTGGTGATCAAACTGATGGGCGGCGACATCGGCAACAGGCCCTTACTCACTCTTGCTGTTGTGCTTGGGCTGGCGGGCATCCAGCTGTTCTGCTTCGGGCTATTGGGCGAACTGCAGATCAGGACTTATCACGAAAGTCAGGATCGACCGATCTACCGCATTCGTGAAACGTTGCGTGGCGGACGAGCAGCCTGAACGACTGTGCGATGTGGTGTGGAGCGGAACGGTGCGATGGCCTGGGCCGCTGATTCCACAACCCGTGGATCGGAGTCGCGCAAGGCGCGGCGCAACAACGGAAGCACCGATCGATGCCCCCAACGTGCGGCCTGACGTACAGCCAAAAGCCGTTCCTCTGGACCAGAATTCATTCCAAAACGCAAGGATTTTTGAAGGCTGATCGTTTCTTGAGCAGTGACTGGACTCGTCCACGCGCACAAGTCAACGTCTTCAATTTTGGAGAGCTGTTCGGCTTCAATAACCAGTTCAAGCTGCGTGCGGTTGAGCTGAGCAACAGCGCTTGCGTCAGTGCTGGACAGCATTGGCTTAAGCGGCTTCCTTTGCAGCCAAAGAAAAACCACGAGCAAACCAACAGCACCAGGGACGAGAACGTTCTGCATTTGGATTGAACTTTTATGTCGCCGTCACGGCTAAGGAGAAGCCGTTCGATCAGTGATCTTTACACTAAACGTGAAGCTTTTGGTCTAGACATGACTGGAGAATTCGCTGCTGCCTGGCTGCCTGCAATTTTCGTGCCCATGACCGGAATCGTTTTTCCCGCAGTGTTCATCGTCCTCGTTGGTCGAGTGATCACCGCTGCCGAGTGACCGCAGGCTGCGGATCGCCCCAAACCCTCAGCATTCATTTTCAATGACTGTCACTCCTGCTTCTGATCCCTGTGTCGGCGATCTCGCCACACCGGTTAACAGCGGCTATTTCATCAAAGGCCTGATCAACAACCTGCCCTTGTACCGCGAAGGAATTTCACCAAATTTCCGCGGCCTCGAAACAGGTGCTGCTTTTGGGTACTTGCTCTACGGACCCTTCACAATCTGCGGCCCACTGCGGGCTACAGAATTCCAAGACACTGCAGGTGTTTTGGCGGCCATTGGGGCCGTTCACATCCTGACCCTGCTGTTTTTGCTATACAACCAGCCTGGGAAACAGCCCCACATTCCGCCTTCCGACGTCACTGTCAACAACCCCCCGTCTGATCTATTCACCCGCACTGGCTGGGCGGACTTCACCAGTGGGTTTTGGCTGGGCGGATGCGGTGGAGCCGTCTTTGCATGGTTCCTATGCAGCACCGTTCATGTTCAAGACTTGTTCAACATCGCTGCTGGCGTTTGGAGTGTGGGCTAAATCCACTCTTCACTAAACGATTCATCGGCTCACCCCCCTGAAATGCACCTAATGCTTTTCAGGGGTTTTTCAATGCAAAGTCCTCTCCATTTCTGAATCGTACCGAATGCGGTCGATCTCTCAGCCCTTTCTGAGGCGCCCCGTCTTCACGGTGGTGTGCAGCGTGCTCATTCTCCTGGCCGGGCTCACCTCCATGGTTGGCCTTGGACTCGAGGACCTTCCTCAACTTTCACCGACAAGGGTGAGCGTGAGCGCAAGCTTCCCGGCAGCCTCCCCTGACGTCGTTGAGCAAAGCGTTACGGCTGTGTTGGAGCAGCAGCTCAATGGTCTTGACGGCGTTGAAAGCATCAGCTCCACCAGCCGACAAGGCGGAGCCAGTATCAGCCTGCGGTTCAGCTCGGGAGATCCCGAACTGAATGCGATTAAGGTTCAAAACGAAGTCAACCTGGCGACCCGCCGTCTACCAAAAGCTGTTGGTCGGCAGGGCCTCCAGGTTCGACGCTCATCGAACGACCTGCTGATGATCCTCGGATTTAGTCATCCGCAGGATCAATACGTACCAACATTCCTGACGGGATGGCTTGATCAATCGCTGAGGGAATCTCTACTCACCACTCCAGGGGTGGGTGATGTCGTGGTTTTCGGGGGGAGTGAACTGTCCTTTCGGATTTGGTTAGATCCGCAGCGATTGGAACAAGCGCATTTGACAGTCACGGACGTGACTCAGTCTCTAGCGGAACAAAACGTCCTCGCAGCCATAGGAAGCATCGGCGCATCACCCGCACCAAGCGGACAACTGATCAGCCTTCCCGTTGAAGCAGAGGGACGGCTTCGCAGCCAAGACGAGTTTGAGAATCTTGTCCTGCGTCAAATCGATAACGGAGGACTCCTCAGGCTCAAAGATGTGGGCCGGGTGGTGCTTGGACAGAAGAGCTATGGCCGCAGCGCCATGAACCTTCAGGGCGAACAGTCGATTGCCGTCGGTGTTTATCAGCGGGACGGAGGCAATGCTCTGCAGGTGAGTCGATCCATCAAGGACCAGCTCCAACAATTGGAATCGAACTTCCCACCAGGCGTTGAACTGTCGCTGATCGTGGACGTGGCTGACACGGTTCAGGCCAACCTCGACCGAACACTCAGCACCTTGCGCGACGCCGTCGTCCTTGTGTTGCTCGTCCTTGTGCTGTTTCTAGGGCGTTGGCGTCTGGCCATGATTCCA